>CAZBXR010000076.1:0-10579 GCA_964496145.1 uncultured Chthonomonas sp. | reverse complement strand
AGGTTGCAATCGCCTTCGCTTGACGGCAGACGGTCAGCTCAAATCTTGTCTCTTCCTACCGCCCAGCGTCTCATTAAGGGACTTGATTCGAGGAGGAGCACCCGACTCAGAACTAGAGATAGCCGTTCAAGAGTGCCTCGATGGCAAGTGGAGCGCCCATCCACCGATGCGAAACTGGGCTCAACGAGACAACTTAACCATGGTGCAAATCGGCGGATGAGAGACGTTTCTTTTAAGAACACGACCAAGCGAACGGCCCTCGCTCGCGCTGAACTCACGGCGAGCGTGGAGACGATTCGTCGCGTGCAGAATGGCGATACTCCCAAAGGAGACCCGGTTCCCGTCGCCAAGGTGGCGGCTATCCAGGCGACGAAGAAGACAACCGAGTGGATTCCTTACTGCCATAACATCCCGATTGAGCATGTGCGGGTCGAGTTTGAGTTTCTAGCAGACCGGATCTTGGTCGAGGTCTTCGTTGTCTCTGTGGGCAAAACCGGGGTTGAGATGGAGGCCATGACCGGGGCCGCTGCCGCCGTGCTCACCCTCTACGACATGCTGAAAATGATCGACGACGACATGGAAATCGTCGGCGTTCGCCTCCTTTCAAAGACGGGCGGTAAGAGTGACCTTCCCAAGCGCAGTGACTGGAGCGCGCAAGTTCTGGTGATGTCAGATCGCGCGCATCGTGGTGAGTACGAAGATCGAAGCGGCCGAATACTTGAGCAGGCACTCAAGGGTCACGGCGCTGCCTCTGTCTCGGTCAAAGTCCTGCCCGACGAATTGGATTTGCTGGTCGATGAGGTTCGAGCTGCTGCTGAGAGAGGTATCTCATTGCTCGTGATCACAGGAGGCACTGGAGTTGGCCCGCGTGACATCACCCTTGAGACCCTAGCGCCCCTACTTGAAAAGCATCTCCCTGGTGTGGTCGCTGCCTTCCAATCCTACAGCCACTCACGGCTACCCACCGCCATGCTAGCTCGGCCCTTGGCTGGGATCATTGGAGAAACGGTTGTGCTGGCAATTCCGGGCAGTCCGGGAGCGTGCGAGGATGCCATGGTCTGCCTGATGCCGAGCCTGTTGCACGTTCATTCGATGCTCGCTGGGGAGGGCCATCCGTGATCACCGTCGATGAGGCGCTCTCCATTATTCGCGATCATCGCCCGAGTTTCCCAACGGAACGAATGGAACTGCGCAACGCGTTGGGGCGGGTGTTGGCCAAGGATGTTGTTTCGCCATTTGATATACCGCTCTTTGATAACTCTGCCATGGACGGCTTCGCCGTCGGGAGTCCGGAAGGGCCCTGGGAAATCGTTGGTGAGGTTGCCGCGGGGGCGACGGCTCCTGGGGGTATCCAGCCGTGTGAGGCCGTGCGCATCTTCACAGGAGCCCCCGTGCCAACCCGAACCTACGGCATCATCGCGCAAGAAGACGCTTCGGAACAAGACGGCTTGCTCGTGGGAGAAGTTCGAAAGGGCGGGCATGTGCGGCTTCAGGCTGAAGAAGCTCCGGTGGGGCATCTCGTCGCGCAGAAGGGAGCGACGTTGACACCACCCCATCTCGCCGCGTGCGCGAGTTGCGGACTTGCCACGGTTGAAGTCCGCGGTCTGCCCAATGTCACCATCCTCAGCACCGGGAATGAGGTCGTGCCGCCTGGCCAGTCACTCCAAGACAGTCAGATCTTCAATTCCAATGCGACCGCTCTGTCTTCAGCTTTGGCCCTCAGAGGCATCGACGCACAAGTGAGGCACGCCCGGGACTCTCAAGAAGAGCTGCACACCCAGATCCACGAGTCGATCCAAAGTTCCGAGCTCCTCATCACGACCGGCGGAGTTTCCGTCGGGGCGCATGACCTTGTTCTTTCGGCCATGGAAGAGGCGGGCTTCCACGTGAAGTTCCATGGGGTCGCCGTGAAACCGGGCAAGCCGATTGCCTTCGGAACGCGCGAAGATGGGAAAGCATGGTTTGGCCTCCCAGGGAATCCGCTTTCGACTTGGGTGGGCTTCCTTATCTTCGTCAATGCCTGGCTCGGTGATGAATTGCCCCGTGAATCCAGGCAAGTCGCGAGAAAGATGGATAGGAAGCCGGGACGCGAAGAGTTTCTCCCGGCAAAGCTACTACCCAGCGGTGAGGTTGTGATCCTAAACGTCATTGGCTCCCACGCGAACTTTGGCCTATTGGAGAGCGACGGACTTGTAAGGATCAACCCCAATGGGATCACGTTGGCCCAAGGCGAGCATATCGATTTCTTACCTTTTCCATGGAGTCGAAACCCATGAAGACCGTCACTGTCCGCTATTTTGCCGTCCTGCGAGAGCGCCGTGGGCTTGCCGTTGAACAGAAAACGACCTCATGCGAGACCGTGGGCGAAGTCGTCGAAACGCTCATCGCCGAGCACCGGCTCGGTCTTCCGCCCGCACTGATTCGAGTTGCAATTGACCATGAGTTTGTCGATCCAGCTGCCCCCCTACAAGATGGTAGAGAGCTCGTCCTGATTCCCCCGGTGGCAGGCGGATGAAGTTCTCACTCAGCAGTGCCCCGATTGCCGCTGAGCCAATAGCCCACGATGAAGCCGGCGGATTCGTCGTTTTTGAAGGCAAAGTACGGAATCACGCCGAGGGGCAGTCCGTCGTTGGGCTTGAATATGAAGCATTCCCCGAAATGTCAATTGCCCAAGGAGAGGTGCTTGTTCAAGAGGCCATAGAACGTTTTGGGCTTTTGGAAGCCAGAGTGATCCATCGCGTCGGGCAACTTGCCATCGGCGATACGGCGGTCGTCGTGCAAACGGCCTCAGCCCACCGGCGAGAGGCCTTTGAAGCCTGCGAGTGGATCATGGACCAGCTCAAGTGGCGGGTTCCCATTTGGAAGCGCGAAACCTACGCCAGCGGGGTCGCTGCGTGGGTTGTTCCCGGTGAAGCCGCTTCTAGCCCGGTGGACGATGAGATGTTTGCCCGGCAAATGCGACTTTCCGAAGTCGGACCCGAGGGTCAAGCTGCGCTTGCTGGGGCGAGGGTCTTACTGGTCGGGGTGGGGGGCCTTGCGGCCGGGAGCCTGCCTTCACTCGTTGGATCCGGCATCGGGACGCTGGGTCTGGTAGACGCCGACCTGGTTGAGCTCTCGAATCTCCATCGCCAAACCTTGTTTGCCGCCTCCGATATCGGGCGCATGAAGGTCGAGCGGGCGGCGGTATTCGCGCGTCGGCTTCGGCCCCAACTGTCGGTTCAGCTATTTCCAGTGCGCCTCGCTGAAGGTAATGCCGAACAGCTCATTTCCGGTTACGACTGGATCGTGGATGGGACCGATTCCCTCAGCACAAAGCTCCTGCTCGACCGCGTCTGCCAGAGGCTCGGCCGCCCCCTGGTCACCGCCAGTGTTCACCAATTTGAAGGTCAACTGATGACGGTTCGGCCCGGAGGACCGTGCCTTGCCGATCTCTTTCCCGAACCGCCTCCCGACCACTGTGTTGGAACCTGCGCCCAATCAGGGGTACTCGGCGTTGTGCCTTCGCTGATGGGGGTACTCCAAGCAAACGAAGTCATCAAAGGCATCCTTGGATTACCGGTCTTGGACGACAAATTGCTCTTGTTTGATTTCCGCACCTTAGAAGCAACCACGATCCGTCGCAAGCTCTCCAGTGAACTCAGTTCCGGGGGTAGCGTTTGGGACGTAGATGCAACCTCCATCAATCTTGAAAGCTTTGAGTTGGTGGATATTCGGGAGCCTAACGAAACTCCCGAGCTCACCCGGCCCCATCATAAAGTGCCTATGGCGGAATGCTACGAAGTCGAATGGCAACGACCTACCTTGTTCGTTTGCGCCTCCGGAAGGCGTAGTTACCGCCTAGTAGCCGACCTCAGGGCACGGGGTGTTCGCGACGTCTTCTCGCTCCAGGGAGGAGTCGAGTGCCTTGAACGTGATTGAGCCGTGGCTTTTTTTTGGAGTCTTCGCCGTGGCCCTTGGCTACAGTATGGTCGGCCATGGCGGAGCCTCGGGATACCTCGCGCTGCTTGCATTCACCGCGATTCCGAGCGCGGTCGGCGCCACAACAGCGCTCGTTCTCAACGTCTTTGTCGCAGGCATCACCTTGGTGGTATTTGGGCGAGCGAAGCATTTTGATTGGAATCTCGCGTGGCCGCTCTTGCTGGGTTCGGTTCCCTCTGCCTTCTTGGGGGGTCGCCTCAAGTTTGAGAACCGAACCCAAGACCTCGTTCTTGCGGTGGTGCTTCTTTATGCCGCTGGAGTGCTGATTTTAAGCGTTCCCGCGAAAGACGGCGAGAGCCAACCACCGGTTCGTCCTATCCTTGTGGGGTCGGGGGTTGGCATTGGTTTATTGAGCGGGCTTGTCGGGGTCGGCGGAGGGATTTTTTTGTCTCCATTGATGATTCTGAATCGGTGGGCGCAGCCGCACAAAGTGGCAGCCCTTTCGGCGGGTTTCATTTTTGCGAACTCGTTGGCCGGTCTCTCGGCTCGACCTTTTGATCTCCTGCGAGAAAGCCTGAGCCTCTGGCCGCTGATCACAGTTGGCATTCTTGGCGCAGTCGGTGGAAGCTTCCTTGGAGCCAATCGAGTATCAAGTCTTGCCCTTCGGCGAGCGTTGGGATTGGTTTTGCTACTTGCTGTGGCTAAGCTGTTCCAGAAGGGATTGGGGCTATGATGCCTGTCATAGCGGCATCCTCCCTAACGATACTAAACTTCAGATATGGCTAAGCCCCCTGTCTCAATCGAGAAGCTGATCGAAGATTTCGGTCCGCACCCCGCCTACACACCTCCAGGCGGTTGGGTGGGCAGGGATGATCCCGACAAGCTGGTGAAGACGCACTGTTGCTTCTGCGGCATGCAATGCGGGATCCAGTTAAAGGTCAAGAAAGACCAAGTGATCGGGTTCGAGCCTTGGGAGGAGTTCCCCTTTAATCGAGGAAAGTTGTGCCCTAAAGGGGTGAAGCGATACCTGCAAGGCGGCCACCCTGATCGACTTCTCAACCCGATGAAGAACGTGCCAGGACAAGGTTTCATCTCCATCTCTTGGGAAGAAGCCTTCAGCACTACCATCAAGGCCATCCAGGAAGTTCAAGCCAAATACGGTAAGGACTCCGTGGCGTTTCTCTCAGGTGTGTCTCTCACTAATGAAAAAAGCTACCTGATCGGGAAATTCGCTCGGCTTGGCTTGCAGACTGCTAACCTTGACTACAACGGTCGCCTGTGTATGGTGAGCGCAGGGGCGGGTAACAAAAAGGCGTTCGGGCTTGACCGAGCTTCAAACTACTGGGAGGACATCGTTCACGCCGAAGTGATTCTCCTTGCCGGAACGAACGTGGCCGAGTGTTCCCCCATCACGACCGATTACATCTGGCGGGCCCGAGATCGTGGCGCGAAACTCATCGTGATCGATCCCCGCGTCACGCCCATCGCCCGCACCTGCGATCTTCACCTTCCCGTCCTGCCGGGGACGGATTCAGCCCTCCTCCTTGGCATCCTCCGGGTCTTAATCGAAGAGGGACTGACCAACGAAGCGTTTATCGTGGAATACACTTCGGGCTGGGAGGAAACGAAAGCAGCGGCTCTTGCGCTTCCGCTGGAAGAGGCGAGCCGCATCAGCGGAATCAAGGTCGAAGACATCGTTCGAGCCGGAAAGATGTGGGGTGAAGCCAAGACCAGCTTCTTGATGCACGCACGCGGGATCGAGCACAGTTCCAAAGGCGTGGACAACGTGGTGAGCTGCATCAACCTCGTTCTCGCCACCGGACGGATTGGACGCAAAGGCTGCGGATACGGAACCATTACGGGCCAAGGCAACGGTCAAGGAGGGCGCGAACACGGCCACAAATGCGACCAGCTCCCTGGGAACCGGGATATCTCAAACCCGGCTCACCGCGAGTACATCTGCTCGGTATGGGGTTGCACCGACGAAGAACTCCCGGGCAAGGGCCACACCGCACCCGAGATCATGGAAAAGATCCACGCCGGTGAGATCAAAGCCCTCATCTCTATTTGCTTCAACCCGCTCGTGTCGCTCCCGGACTCCAACTACACCCGCGAGGCTCTCAACAAACTGGAGCACTACACGGCCATCGACTTCTTCTTGAATGAAACAGCCCACCATGCCGACATCGTGATGGCGGGATCGCTTCACGAAGAAGAGGATGGAACCAGCACCAGCGCCGAAGGGCGGGTGATCCGAATCAAAAAGGCGGTCAACCCTCCTGGAAACGCCAAGGCCGATACGGAAATCATCCTGGAACTCGCGCGGCGGCTTGGACGAGGCAAGTTTTTTGACCACTTCAAGACTTCGGAGGACATTTTCAACGAACTGCGAGTGGCAAGCAAAGGCGGAACCGCCGATTACTACGGAATTACCTACGAGCGAATCGAAAATGAGCTCGGCGTCTTTTGGCCCTGCCCCGAAATTGGCCACCCAGGCACCCCGCGCCTATGGGAGGACTTGAAGTTTAAGACCCCAGACGGCAAAGCCCACTTCAATGCTGTGAAGTACCGTCCGCCGCTGGAAGAACCGGATGACGAGTACCCGGTGGTTCTGACGACCGGGCGCGTTGTGTCGCACTATTTGAGCGGAACACAGACTCGCCGGATCGGAGGATTGGTTGATCTCTGTTCCGATCCCTACGTGGAGATCCACCCGACGTTGGCCGAACAATATGGCATTGCCGATAAGGACTGGATGCGCGTCACGAGTCGGCGCGGCGAAGTCGTCCTTCAGGCGAAAGTGGTCACCACGATTCGCCCGGACACCGTTTTCATCCCGTACCACTGGCCCGGACGCAAGGCGGCGAATAATCTCACCATCCGCTCCTACGATCCCGTCAGTGGCATTCCTGAATACAAACGGGCCTGCGTGAAGATCAAGAAATCTGAGCCGCCGCAATGAAACGGGCCTTTGCGCTGGAGCCGTTCTCTCGGGACCATAATGACGGCCTGCACCTCGCTCGGGCGCTAAGAGAGGAGCGCCCTGACGCTCCTGCACTGGCTCGTGCGGCTTGGGAGCGGGAGCTTGCCGACCACTTTGCCGAGGAGGAGCGGCTCCTCGGCCCGCTCGCCGGTGGTGATTCAGCCCGCTTATATGAAGAACACCGGCAGATCGAACAGCTCATCAGCGAGTTGCCGACTTCGTGCGTAGCGCTTGGGCAAGCTCTCGAAGATCACATTCGCTGGGAAGAACGGGGGCTGTTTCCCGCGATTGAATCCCGCATGACCCCCGATCAGGAGGCCACCTTGGCTCAAGAAGCTCTCAAGATGGAGCATCGCCGGTGGGAAACCTGCCCAAGCCGGGCCGAAATCGTGCAACGCCGACTTGATCGCCTTCATCCCGGGGCCTAACCACTACTGCATCTTCATCAGCCGCTTTACCCCGGCGAGCATCCAGATGTTAATGCCCAGAAGCAAGAAGCTGAACGCCGAAGCTTGTATCACCATGCCGGTCTTTCCGGCCAAGATGTTTTCAAGCACCATTACAAAGAGCCACAGCTGAATGAGAAACAAGATCAATGCAAACAGCAAGAATCCGACGAAGACGACTGCCTTTTGGCGGCGGCGATGGAATTGCGGCGTGTTCACTAGTGGTCACCTTTGATTGCACCAGTCGCCCAGATTTCGCTACCGCGAACTTCGATCTTAACTTGGGGAAGGGGGTGCGGCGGCGGACCTTGAACCACGCTACCGTCTTCCAAGGAAAATGCACCGTTGTGGCATGGGCAGTAGAGGAGCTCGCGCTCATTCTTGACTTCGTACTCCACGGGGCAAGAAAGGTGAGTGCAGCGCCGTTTGAAGGCAACATACTCGCCGTCCTGCTTCCTGACGAGGATGCACAGATCACCTGGTCGTGGGTAGCTGAAAGCCAGGGCGGAACCGGGCTTCAAATCTTCAGTCGAGCATATCTTTGCGGCCTCAAACTTGATTTCTTCCCTCGGAATTTGGGCGTAAGCCGCCAGTGCTGCCGTGCCAACCGCTACACCACCACTCGCTAACGTGAGAAATTTGAAGAACTCACGGCGGGTCACAAAGTGGTCGTCTTCCCAGTCAATTGGAAAATCTTCTTTCAGCTTGTCGTTCATGTTGGATTAGCGCTCCACTTGTCGCACGGCGGTCAAGAGGTCAGATCGGCGAACCACGGCATCGGGTCTAACCGTGAGCTGTTTTGTTCCTTGGGGCATCATCAGGTGAACCTTGGTAGTGATCGTCTTGTTGCCAAATATGAACTCGTTGATCGGAGTTCCCGAGCGTTCGGCGGCGAGTTCTTCAGGCGTCCCATAAAACAGAGCGCCAGAGGGGCACACGGTTGCACACATGGGTTTGAGGCCTATGGAAGTGCGGTCGTAGCACATGTCGCACTTCATCATCTGATCCACCTCAACGTCGTACTTGGGCACTCCGAATGGGCAAGCGAAGAGGCAGTTCGTGCACCCGATACAGCGCGGCTTGAGCGAGCTTTGAACCACTCCGTCGGGCGTCTTTTTGATGGCATCCGCCGGGCAAACCATCGCGCAGGCGGGCTCATCGCAATGCATGCAGATGATCGGCGTTGTCTGCACGGTATCGGCGCGCTGTACTTGCTCCAAGTGAATCATCGAGACGCCCGGGTGCGTGTCGCACTCGGCACACGCCTGAACGCAGGCGTTGCAACCGATGCACCGGCTTGGGTCTATGTAGAACTGCCGCTCACTCACAACGAGTATGGTTGCACGCCGAACAAACGCCCACCATGATATCCATCATAAATCCGGTGGCGCGCTCTTCGGATCATTCCACATATGACCGAAATCATAGGAATCCAAGAAGCAATCAGCAAAGATTGATTCATGCCGATCCCATTGGACAACTTCGACAGTCGCGACATTCAGATCAAGCCAGTGCTGGAGTTTCGAGCCCGTTATGAGCGGCGGATCGACGCGGACTTTCAACCCGACAGGGGCGATAATCGGAGCAACTTGTTGCTCCGTGGGCGAGTTGGCTTGCAGTTGAGCAAGGATGGGCTCACCGGCAGAATCGTGTACCAACACGCGAGCTCACTCACCTGGCTCCCCGCCGGCAACGGTATTGCGATCCGAAGCGATCTCCTTGAAGCCAACGTCAGCTTCAAGAATGGAGCGACCACCTACACACTAGGGCGGCAACGTTTCGGGTTGGGCAATCGAAGGCTCATCGGCGAACTCGATTGGAACAATATCGCCAACGCGTTCGAAGGCCTAAAAGTTGAGGACCGGACTTGGACCTTCTTCCTGATGCGTGCCGGCGTGTTGCCAACTCCCTCGAAGAACTTAGTGTTGTCGGGAATCACCTTCAAGAGGGCGTCCAACACAACGGCATTCATCATCAAAGTTGATGATGCGAAGGGGGTAGCTCAGACTCGGTATACGCTTTCGAATGAGGGAACGTTGAAGCCGAATGCGAAATCGACCTTAAGCTATCAAATCGGCTTCCAGGCGGGTCATCAGGACGGGAAAAGCGTACAGGCTTGGGCAGCGAATGGAAGGTACGGAATGGATATCGCGCCAAAGGTGGAGGCGTACGGCGATGTCAACATCGCCAGCGGCGGCAGCAGCAACCGGGTCAACTCCACTTTTGATCAGCTTTATCCCACCGGGCATGATCGGCTCGGATTGATGGACACGACCGGATGGAAGAACATTATCTCTGCGACCGCGGGACTGAAGTTCAAACCAAGTGCCAATTCGTCGCTCCGGCTCAGTTACACGTGGTTGCAGCTTTACGACAAGCGTGACGCTTGGTACGGAGTAGGCGGAGCGATTAATGCCTTCGGCGCAACGCTCTATAGGGACCCAACGGGGAACGCCGGTCGCGATATTGGGCAGGAAATCAGTCTAGACTACTCGTCGACGTTGGCCAATGGCTTCACCATGAGTACTGGCGCTGGAGTCTTTCTTCCAGGCCGATTTGTGAAGTCCATCGGCGGAGGCAGATCGGGAAATCAGACCTTTGGCTACTTCATGCTCGGTTGGAAATTCTGAACCTACCGGACGGCCTGAAGCAGTTTGTCCAGGTCTTTCACAAGAATGTGGCGCGCTTGGGTTTCAATCCACTCTTGCTTCTGCCAGCGGCTCATGATACGGATCGTGGACTCCACGGTCGTACCAGCGAGCTCAGCGATTTCTTGCCTCGTGAGAGGAACGTCCAACAAAAGCCCGTCGGGGAGCTCACGCCCAAACGACCGCGTGAGTACGAGAAGCACCGCCGCCACGCGTTGCTCAACTGTCCCTACGGAGAGGTGGGCGATGAGGTCGAATGACTGTCTTAGCCGGTGCGTAGTGCGCTTGAAAACCTGTTCTTTCAAAACGACGTTCTTCTCATAGACCGGCAAAAAGCCTGACTTCGGCACTTTGAGATACCAGGTTCCGGTGATCGCTTTGGCTGACTGAGGACACCCTGTGCCATCGATGGCCCCTAACAAACCGAACACGTGCCCTGGCCCCATGATTTCGGTCGTTATCTCCTGATGGCTTGGCCCCACAGTAGTCATCTTAATGAAACCAGTACCAACTACGCCAAAAAAAGAGACACTGCTACCGCTAAGCCAAATCGTCTCGCCCTTCTCGGCATGTGCCATCCGAGA
>CAZBXR010000075.1:0-10674 GCA_964496145.1 uncultured Chthonomonas sp. | reverse complement strand
ACTTCTCAACGCGGCCAGCGCTGTCGACGATCTTCTTTTGGCCTGTGTAGAACGGGTGCGAGAACGCAGAAATTTCGAGGCGGATCACGCCGTGCTCGACTCCATCCACCACGCGTGTCTCGTTCGCCTTGAGCGTAGAGATGCCTGACCACTCGTGGTCGCCATCCACAAAGATGACTGGGTAATTAACGGGATGAGTGCCTGTCTTCATAGTAATTCCTTTCACGCCCAGTCTTTCAGTAAATGAGACAAAGGTCGCGTGTGAGGAAAGATTATGACACATGCTCAGCGTTCATTTCAACCTGGGGTTTCAGCCTGGAAATTCGCGTTTCCAAGGTACACTAGGTAACTGAGAATTCCGTTATGACGTCACCGACGCCGTCTACCGAAAAGTTCGAGACGAGACCACGATTGAATTGGCCAACTCGGCCCATCCTCACCCTATTCACCCCCCATTCCGGGGCATTCTTGTGGATGAACGTCGTGCTCTCCGATGTAAGTGAGACGAAATAACAGCTATGAGCACAAAACGCGTTTATCTATTCGCCGAAGGCGACCAATCGATGCGAGACCTCTTGGGTGGAAAAGGTGCAAACCTTTGTGAGATGACCAAGATTGGTCTTCCTGTCCCTCCCGGATTCACTGTCACCACCGACGTTTGCCGAGAGTATTACTCGAACGGCAAATCCATGCCGAAGGAACTGATGGCGGAAGTCCGCCAAGCCATGGCAGCTGTCGAAGCTGAAATGGGCCGGTCCTTTGGTGGAACCACAAAGCCTCTCCTCGTTTCTGTCCGATCCGGCTCGAAGTTCTCGATGCCAGGCATGATGGATACCGTTCTGAACCTGGGTCTCAACCCCGACACGGTGGCCGCCCTCATTGCCGAAACCGGCGATGCGCGATTCGTCTACGATAGCTACCGCCGATTCATCATGATGTTCTCCGACGTCGCGTTCGGATTGAGCAAGCATGGATTTGACAACCACATTTTTTCGGCATACAAGGCGAAGGTCGGCGCTAAGTCAGACCTTGACCTCACCGCCGATGACCTCAAGGCCATTTGCGACCTCTTCCTCGCCCATGTGCGCGAAGGCGCCGGCCGAGAATTCCCCACCGATGTGTGGGAGCAAGCCGAGCTCTCCATCGAAGCGGTTTTCCGCAGCTGGAACAACGACCGAGCCATCGTGTACCGACGCAAAGAGCGCATCAGCGATGACATCGGCACCGCGGTGAACCTTCAGTCGATGGTCTTCGGCAACGCCGGGGACGACTGTGGAACCGGAGTCGCCTTTACCCGCGACCCTTCGACCGGAGACAACCACCTTTACGGCGAGTACCTGATGAACGCCCAAGGTGAAGACGTCGTCGCCGGTGTCCGAACTCCCGTGCCCATCAGCGAGCTGAAGGCGCAAAACCCAGCCATCTACGATGAGTTTGTCCGAGTCTGTGGCGTGCTAGAGCACCACTACAAGGATATGCAAGACCTTGAGTTCACCATCCAGCACAACAAGCTGTACATGCTTCAATGCCGGTCTGGAAAGCGAACTGGAGCCGCCGCCGTCAAGATCGCCGTCGATATGGTCCGCGAAGGGCTCATCACCAAGGAAGTGGCCGTTCAGCGCGTCACCGCGAGCCACCTCGACCAGCTTCTCCACAAGCGCATCGACATCGCCGCTCGCGACCTCGCTGGCATCAAGCCCATCGCGAAGGGGATCGCCGCTTCGCCAGGAGCCGCCGAAGGAGTCGCCGTTTTCTCTGCGAACCACGCAGTAGAAAAGAAGGCCGCCGGACACAACGTCATTCTCATTCGAGAAGAAACAAACCCAGATGACGTCCACGGCATGCTCGCCTCCAAGGCTGTACTCACCGCCCGAGGCGGAAAGACCTCCCACGCCGCCGTCGTCGCGCGTGGATTCGGAATCCCATGCGTCGCCGGGTGTGACGCCATCCACGTCGCCGAAGACCATTGTACGGTCGGAGACATCGTGATCAAGGAAGGCGATTTTGTGACGGTCGATGGTTCGACCGGTGAAGTCTACAACACGGCCCTTTCGCTCATCGAGCCTGAAATCACGGGTGATTTCGACGAGCTGATGCACTGGTGCGACGGTTTCCGCCGACTCAAGGTGCGAGCCAATGCCGACAATCCGAACGACGCGCACCAAGCCGTCGTCTTCGGTTGCGAAGGAATCGGCCTCTGCCGAACCGAGCACATGTTCTTCGGCGACGATCGACTTCCCCACGTGCAGAAGATGATTCTCACGAAGGACGAAGCCGTTCGAAACGAAACGCTCAAGCACCTGGAAACGCTCCAACAATCTGACTTCGAAGGCATCTTCGAAGCCATGGAAGGGCGACCCGTCACGGTGCGATTGATCGACCCACCGATGCACGAGTTCCTTCCTTCGCACGAAGAGCTTGTCCACAAGGTCGCCGTCCTCGAAACCAAGTTCGAACTGGGTGACAAGTCGGTGGAAGGCGAACTGAACGAGAAGCGAGCCCTCCTCGCCAGCGTCAATTCGATGAAGGAATCGAACCCAATGCTTGGCCTGCGCGGCGTGCGTCTCTCGATCATCCTTCCTGGAATCGTCGTGATGCAAACTCGCGCGATCATTGGCGCTGCGGCGCAGGTGATCAAGCGAGGCGGCAAGGCCACTCCTGAGATCATGATTCCTCTCGTAGGAACCGTGAACGAACTGCGCGTGGTGCAAAGCCTTCTTGAGGCAACCGCCCGCGAAGTCGTGAAGGAGCAAGGCGTGGAGGTTCCGTTTATGTTCGGAACCATGATCGAAGTGCCTCGCGCCGCGCTCACTGCGGCCGAAATCGCGGAGTACGCCCAGTTCTTCAGCTTCGGTACCAACGACCTTACTCAGCTCACCTTTGGCTATTCGCGAGACGACGCCGAAGGCAAGTTCTTGGAGAAGTACGTTGAGGACAAGATTTTGCCCTACAACGTGTTTGAAACCATCGACTTTGCTGGCGTGGGCAAGCTGATGAAGATGGCCGTGAACGACGGTAGAGCCACTCGCACCGATCTTAAGTGCGGGATCTGCGGCGAGCATGGCGGCGACCCCGAGTCGGTCTACTTCTGCCACCAGATCGGACTGGACTACGTGAGCTGTTCCCCGTTCCGCGTGCCTATCGCACGCCTCTCGGCGGCCCAAGCTGCGATCCAAGACCGCGTTGCGGTTACCCTCGATCGCTAAGCGATCCGGAGAAGAAAGCACGAGTGCCCGGGCAAATTGCCCGGGCACTCACTGTTTAAGTCTTCCCACAACGCATCTTCGAGGTCAAGTGAGCCCGTCGCAAGAACGCCTTCGAAAGACTTTGAGCCAGAAGTTCAAAGGCTCTTCATCTCCACATTGCCGGGAGATGAAGAGCCTACGATCTAGGCCTAGTGTAGGTGATAGATCTCGCGATACTTCGCGTTGATGCCCTCGACATAGTCGTCGGCTTGCATCGGCTTCCCTGTCACGCGCATCACCAGATCCTTCGGAGAATACTTTCGACCTTGTCGATAGACCTTCTCTTGCAGCCAGTGGAGGATCGGGCCGAATTCCGCTTTCTCGATGAGTTCATCCGTGTTAGGGATGTCACGTTGCAGCGCTCGCCAGATTTGGTAGCTCAAGAGGTTGCCCATGCTGTATGTCGGGAAGTATCCGATGCTGCCCATGCTCCAGTGCACGTCTTGGAGGCATCCCACCGTGTCATTCGGGACGTCCACGCCGAGATACTCCTTGTACTTGGCATTCCAGGCCGCCGGCATGTCTTTCACCGCCAGTTTGCCTTCCAAAATCTCGCACTCGATCTCGAACCGCACCAAAACGTGGAGATTGTAGGTCACTTCGTCGGCATCGACTCGGATAAAGCTCGGGTTGACCTTGTTCACGTTTCGATAGAACTCGTCCAGACGAATCGCGCCCAAAGTCGGGAAGTGAGAATGGACCAGAGGCAGATAGTGCTTCCAGAACGGTTTGCTCCGTCCCACGATGTTCTCCCACAGTCGAGATTGACTTTCATGGATGCCCAGGCTCACGCCACCAGCAAGCGGAGTGCGGTCCCATTCCATCGGGCTTCCCTGTTCGTACATCCCGTGCCCGGCCTCGTGGAGCGCGCTAAACAAGCTGCTGAGAACGTGTTTCTGATACCGAATGGTGAGCCGAACGTCGCCGATGCTCCACCCGGTGCAGAAGGGGTGCGGGGCCACATCGATCCGGCCTCGCTCGAAATCATAACCCACGTCCTTCGTGACGGTTTCACAAAGGTGCCTTTCCTTCGCGATGTCCCATTCGCCGTAGAAGTGGTGGTCGTCGACGGCGATCCCCTTTGTCTGGATATCGCGAACCAGCTCGACCGTGTTCGCCTTCAGAGTGTCGAACATTTGTCGACAGTCGGCGGCGGTGGCGCCCTCTTCATACTGATCGAGGAGCGCATCGTAAATCTCGTCTTTGTAACCGAGGTACTCCGCCTCTTGGCGAGCGATGTCGAACATCTTCTCAAGCGTAGGGGCGAATCCGGCAAAGTTGTTTTCTTTGCGGGCGTGAACCCAGTCCTCGTGGGCGACCGAGGCGAGGCGCGTTTTCTCTTCGACCAACGCGGTTGGAATCTTGGTTGCAAGATCGAAGTCGCGCTTGAAGACTCGCAGCATCGCCGCGTCATCTGAATCGGGAGCGACCTCCTTCGCGGCCTTGTCCACGAGCGTTCCGGTTTCGTCGGCGGTAAAAATTTCGTGCCGCAGCCCCATCAGCGAGCCTGTTTGATGGGCGCGAGCCTCGGCTCCACCGGGCGGCATGTAGGTTTGTTGGTCCCAATCCATCATGGCGACGGCGGCCCCCAGGGCGTTCATCCGGGCCATTCTTTGCTTCAAAGATTCAAAAGCACTCGACATGCCTTCAGATTACCGTAACCAGTGTTCTGGAGAGGAGGCGGAAACCCCCGCCAAACCCGAAAGCGGCCCCGCCGCCAAAAGCGCGACTCAGAAGCCGAGTTTTTCGGCACAAGGGCGACAAAAATCTGGCCAATCATCGAGCGACCGAATCGCTCCCTCGGCGTCGCTCATGACGCAGGCTTTTGGGCAATGAGGCAGACCTAGGTTGTGCCCTAGCTCGTGCACCGCAACCCTCGCGAGCCTTTCGGCCCTCGAAACCTTTCCCCGCTTACCGAGCCTATACGAACTGATCACCGCCTGGTATCCGGGCATGTACCCAAGCCCAAAAATGCCCCATTCTTTCCCTTTTTCATTCAGAGTGCAGATATCCCGAGTGGTCACGGCCAATCGATAGGTCCCGGGCCGGCGCTTACGAAGCTCCTTCAAGATTTTGTCGGCCCGATATCGCTTTCGCGCGGGAGAATAGGCCACTTTCGGCAACGGCTCTTCGCGGCAAATGATGACTTCCATCTTGAGTTGGGATTCGACCTTCTTCTCCACCGCGCGGAGGTGCGAGGCAGGGACGGGCCCCATCGGAATCAACTGAACCACCGCGGACTCCCGTTCCTCTGCAAGGAGAAGCACGCCAAGGCAGACCGCGAGAACACTCATATCTAGAGTTTAGACCGAGCCCCTGGCCTTGCGGGGGGGGGCGTCTGCAAGGGCTATAATCTTCCCTGCTCACCTGCCCAGGTGGCGAAATTGGTAGACGCGCTGGCTTCAGGTGCCAGTCCTCGCAAGGGGGTGAAGGTTCGAGTCCTTTCCTGGGCACCAAATCCTTACAAGTCTTTGGCGGTCTGCCGGTATAGTGTTCCAATGACACGCCCCCGAAGATGGTTGGTGCGCTCCCTTCTCCCATTCAGCCTCGTGGTGCTCGCCGGGTGCGGGTCAAAACCACTCCCCGTAGCAAACCATGACACGGTCGTTACCCTCGGCTCCGCCGCGACCGTCAAGATTTTTGCGTTTGGCGATCTTGAAATCACTTTTCCCAGTGGCGTGATGCTGAAGCGGGCGGCAGAAGACCCCAATGCCCTTTACAGTGAGCCTCTCACGCTCGTCGAGGCGGAGTACCGCCGCGACCTGAGCGCAAGGACCCTCCCCGAGGGCACTACCCTGCAAGATTACGCGTGGATGATGATCGGGAAAGACCCGAGCCGGTACTTGGTGCTCACCGGAGAGACCGCCACAACGACGGAGACCGACGTCAACTACAGCACTGGCAGCGGATTTGTCGCGACAGACGATGGTTATGTCGTCACATGCCAGCACTGTGTTTCTGGAGGCGCGCTTCCTGGTTATCTCAATCAGGAGATCTTCGACGGTTTCATGGGGGCGATAGAACGCACCATCGGAGCGCAAGCTTCCCAAGAGGTGATGTCGGCGGCGGCTCAGGGCATCGCGGGCTTCCTTGCGCAGAATGTACAGACCGTGTCTATCTTTAAGGAGGCGCGAGTCCTCGTCCCTCAAGAGCCCCGAGACCTAGAGGGATACAACGCCCTGACAAAAGAAGATTCCCCGCAATCGCTGACCAATATGTTTCGGCCCACATCAGCCGCCCTCATCCGAAAATGGACGTGGACGAGCGACATCGTGGCGACGGGCGAAAACTGGCCCGGAAAAGACGTCGCGGTCTTGAAGATCCCTGCGGTAAAGCTCCTCACGATTCCGGTGAGCCAGGAGGCGCCTCCGCGACCCGATTCGACCGTCTTCTGTTTAGGATTCCCTGGGAAGGCCGTACAACAGGGCACCATGACGAAAGAAGCAAGTTTTCGAGTGATTCTTCACCGTGGTCAGGTGGGCCAAACGCTTCCCACGCGATCCGGTTTCGAGGCGATCCATACCGATGCCGATATCAATCACGGGGACAGCGGGGGACCCGCCCTCAATGACAAGGGCGAAGTGGTCGGGCTGAGCGTGAGCGGCCAAGAAGACGCCCCGGGGCAAAACTACTTGGTTCCGGCCTCGGTGATCTTGGAAAAACTCAACCGAGCAAATGTGGTCCAGAAAAAGGACCCTCTGAACGAGGACTGGAACAAGGGGCTCTTGCTTTTGCAAGCCAAACGGTTCGCCGAGGCTCGTGACCTCTTTGTCAAGATTCAAAAGGCCCAAGACAATGACTTTGTGGATGGACGTCCCGTCAAGTTTTTGGGTCGGGACGTGGCTGATTTCATGCCAAACACCGTGAACTCTTTTGTGGTTCGGGCATTGAAAGATGCCGAGGCCGGCGTAAAGAAGTAGAGACCGACGGTTTCTATTCCTTCGTACCGGCCAGCCCTCGAATCTTCTCTCGGAGGCGATCCACAGCCTCGCTGTCCGTCTGGCTGAGTTTCGATTCACGCAGGGCCTCGATGGAGAGTCGAAGACGCTGGAGGAAGTTCCCGCAACGGTAGCAACGCGAGGCGTGCATGAGGGCGTACCACTTCTTCCAGCCCCGCGCCGATCCGTCCGCCACTTCTTGAAGTAGGGTCTCCATCATCTTGCAGGGGGGTCCTTCTGTCGTGTTGTGCTTCATTTCTTTTCTCTATCCTGGGCTGAGGCTCACGAGTTTTGCCTGAAGAAGCTTGCGCCCTCGGTGCAAGTGGGTCCTCAGAGTCGCCTGAGGGACTTCCAAAGCGTCAGCCGCTTCTTTATGGTCCATGCCTTCTACATCGCAAAGCGTGATGGCCATTCGATACGGTTCATCGAGCGTGTCGAGAGTCTGAACGATGAGTTCTGATTCAAGCCGGACCTCGACCTTGCGCCAAAAGCCTTCATCGGCAGGTTCCCCCACCGCTTCGTATCCGACCTCGTGGCGGACATTTCGACGGCGGAGCATCTGAAGCCACTCATTGCGGAGAATCTGAATGAGCCAGCTCCGCGCATGTCGTCCGTCGAAAGAATCCCAATGAGTCGCCGCATTCAAAAGCGTTTGCCCTACCAAGTCTTCGGCGTCGGTGGCGTTTGTGGCCAGCCGCTTTGCGACTCGGTAGAGCACTTCGACCTCGCGAAAAGCAACGGTTTCGAAGTTTTCGCGAGGTCCGGTGTGAGCCATGATGTTCCTTAGTGTAGCTCTTGCACTCCGTTGAAGGAGGCTTCGCCGAGAACAACCTCGGCAAACGAGCACCAGATTTGAACGGACTTGACGCTCTTGATGTAGGAGGGGAGCGTGATGCTCAAGTTCTTCTTGTCTCCGGCGATCTTCAATTGCTTCAGGAGGTAGACGTTGCCTTCCCCATCCACGATCTGCCAGTGCGGAGCCGGGGTGTTCGGAATCTTGAAGTCATTGCTGAGCTTCAGCATGTGCTTTCCGTCCTTGTGGGTCAGCGTAGCGGTTCCCTTGTTGACTTCCACGCCCTTGAACATCGAGGTCATGGCGCTCATGCTCTTCATCGAGGCAGGCTTGTTGTCCATGCCTTGATTCATCTTGTCATCGATGGGGTGGGCAAATGCGGTTGTAGCAAAGGAGAGAGCGGCGAGGAGGAGAATAGATGTTTTCATAGTCGTTTCTTGTTTTCGTTGTGAATGTTTGGGTCGAGGAGCGCGGGCTCAGTTGGACGAGGATTTCTTGCCTTCTTGGGCGGAGCGCAAGTTGACAAAAGCGATGATCTTATTGGTTTTTGAGTCGATGGCGGCCACAGAACGGTAGAGCCACACATCCAGCTTTTTCGAGACTCCCACAGATTTGGGAGACGAGCCGAGATTGACGAAATCCACCGATTTGGGGAACGAGCCCACCGCGAGAGATTCCTTTTTCACCAGGCGGAACGAGACGCTTGTGGGGGGCTTTTTCGACCACTGGAACTCCACAAATCGCTTTTCGTTTCGCTCGACGATCTTTGCGGAGCCCTGGATTTTGGTGTTGCCCTGGAACTTTCCGGCGGTGACTTCGATGGTCGGGGCAGCCACCGCGGTGGCCGCAATAACGGTGAGAAGGAGGAGAGAGAGCTTAGGGTTTTTCATGACTTTGAGGAGGAGAGAGTGGCCCCGCCGAATCCGACGTTGAACCGTTTGCACCAGATGGCGATGGAATTGAAATCGTTCGGGTTTGTCCCGGCGGGCAGGTTGTACTTTTGGTTGCCGATGTTGCCTTTGATGGAACCGAGATCGACAAACTTGCCATTCGATGCGGCATTTGCATCAGAGTCCTTCACGAGATAGACCCGGACATCGGGGCCGTTTGAGGTGTGAAAGTCTTTGAGCTGCAACACGTACATCCCGTTTTCTTTCACCACTTGGGCGGTTCCCTTTGTTTCGTGGGCATAAGAGTCGAAGGTGCCGCTCTTCACGATGTTGGTCGTGTTGAGCGTTTCGTTGACCTTGTTGTTGACGAAGAGGAGTTCGGGTCGGAAGAGTGCCCATCCACCGAGAGCGGCGACGGCGGCGATTCCGATGAGTATTGGCTTTTTGATTCGCATGACAACGTAAGTAGCGAACCCCCTTTTCCGTTTCAAACTTTTTCAAAAAAGTTTGTTTTGAACCTAAAAACGGGTTTTGAGGGTTGCTTCAAGCCCCGTCCCTTTTCGGATATGCTGGGTGGATGACGTACAAGGAAATGGCTCACGGTGGGTTTGCTCAAGCTTCAAAGAGGTTTCTTGAGGACCTCGATGCCCTCCCGGAAGCGGCGTTTACTCAGCGGTTTGGGCCGGCCACGCGCACCGTGGCCGATATCGTGTACGAGGTCAACCTCGTGAACAAGCACGTGGCGATGACTCTTCGCGGCGAGGAGCCATTTGCTTGGCCAGAGGGGGGTTGGATCACCGCTCCCGAAGGGTTCGATTCAAAGTCGGTCGTCACCGAGGCGTTTCGTTCCACTTCCGAAATGGTTCTCTCCACCCTGGAGGGGCTCTCCGAAGAGCAATTCTTGGAGTTGCAAGCGACGGATCAAGGCGAGAAAACCCGGCTGCAGCAATGCCAGTTCATGTCGATGCACGTCTGGTATCACAGCGGGCAACTGAACTTCATCCAAACGCTCCTCGGCGACAGCGACTGGCACTGGAGCTGAGCCGTTCGGGCGAGTAGAAGTCTGGCTATGGCGGAGGTTACAACCCGCGTTGCGGTCACCCTAGATCGCTAAGGGATCCGGAGAAGAAAGCAAGAGTGCCCGGGCAGATAGCCCGGGCACTTGTTGTTTGCAGAGAACAGGTGAACTACCTTCTCAGTGCGAGGTTGCGATTTCTCCAGCTTGGGAGCCCATTTTGATAAACGAATCCACGGAACTCATCTGGAGTCGTATCGGGGTTACGAGTATCGTTGAAAAGCTGCATGGGGAATGCCCCGTACTTTCCTGACTTGCCCGTACCCACCATCACATTTGAGCGGATATCCATCATTCCGGGCACCATGTTGTAGACATCCCAACCCGGCAAGGTGTCGTCGAATCCCCACGAATAGTTGGAAATCTTACTGAGCAACAGATAGTAGTTCTCGGGCATGTAATAGTCCCACGCATAGAACGGAGATGCCGTGAACGTCGGCGACGTGAAAAACGCGCCAAGCTCCCGATAGTGCTGATAATAGGCGTTCGGCTTACTATTCACCATCAACCCTGAATAGACGACATCATTCGGGCCTGCCCCGACCTGATCTTCCCTCAGAAGATACACGGCGTTTGGCACGGTGAGGGATGTCGGATTGTCGGCAACTATGTAACGTCCACGGTTGATCTTCACGCCGATGTGACAGTTTGTGATTGCGTTTTGACTAGCAACGCATCCCCAGTTATTGTCATCGAAGTAGATTGCCGCGTTAGGATATTCTTCCAGGTGATT
>CAZBXR010000074.1:0-10828 GCA_964496145.1 uncultured Chthonomonas sp. | reverse complement strand
GTGGGGGCGGATGAGCTCAAGCTGGGGAATCAACCGCACGATGGCGCAAATTCACGCGCTCCTCATCGCGACCGACGAGCCCCAAAGCATGGACGACATCATTGACCGCTTGGGAATCAGCCGAGGGAACGCCTCGATGAGCCTGCGCGATCTCATGGAATGGGGCGTGGTGCAACGCTACCGAAAAGCGGGCGACCGAAAGGATTTTTACATCACCGACCAAGACCCGCTGCAAATCTTCGCTCGGGTCTTGAAGGAACGAAAGCGGCGGGAACTCGACCCGACAAAGGTTGCGATTCACGAGTGCCTATCTCGGGCCCCGAGCGCCGAAGACTTTCCTGAGGCAAAGAATTTCCGCGAGAGGTTGGAAGGGCTCCTGAAGATATTCACCATCATGGATGTTCTGTTCGATCAGATGTTCAAAACAGAAGATTCGGTCCACGAGGCGTTTGCCGCGTTAGAACAAATCGCAAATCTTCAGCAAGACACTTCAATCTTCGAGTCAATCCCCCGAAAATTGGAACGTAGCGACTAAATATCGCGCCAGAACTTCTATGCCTCGCACGCGAACCCAATCCGCCGATCCCGAAACCACACTCAAATCGCCGGTGTTGCCGGTTCGAGACAACGTTCACTTCCCGATGATCGTCACCACGCTCCTCGTAGGGCGTGACATCAGCATGAAAGCTCTCCAAGCAGCGTCTCAGGGCGAGAGAACCGTGGTCGTCCTTGGGCAGAATGACATTGGGGTCGATGAGCCTATGGCGAGCGACCTCTACCGGGTGGGAACGGTGAGCGAAATCGTTCAGGTGCTGCCCATGCCCGATGGCACCATGCGCATCGTCTTGCGCGGCCTTTCCCGCGTGCGCGTGCTCAAGATTGCCAGCCGGCGAGGCTACCTCCATGCAGAATACGTTCCGCTTCAAGAGGTTGAAGTCGGGCACGAAGACACAGAGGCGTATCGACGCGAAGCCCTGGAGTTATGTAGCCAAATCGCAGATTTGAATTCGATGGTTTCGCCCGAGATCAGCGAACTCTTGCCCGCGATCGAGGGGGCGGGCCACCTCGCCGATACGATCGCCAACCACCTCACGCTAAAGCCCACCGTCAAACAGCAGATTCTGGAAATCCTCGATGGGCGCGACCGACTGGAGCAGATTGTGAGCATTCTCGCCGGTGAACTTCAGGTGTTGAGGGTCCAAAGTCAGATTCGCACACGGGTCGAGCGCGAGTTGGGCAACACGCAGCGAGAGTATTTCTTGCGGGAGCAACTCCGAGCCATTCAAGACGAGCTCGACGGGCCAGAGAGCCTCTCGCCCGAGGGTCGCGAACTCGCCAACCGGATCGAGGCGGCAAGAATGCCTGCTCATGTCGAAGAAAAAGCCTTCGCCGAGCTGAAACGACTCGAAAGAGCCCCCAGTTCCTCGCCAGAGAGCTTTGTCATTCGCACCTACATCGAATGGCTTGCCGATTTGCCCTGGGAGACGAAAACGCAGGACACAATCGACATCAAGCAAGCCGCGAAGATCCTTGACCGCGACCACTACGGCCTCGACAAGGTGAAAGATCGAATTCTCGACTACCTCGCCGTTCGCCAGGTGAGCCAATCTCTGCGGGGACCCATTCTTTGTTTTGTCGGCCCGCCCGGAGTAGGAAAGACAAGCCTGGGCAGAAGCATCGCCGAAGCCACGGGGCGAAAGTTTGTTCAGTTTTCGTTGGGTGGAGTCCGTGACGAGGCCGAGATTCGAGGTCACCGTCGGACGTACATCGGCTCGATGCCCGGACGCCTGTTGCAAAGCCTGAAGACATGCGGGACAAGCAACCCCGTCTGCCTGCTCGACGAAGTCGACAAGATGTCGAGAGATTTAAGAGGCGATCCCACTTCCGCTCTTCTCGAGGCTCTCGACCCGGAGCAAAACAGCGCCTTTGTCGATCACTTCATTGAGGTCCCGTTTGATCTCAGCGCGGTCATGTTCATCCTCACGGCCAACGTGATCGATAACATCCCTCCCGCCCTTCGCGACCGGATGGAGATCATCGATTTCTCGAGCTACACCGAAGACGAAAAGGTGCATATCGCGCAAACCTATCTCCTTCCCAAGAAGTTGGAAGAGCATGGATTGAAACCGTCGCAATTCGAACTTCGAGAAGAGGCATTGCTCCATCTGATACGCGGGTACACCCGAGAGTCCGGCGTTCGAAACCTGGAGCGACAGATCGCCACGCTCTGCAGAAAAGCGACGCGGCGGATTGCCGAACAGATCGAGACGTCGATTCAGGTCGGGAAAAGCGAACTCGTGACTCTTCTCGGCCGGGAGAAGTTTCGTCACGATAAAGCAGAAGAGAAGGATCAAGTGGGAGCCGCCACCGGGCTTGTGTACACCGAGGTGGGCGGCGAGATCATCACGATTGAGGCCAATCTCATGGCTCGGAAGGGTCCGACCGCCGAGCTAACGCTTACCGGGTGCTTGGGACAGGTGATGAAAGAGTCGGCTCAGGCCGCCACGACGTACGTTCGTTCTCAAGAAGGAATTCTTGCGCCAGGTCGCCCCTTTGATTACGATGTTCACATCCACGTGCCGGAGGGCGCCGTGCCGAAGGATGGCCCCAGCGCCGGGGTCACGATGGTCACCGCTTTGGCCTCGGCTTACACGGGCCAACCCGTACGGCGAGACGTGGCCATGACGGGTGAAGTCACTCTTCGGGGCGTCGTTTTGCCCGTCGGGGGATTGCGGGAGAAAGTTCTCGCCGCGCACCGCGCAGGGATCAAAGAAGTGATCTTGCCTTGGAAAAACCAGCCTGATATGGATGACATTCCGGCCCAAGTTCGAGAAGAACTCACACTCCACTTTGTGCAAACGGTGGACGAAGTCATTAAGATCGCCCTCACAAATGCGGTTTGAGTCCCCACCAGCCAAAGATTCCATTCAAAATAGATGGAAGCCCATGTCTGAGTCCAGCCGCCTCGATGATTTAAGAACTCTTCGAGTGGCCATGCTTGACGTGGCAGCGGCGACGGCCTTTGTCACGCTCGTGGGCGGCTCGTTCCTCATCGGATACGTCAAAGACCTAGGCGGGTCCGATCGCTGGGTGGGCCTCATCAGCAGCATTCCAGGGTTCATGGGGCTCATGCAGATCCCCGGGGCCGTATACGGGCGAAGTTTTACGTCCTACAAGAAGTTTGTAGGCTGGGGAGGCGGCATGTGGCGCATCCTCCACTTGGGCATCGTTTTGCTGCCTTTCCTCCCGCTCGCAAATGAGGCAAAGCTCTCGCTGCTGGTTCTCGCCATCATCCTCGCGGCGGCGTGCACGCAGTCGGTCGATCCCATCTACAACGACTGGCTCGCCGAGATCATTCCCGCCGACTCTCGCGGATGGTTTTACGGTCGAAGAGGGGCCATTGCCGCGATTACCGGGGCGATCGTGGGCCTCGCCGGGGGAGGACTCCTCGATTTTCTCAAACGCCAAAATCTGTCTGAAGAAGGGTACGGGATCGTATTTGGGGTCGGTTGGTCCTTTGCCGTCATAAGCTGGATTTTCTTCTTAAAGATGCAGGATCGAGTTCGGGTGAATCCGCAACGGGTCCAGCTCAGATCGGCGATTGGAAGCATCCTTGCGCCGTACAAAGACAGCCAATTTCGCCCGGTCCTTCTCTTTCTCGCCGTATTCGTTTTCGGCCAAGCCTTTATGGGCGGCCTCCTCACGGCGTACTCGTTCGAAACCCTCAAACTGCCGATGACCGCGTTGCAACTCATGGGTCTCACCCATGCGGCCGGGAACCTCATCATGGCGCGCTGGTGGGGGTTCTTTGCAGACAAGTACGGCAACAAGCCGGTCTTGTTCATCCTCGCTTTTGGGGTCGTACTCTCCCCTCTCGCTTGGTTCTACACGCGGCCCGAGCAAGATACTTTCAACGTTGCCCTCCTCATGGTCAGCCACCTTTTCGGAGGCATGATTTGGGGCGGAGTCGGCGCGGTTCAGCTCAACCTGGTCGTGAGCAGTGCCCGCCCCGATCAGCGGGCCAACTACATCGCCGCCGGACAGTCGCTCATCACCATCATCGCCGGAATCTCGCCGATGCTCGGCGCAGAGCTCATGTTCCACCTCAGGCATATGTGGGGCGATGCGGGCCGAGCCTACTTGTGGGTTCTCGGGGCCACCACGGCCCTCCGGCTCATTTCCATTGTCTTCCTCATCCCCGTGCGCGAAGACGGCTCCGTGGGTCTCCGCCAGACCCTTTCGCAGCTAAAACGAGCCCGGCCGAGTTCACTGGGTGCCCTGCGCAAGCTGAGCGAAGGCAAGACCGTGGACGAGCGCCACGACGCGCTATCAAGCCTCGCCACCCAACGCGTGGCTCTCGCGGTGGACGAGATTGTGAAGATGCTCCACGATCCCACACCCCGGCTACGCCGACAGGCAGCCTGGGCGCTGGCCAGAATCGGCGATTCGGCGGCGGCCGAGGCGCTGCGGCACCAGCTTGAAGAGCACCCGAATCTCGTGGAAGAGGAGACCATCATGGCTCTAGGACGCCTTGGCGGCGAAGAGGGCGTAGAGGTCCTCACCCGCTATCTCACCGCTCCGCGACCCCAGTTTCGCCGGGCGGCGGCCCGGGCTCTCGGCCAGGTGGGCGGACCAAAAGCCGAACAGGCCCTCCTCATCGCCGCGACTCAGGTCGCAGACCCCGATTCAAAGCGAGCCGCGATTCAAGCGTTGCGTGATCTCGGGTCGACTCAAGCGGACCAAGTTCTCGCCGACGCGTGTCGCGCGGACAGCCCAGGGGTTCGAATTGCGGCCGCCGAGGCGATTGCAGAACTCGGCATCGTCTCGGCCGTTCCGAGCCTCGTAGAATCGCTCCAACAGCATCACGACGAAGCTTGTAGCGAGGTCGCGTATGCGCTGGCCGCCGTGGGAACAAGCGAGCACATTCCGATCCTCATGCAAGTTGCGAATGAGACCAACAGCATGACCACTCGCCGCCGCGTGCTCCTTGGAATCGCGCGAATCCTTGGCGTCGAGAAAGAAACGTATCGGCTGCTCCTCCTCGAAGGCTTGAATCGAGACCAAAAACTCCTTGAGTTTATAGGTTCGGCCGCAAAGTCGAGTTCGAAGTTGCGCGAGTCGCTGGAGCTTTACTCCACGGGTCACGAGCATGAAGCGGTCCATCGCCTTGCCGCGGGTCAATCGCTCCCGTTGCTCAAGGCACTTGCTGACCCAAAAGTAGATGAGGTTTTTCTCGTTGCCGTGATGTACTTTGTTCAAGAGATTCCCGGGAAGTCGCGCCGACAATAGAGAGATAGACAATGAGCATGGGTTGGAAAGGGGTAGTCGCACAATTTCGAGGTCGCATCCGCGTTCAGGGAGACCCCGTCACGCTGCTCGAAGGAAATACGCCTCTGATTCCCGCTCCTCGCATCGCCGCCTGGCTGGGGGTCGAATGTGAGATTTACTTTAAGTTCGAAGGGTTGAATCCTACGGGAAGCTTCAAAGATCGGGGCATGACCGCCGCCGTCACAGAGGCCGCCCACTCAGGATCGCAAACCGTCATCTGCGCCAGCACAGGCAACACCGCCGCGAGCGCGGCCGCGTACGCCGCGCGAGCAGGCATGCAGTCGATCGTCCTGGTCCCCGATGGGAAAATCGCCCTCGGGAAACTAGCCGCCAGCATCGCCTACGGCGCGAGAGTGTTGCAGATCGAAGGGTCCTTTGATGAAGCCCTCCGGCTAGTGCGACAGGCCAGCGAAAAAGCCCCCATTTCTCTCGTAAACTCCCTGAATCAAGCCCGACTAGAAGGGCAAAAGACATCGGCTTGGGAGATTCGCGAGGCTCTCGGCAGGACGCCCGATTGGCTCGCTCTCCCCGTCGGAAACGCCGGAAACATCACCGCCTACTGGATGGGATTCACCCAAGATGTGGCGGAGGGATTTGCACAACACGCTCCGCGCATCCTGGGCGCCCAAGCGAGCGGAAGTGCTCCAATCTTGGATGGCAACCCGGTGGATGCCCCGGACACGATTGCGACCGCAATACGGATTGGACACCCCGCCCGGTGGTGTCAAGCGTGGACGGCCCTTCGGGAATCGGCGGGGCAGATTTGGCGCGTGACCGATGAAGAGATTCTCAGGGCGTACCAAGCACTCGCGACGCTCGAAGGCATCTTTTGTGAACCGAGTTCCGCCGCCGGCCTCGCCGGGCTCAAGAAGTCGGTGGAGCAAGGACGAATTGAACTCGAGGGCAAAACAATCGCCTGCGTCCTCACGGGGCACGGGCTCAAGGACCCCGATACCGCTCTCAGCACAGCAAAACCTCCCATGAAAATTTCCGCGACACTAGATGACCTGCTCAAGGTGATCGGATGATACGAGTTTCGATCCCCGCAACGACGGCGAACTTGGGGCCCGGGTTCGACTGCATTGGCCTTGCGCTGAACCTACGAAACACCTTCTCGGTCGTCTTGGACGGAGAGCCCGGCGAGGTCCGCGTGACGGTCCAGGGCGAGGGAGAGCAGAAACTCCCCCACGACAAAAAGCACCTGGTCGCGCAAACCATGATCGACGAGACATGGCCCGGCGTCATGCCTCAAGACCGAGGCATCCACATCCATTGCGAAAACGCAATTCCTGTCGCCAGCGGCCTGGGCTCCAGCTCGACCGCGTTGTTGGCGGGACTCATTTTCAGTAGCGCGTTGAGCGCGAGAAGTGTGGTGGGCGATGACCCTATCGAGATCGCGAAAACCGTTCAAAGCGAAGTCAATATGAGCCGAGTTTTGAAGAGGGCGATCAAGCTCGAAGGGCATGGTGACAATGTCGCCCCCGCTCTCCTCGGGGGGCTGATCCTTGTGGTTCCCGATGACGAGGTGATTGTGCGGCGCGTGGAATTCGCACCCCAAAGAGTCGTTGTCTGCGTTCCCGATTTCGATTTTCTTACGACCGTCGCAAGAGCAGCCCTCCCGGTGGAGTATCCCAAGGCAGACACCATCTTCAACATCGGTCATGTCACGCTCCTCGTCGAGGCTCTTCGCACGGGAGATGCCGATCTCTTACGGAGCGCTGTGCGCGACAAAGTCCACGAGCCCTATCGATTACCCCTCATCCCCGGGGCCAAAGAGGCTCGGCAAGCCGCCATCGACGCCGGAGCCATCACGACATGCATGAGCGGGGCAGGCCCCGGTCAACTTGCCTTTGCGTCTGAAAACCATGAGCAGATTGGCCAAGCCATGGTTCAAGCCTTTGCCGGCGCAGGCCTGAGGGCGCGATCGTGGATTCTGGATGCCGTCACAGAAGGCACCTCGGTCTTTGCGTCAAACTAGGCGTACATGGACCTGAGTCCGTTTTTTCCGATCGCCTATTTTCTCGCTGGATTTATTGCCAGCGGGATCAATGCGATTGCGGGTGGAGGTTCTCTCCTGTCGTTTCCTCTGCTCATTGGTACGGGCCTGCCCGACCTTCCTGCAAACGCGACAAACTCGGTCGCTCTGTGGCCGGGCTCCATGTCGGGAGCCATTGGCTACCGGGATCATTTTGCAAAGACCAAAAAGTATCTCCGGCTTCTCCTCCTGCCCACCTGTCTCGGATCGGCGACCGGGAGCCTCGTATTGCTCAACACTCCCGAGAAAGTGTTCCGTCTCGCCGTTCCAATTCTCATTCTGCTTGCGACCACACTCCTCGCATTCCAACCCCGAATCAAGGCGTGGAGCACGAAACACGAGAAGAATCTATCGCCCTCACAGGGCGCACTTTTTCAGGCTCTCGTCAGCTTCTATGGGGGCTACTTTGGGGCAGGAATGGGCATTCTCATGCTCGCCTATATGGGCCTCCTGATCGACGAGGATATTCACGCGATCAACGCCCTCAAGGGCTGGCTCGGGCTGGCAATCAATGCCACGGCGTCTGTCTTCTTCATCTGGAAGGGCGCGGTAGTGTGGCCCGTTCTTGGCTGGATGGTCTTGGGCACCATTTTGGGCGGTTATGTCGCGGCGAAATGGTCGCTCGGCATCGACCCGGATACTCTGAGAAAGGCCATCGTTGTCATCGGTTTCGTTCTAAGCATTGTTTTCACGATTCGGGTTCTGGGCTAACATATCGGGCATGCGATGGGGCGTAGTAATCTTGGGCGGGGGCACAGTAGACCCCGCGATGGCGCAAGCCATCGGCGCGACCAACAAAAGCCTTGCCCTCTTGAACAACAAGATTTCGGTGCAATGGGTGTTGGAAGCGGTGGCCGAATGTCGCATGGCCCATGTGGTCACGGTCGGCCCGGAGAGCCTCCGGGACTCCATTACCCAGGGTGAGTTTCGCGTCGAAGGCGGGGGAGCGGTCGAAAACGTGAAGATTGGCATCGATGCCTTGCCCGAGGCAGACGCGATCCTCATGTTGCCGAGTGATTCTCCGTTTCTTACATCGAAGGGGATCTTGCACTTCCTCGGCCACATCGAGCGCGACCTCAGCGATCAAGGGGGAAAGTGGTGCGCGACTTCGCTCTGCCCCATCGAGGCGTTTCGCTCGTTTTTCCCGAATTGTCCGGCCTCGGGCGTCCCTCTCCAAAAGACCGAGTACGTGAGCGGCGCCCTTTACGCATGCGGGGTCCAGGGCTTCGAGACGGTCCGTCCCACGATGGTCCAACTCAGGACGGCACGCAAAGCCCCCCTTGAGATGGCAAGAATCGTGCTGAGCAAGGTGGGGATTTTGATGCTGATTCAGGCGATTTGGCGCCGCAAGCAACCCGCGTTCCTTGAACAAGTTTTGACCCGCGCCTTGGGGGTCAAGACAAAGATCTATCTCGATGCCGACGCCCCTAGTTGCATGGATTTCGACACTCCCGAAGAGTGGGAGGCCTGCGTGCGACACGCGGCAACTATTTCGGAGTCAAAATAGGAGTCATGGGCATGACCCTTTTTGATAAGGTTTGGCAATCGCATATTGTCACCGAGCTACCGGATGGTGGAGTCCTTCTCTACATCGACCGCCATTTGGTCCACGAAGTGACCTCGCCGCAGGCGTTTGACGGTCTCCGCGAGCAAAACCGACCGGTGCGCCGCCCCGATCTCACGTTCGCCACGGTGGACCACAACGTCCCGACGGACGGACGAGAGATTGACGAATCGAGCCTCTCCGGAAAGCAGCTTGCGGCGCTTGCCCGAAACTGTCGCGAGTTTGGGGTCCCCTTGTTCGGCTACGGCGAACAAAAGCAAGGCATCGTCCATGTCATCGGTCCCGCCCTAGGAATCACATTGCCCGGATGCACCATGGTGTGCGGCGATAGCCACACTAGCACTCACGGAGCCTTCGGCGCGCTCGCGTTTGGCATTGGGACAACCGAGGTAGAGCATGTTCTCGCCACCCAGACCCTTCGCTCCCCCAGGAAGCCCAAGAGCCTCGGGATTGAGATCCATGGGACGCTCGGCAATGGCGTGGTCGCCAAAGATGTCATCCTCGCCGTCATCCGCAAGCTCGGAGCCGGCGGAGGAACCGGATACGTGGTGGAGTACCGTGGTCCCGCTATCGAGAGCCTCGACATGGCCGGCAGAATGACCATTTGCAACATGAGCATCGAAATGGGGGCTAGGGCAGGCATGGTCGCCCCTGATGAAACCACCTTCGCCTTCATTGCCGCCGAAGATCGACCCTTTGCACCCAAAGGAAGCGATTTTGAGAATCAAGTCTCCCACTGGAAAACGCTCAAGTCTGATCCCGACGCCAAGTACGACCGGTTTGAATCCATCAGCGTGGATGAACTCCAGCCCCAAGTCACGTGGGGCACAACCCCCGCGATGACCGTAGCCGTGGACGAACCCTTGCCCGAACCCTCGAGCCCAGCCGAAGAACGAGCCCTTTCCTACATGGGCCTCAAGCCAGGACAACGCATGGGCGACCACCCCATCGATGTCGTTTTCATCGGAAGTTGCACAAACTCCCGAATCGAAGACCTGCGCCAGGCGGCAGGTGTGATCCGGGGCCGAAAAGTCGCGCCCAGCGTCCGGGCCATGGTGGTGCCGGGAAGCCAATCGGTGAAAGAACAAGCCGAACGCGAGGGGCTGGATGTCCTCTTCAAGGAAGCCGGATTCGAGTGGCACCGCGCGGGTTGTTCCATGTGCTTGGGCATGAATGGCGACATTCTGCGCCCGCAACAGCGAAGTGCAAGCACGTCCAATCGACCCTATGAAGGCAGACAGGGGCCTGGAAGTCGCACCCATTTGGTGTCTCCGCTCACGGCGGTCGCCACCGCCATCGCGGGACGCATCACCGATCCTCGGACTTCGAGCTAAGGTTCACCATGGCGCGGACTCTCCTTCTTGGCACGCACAAGTTCACTTGGCGTGAGTGGCTCAAGACCAACCTCGGTTCGAGAGACCTCCTCGCACTAGACCCGTTCGACCCCAACACCGGCTCCTTGGGCCGCGTGTCGCTCATTCGAAACGGCAAGATCGTCTCCTTCCGGTTTGTGGGAAGTCTCGACTCCGCGAGAAACCCCATTGCCGTTCTCCAGGGTCTCGCCGAACTCCTTGCCGAAGCGAATTCGGACGTGGTCATCCAGTTGCCCAGCTACCGCGCAGCGCCGGTGCAGCGGCAACTCCTTCACGCTCTCGCGCAAGTCGCCAATCCCGACGAGATATTGGTTCCAGAGGGAGCCACCATCCCGCTCGATGAATGGCCGATTGGCCCGGAAACGGTAACCGTCGAAGGGGCGTTTCCAGAGATGGTCCAGGCGGCCCAACGCCGTGCCCGTTGGATCGAAATGATCGAGAACTCCTATGACCATTCCGTGCCTCTGCACGATGTGAGTATTCAGGGGACGCGGCTGGGGAGCGGAACCAAAATCAACACGGCTCAAC
>CAZBXR010000073.1:0-11296 GCA_964496145.1 uncultured Chthonomonas sp. | reverse complement strand
ATGACCGACTACTGCAATTTGGCTTGATGTGGACTCGCATTCACGATAGGAGGATTTCCCCGAGCATAGTGGAGGAGCTAGGACAGGCGTGGATTGATGCCTCGAAGATGAGATGGCGGTTTACGCACCCTCTCTTCGATGAGCTGAAGAATGAGTTGATGGACTTCGCTTACAAGATTGGATCTACGGCGGATGAAAGAAAGTCCATCTTCGGGTTGGGTTTAGACCTACTTCGTTACGCCGCCCAGAAAAAGGCGCGACAGGAGCCTTAAACTTGCATCTCCTTTGTGATGAAGTACCCCCAGGCAAGCACTCCATGCAACCCAGCATCTCCCCAGAAAAGCAGTTTCGTCGAGTCCAGAATGAGTTATTGGAAGAGTTTCCGTTGATGGCTCGGTACGATTCGGTCGCCATCGCGAGGTTAGTCGGCCCAATCGTCTAGGCGATTCAGATTCGTAAGTCAAGTGGAGGCTACTACACGTTGCAATGATATTACTCGAGCGTTTGGGTCGAAGAATCGAGGCCAGGCGCTATGATCCTAACATTAGAAAGTGAAACGGCCGGTTTGCAAGACATATTGCCCAGAAGTCATGAAAAGTTCTTTCCTCGCTGGATAAGCCAGCTCCGAAACACCTACCTAAAAGAGCCAGTTGAAGGAGATATCCTGTTTTCAGACTTCGCAGTGCACATGGAGCCGTCGATAGATCGTACTACGCGGAGTGTCTGCCCGATGATGATCATGCTGACTAAGTACTACAACCGATTGGACCTTGTTGAAGTCTACGAGTACCGCTTGAGGGAGAGTCACCGGGCGGAAGCCTTAGCCCTCGGCGACAGGGACATTTTTGCTCTCGAATCTACTCCAGAGTCTCTACAAGCCAGCTACGCTGAGATCGTGCAACGAAAGCACTTCGCCAAACTACCGAAGTCAGAGTTCATCTTTTGAATCTGCATCTTGAGCCAACTGAACTGTCCGCCTCAGAGGGGTCGGAGGTCTCTCAGAAGTGGTTCGGGACTCGTTCGAGAGGTCCATTGTTGGGGGAAATTAGGACGACCGGACGTTAGGTTGAAATCGACCCGCAAGAGATTTCTCCCATAGATCCTCTAGATCGGGTTGACGGGCATATAGCCTCTTGTCAGATACAATCGAGGTCCTAGATGAAGAAAGGGAAAGGTGCCGGAAAGACGGGAATCGCAGAAGAGAGAATGCGCCTCTTTGAACGGTACGACTTGGTGCCCGATCAAAATCGCCTGAAGAATCTTCGCGAATACAGCATCTCGTATCCCGCCTACGAGGAGGGGCTCGCGGCGGTGCTCGGCGGGCTGGATCGTGGATGGACCACCGCCATTCGCCGCATGTGGGAGGCTCTTAATCAGAAGCAGGCGAAGTATGTGTCGTTGCCGGTTTCGCTCCCGAACGGGCAGAAGGCCACGCTTGCTTGCCAAAAAGGGTGCGGCCACTGTTGTGTGTTGCCGGTGCTCTCGACGCCGCCCGAGGTGGCAACCGTGGCAGAACGCCTTCGCGAGAGATTGTCGCCCGAAGAACTGAACCAGTTTTTGATGCGGTTGAAGGACACAGTAGCCAAGTTTCCTCTCCACAGCTCGCAGGAGACTCTTCGGCTGAGGACTACATGCGTTTTCCTTCAGGAAGGTTCATGCAGCATCCACGCTTTTCGCCCCATGGCGTGCCGGGGGTTCACGTCGTTCGACGTTCGAGAATGCATCACAAAGATTCCGCTTGGAGAGCCTGATTCGAAAATCTTGGGTCACCCTGGATTTGGGCTCTCGGAAAAGGCCATGACGCTCGCCTACGTGGATGTTTGTCACAAGCTGGGCCTGAATTCGAGCGAGGTGTGGTTTCTTCCGGCTCTGGAGATCGCGCTCGAGAATCCCAGATTTCTGGAAGAGTGGGTCGAGTCGACGTGGACGGGAAGAGAGAGTTTTTGGTTTTCTTCCTTAGATTCCTGAAAAGTTGTTGTACTATCTAAGGGGGTGCGAGACTTGATTGAAGTCTGCGCATAAGAGGACACTACTATGAATCGGTTTTTATTGCTGGCTTTCTGCATGGGGGCAGCTCACGCGGCATCTGCATCTTTTGAACTTGTCTTGATTGGCACCAATAAGGGGATCAATCGGGTGGACGGAGACACGTTTGCGAGTCTCGGAAAATTCGGGACGACGGTGATTGGTGGGGACGTCATCTCCCTTGCCATCGACAAGAGCCGGAACACTGTTTATGCTCTCTCACAAAATACGACGAAGGGAAGAGAGAGCCTCGATATCTTCGCACTGAACTACAACACGGGCGAGTTCATCTCGAGTCTTCGCCTAGGTAACACGCCCACATCCGGCAGGAGCGTCACCGTCGATGAGTTCGGAAGAGTCTGGGTCGCCTCGGGCTTCGGCCTTACGAGGTATCTCCCTCAGAACAATTGGGCGGTATCTGCATCGATCGCGGGAAGCTTCTATGGAGTCGGAACCGCCAGTAGCCGTGTGGTGGCGTACGATGGTACGGTCCTGAGGTCATACCTCGAGCCCTCCGCAGGGGTCTTCCAAAATTTGGGTTCCGTGGCTCTCTCCGGCGCTGCCTCAACCTCGAATATTAATATGCGAAACGGGATAGGTCTGATCGTTTCGGGAACCACGGCAGCAAGATTTGACATCAACTCTGGAGCACCCTCCATTCTCCAGTTTTATGGGGCACCGGGTAATAAAAAGGGCTTGGCGTTTGGGCACGCGAACAAGTTGATCGGGACTTACCAGGATACGATCACGACAACGACCGGAGGCGTCTACACGCTGGATGAAAACTCTGGGACCCTCTACACAGAGGCTCTCACTGGCTATTTTGGGCCCGTCGCTACGGTCGTTGCACCTGAGCCGGGCACGTTGCTTGCGGCATCAGCCGGGGTCCTCGCCCTCGTTTCCCGACGTCGAAGACAAAGGCCCCGTTGAAGTTCGTAGTCGGCCTGACCTATAATGAAGGGGTCAGGCCGACATAGCTCAGCGGTAGAGCAGCTGTTTCGTAAACAGCAGGTCGCCGGTTCAAGTCCGGCTGTCGGCTCCATCTACTTTTCTTTAAGCCGCCCAAATGCTTCGCCTTAGAACCGCCGGTGGGTCTCAAGGGCCAAGACTCGGGTGGCGTAGACGCTCACGACAAAGAGAACTCCCAACGGGAAGAACTCTTTCTGGGTGCCCCCCATGAATGCCACCGCGCTGAGGATGTCGCTGACCAGGAGGGCGGCGAAGACCACCAAGTAGATCACTTCGTGCTTCCTCCTCCGATCCTTTGCCCAAGTGACTTCGCTCAGGACCCCGATGAACAGGAATACCGAAATGAACCCGAGCTTGAGGAATCCGATGACCCACAGGGCGCTGCAGAGGAGAATCAAGCCAAGATAGGCAGTCTTCGGCAGCCGACTGATGTCGGGCCACCAGGGCCGAATAGGCCATAACCCAGGTTTTTGCGTTTCCCCGCCGTTCATGAGAGAAGTGTATACCGATTTCCGTTGAACGCACAATAGATTTGACTGAAATTGTCGTAAAAAGCGGGGCAAAGTGTCATAAAGAAGGACCACCCTAGCGGGTGGCCCTGTCCTACTCTCCCTTCCAATCGCAGCTTACGCCGCGTGCTTGGCAAGTTTTGCAAAGTTGTCTTTATCGACGGCCCGCATCAGCAATTCGTCATAGGTGACGATGCCGCTCTTGTACAGATGCGCGAGGGCCGAGTCTAATGTGTGCATGCCCCACTGTTTTCCGGTCTCGATGACGGAATACATTTGGTGGGTTTTTCCTTCCCGAATCAGGTTCTTGATGGCAGGCACACCGACCATGATCTCCTGTGCCGCAATTCGCCCCCCTCCGATCTTGGGGAGAAGCTGTTGCGAGATAACTCCTTCCAGGGTGTTGCCGAGCAACACTCGAATCTGAGCTTGCTGATCGCTCGGGAAGACGTCGATGATTCGGTCGATCGTCGCCGGGGCGTTTCTTGTGTGCAGGGTTCCGAACACAAGGTGACCTGTTTCTGCCAGCGTGAGGGCCGCCTCGATGGTCTCGAGGTCTCGAAGTTCACCCACGAGAATGATATCTGGGTCTTCCCGGAGAACCGCCCGAAGGGCGTTGTGGAAAGTAAAGGTGTCTGCGTGCAACTCCCGCTGGTTCACCATACACCGATTGTGTTGGTGAAGGTATTCGATGGGGTCCTCAATGGTCATGATGTGACCCGATCGTTGGGCGTTGATATCGTTGATCATCGTGGCGATGGTCGTCGATTTTCCAGAACCCGTCGGGCCGGTGACCAGAATGAGGCCCGAAGTCCGCTTCGACATCTCGCGAATGATCTCAGGCAAGCCGAGGTCTTCGTAGCTTGGAATCTTGGCGGGAATAGTTCGAATCGCCGTACTGACCGCCCCTCGTTGCATGTAAACGTTCACACGGAAACGTCCACATTCGCGCACCGAGTGCGAAAAGTCGAGTTCGTGGGTCGATTCAAACTTCTGCACGTTGTCGTCGGAAAGAATCTCAAAGATGAGCCGTCGACACTCCATCGGGTTGAGCGTCTTGTACGGAAGTGGCACGATCTCACCGTCTAGTCGGCCCATGGGGGGAAGCCCGGTGGTGAGGTGGATATCTGAGCACTTTCGCTCGACGGCGAGACGCAGAATATCGTCAATATGCACGCCGTCGGTCGGCATCGCGGCCTCGCGCTCGTTCAAAGTCGCTCGCTGCTCTTGGTTGAAAAGTTCATACTTTTCGGCCTGAGTTGTGTTCAGGTTTTGGAGATTCGAATTGAGGTTCAGTTCGGAATCCAGCGAGGCTGCAGGGGCCGATCCGACGACCATCTGAAACGCTCGAGACGTCGACGTGTCGGGTTTCGGCAAGTCTTGTTCATAGGGGCCAGACGCCACAATCGGAGGAGCGGCGGGAGCCTCTTCATGCCAGGCCGCGGGGGCTTCGGTCCCATGAAAATCGGGGCTCACGGGAGGTGCGAGCTCGACCGGAGGCGTAGGCTGAATTTCGAATTGAACCGCAGGAGGCGGGGCCACCGGCGGCGCCGCTGCGGGAGCGACAAAGGTTTCCTCCACGTACGTGGGAGCAGCCTCTGCCGAGAATTCTGGAGTCGGTTCGATAAACGGAGCTTGAGCCACCTCGGAAACCAACGGAACCGTGGGCTCGACCACAGCCGGGGGAGTTACGGGAGGCGCAGCCTGCGGATCGTACGTCGGCAGATTTCCGTCTCGGTCAGGAACTTGTGAAAGCATTTGTTCCCACTCGCCCGCAGGTTCGGTTGCAGGAGTCGGAGGGACAGGTGGCTGACCTTCTTGGTTCTGGACTACGTTATTCCAATCGAAGTTGTTCGACATTGCTTTGTTCCTTAGTTCGACCTCGCGGTAGCGGCGATGACGGTGATGCCAGCCTCGACCCAGTCGTGTAAATTGTCGGTGATATTGAGAGAATCGCTCGCCCAGCGAGGGAAGTACTCTTTCAAATCGAGTCCTTCTGGACGACCATTGGTGGCGAGTTCAGAAATCTTGTTGGCGATGGCCACGCAGGCTCGGGCCGAAGGCCCGGTTCCATCGGGAGTGGGTGTCGTGTAATCCACCGCCGAAATCAGTTCCTCGGGGAGGCCCCAGGTGGCGCATACCGCCGTAACGACCTGTGCGTGATCGGTGCCGATAAAGTGCTGCTCGGCAAAGACCACCGGAATGCCTTGCTCAATGCCCGCCATCACCACGGTGTACTTTTCCGGGCTGTAGCGGTCCATGATGGTGCGGCCGATGAGGTGCAATACACCCGCGGTGTAGGCTTCCTCTGGATTCAGCTCTTTATAGTGAGTGCACAACCACTTCGCGCAGTTGGCCGTATCGAGAGAGTGTCTCCACCAGGCACGCCGGCGGAGCGACTCCTTGTCGTTTTTGCCCACAAAGAGGTCAAAAACGCCCGCGGTCATCGCGATCTGACGCACCGTTTTGAACCCGAGATACTGCACACCATCTCGAATCGTCGTAATCCGTCGAGGGAGCGCAAAGTAGGCGGAGTTCGCCATTTGCAGCACCTTCGCGCTAAATCCTGGATCGACTTGGATATCTTTCTCCAAATCGAGCACCGAGGTATCCGTGCTTCCGGTGGATTCAAGGATCTTGAACACCACTTGAGGAAGTACAGCGATATCCTTCACTTGAGCCAGAATTTGCTCGAGTGGACTTTGTTCTTGACTATCGTTGGGTACTGCCGCCATGAGACTCCTTCGTGATTCGTGCAACCTGTGCAGAGGTTGCGTTTTTGAAAACCTTACGCATAGACCACCCGCAGAACTTCGTCCACCGTGGTTGTGCCCATCAAAATCTTTTGCACCGCATCGTCCTGGAGCGATCGCATGCCATTGGCTTCGGCCAGCTTTCGCAGGATGTGCGATGGAGACCTCTTTAAGATCTCATCCTTCAAATCGTCGTTGACCGCCATGAGTTCGTGAATTCCGGTTCGGCCCTTGTAGCCGGTCCCTTTACACTTGTCACAACCGGTTCCCTTGTAAAGCGTGATCTCGCCGCCCGTATCTCCCGCGACCTCTTCGGGGACGGGAAGACCATATCGCAACAGGCTCTCGCGAGTGGCGGTGTACGGGGCCTTACAATTTGGGCAAATCTGTCGAACCAACCTTTGCGCCAAAACACCCACGAGCGAGCTTGAGATAAGAAATGGCTCCACTTCCATATCGATCAGTCGGGTAGGGGCCGAGGGGGCGTCGTTGGTGTGCAGAGTGCTCAGAACCAAGTGGCCGGTGAGAGCGGCTTCCATGGCGATGGTGGCCGTTTCGTTGTCGCGCATTTCACCGACCATGATGATGTCGGGGTCTTGCCGGAGCATCGCCTTAAGACCTGCCGCGAAGGTCATTCCGGCGCGGTTGTTCACGGCGCATTGATTGATCCCTTCGAGTTCGTATTCCACCGGGTCTTCGATGGTGATGATGTTTGAAGTCCCGTCGTTGATTCGGTTGATGAGAGAGTAAAGCGAGGTGGATTTACCCGAACCGGTAGGCCCTGTTACAAGCACGATTCCGTAGCTTCTTTCGGCCCAGTCCTCCATCATGGCGAGGTTGTGGGGCAAGAAGCCGAGTTTGTTGAGACCGACATTGATGCCGCCCTTATCCAAAACCCGCATGACGATCTTTTCGCCCGTGACCATGGGAAGGGTCGAGACACGGAAGTCAAATTCGCGCCCATCGACTACCGCCGAGATTCGGTTATCTTGCGGGACTCGCTTTTCGGCGATGTCCATGTTCGACATGATCTTGAAGCGTGAGGTGAGCGGAGCGATCACCTTTTTCGGCAATCGCATGACCTCGAGCATCACGCCATCGATTCGGTAGCGAATGACCATCTCCTCTTTTCGAGGCTCCATGTGGATATCGCTCGCTTTGTCGCGAACCGCTTGCTGGACAATCAGGTTCGCCAGCCGGATGATGGGGCCATCTTCGGTGAGCTCATCGAGCGCGTCATCTTCTTCGATGGCCTGGTTGATATCGACGTTGCCATCGAAATCGCGGATCACGCCCTTGAGCTGTTCATTCACCACGTTTTCGGGCTTATGAATCGCGTTTAGGGCGGTGTCTAGGTCTTCTTCAACGGCAATGAGAGGCTCAATCTCATAGCCTGTCACCATGCGAATTTCGTCGATGGCGAAGATATCGAGCGGGTTCGCCATGGCGACAAGGAGCTTGCTGCCTTGGGCGAAAAGGGGGATGACCTTGAATCGACGCGCGATTTGAGGGGAAACAAGGTTGACCGCTTCTGGGTGCGGCATCTTTTGCGCGATATCGACAAAGGGAATTCCCCAGACATTTCCGAGAGATTTCACTCGGTCTCGCTCTGAGATGAAGCCCATTTTTACCAAAATGTTGGCAATGGGGTCCATGCCCCCAAGCTCGCCTTGCTTTGCAAGAGCCTCTTGGAGTTGGGTTTCACTAATCAGTCCTTCTTGGACAAAGTATTCGCCAGTGAGCATGTTTCCCAGACTTCTCACCTAGAGAATCGGGACAAACGAGGCGTTTCTTTATACTGGGAATTGTGAGAGTGACCGAGGTGAACGGGTAGCGGGGAAGGAAGCTCTCACACCGGAGGCACGGGGACCTCCATTCCTGCCACAATAAATTGCAATATGCACTTCCGAGAGGGCCTTAGTTTCGACGACATTCTCTTGGTGCCACGCCGCACCGACATCCTGCCCTCCGAAGTCGATCTCAGTACCGAATTCCTGCCCGGAATCCGTCTGAAGACTCCTATTGTTTCGGCTCCGATGGACACCGTGACCGAGGCTCGCCTTGCGGTTGCCATTGCCCGCGAGGGTGGCGTAGGGGTCATCCACCGAAACATGCCCATCGACCTGCAGGCCGAGCACGTCGACCGGGTGAAACGAAGCGAAAGTGGGGTCATCACGAATCCCATCAAGCTCACCCCCGACCGGACGATTCAAGACGCCGTCAACCTGATGGAGCGATTCCACATCAGTGGAGTCCCCATTGTCGATGAAACCGGCAAACTGGTGGGAATCCTCACCAACCGCGACATTCGGTTCGAAACGAATTACACCAAGCTCGTGACCGAGCGCATGACCGCAGACAAGCTGGTGACGGCTCCCACTGGAACGAACCTGGAACAGGCCCAGGAGATCCTCGCCGAGCATAGGATCGAAAAGCTCCCGATCGTGGACAAGGAAGGGAAGTTGACTGGCTTGATCACCATCAAGGACATTTTGAAGGTGATCCAACACCCCAGTAGCACGAAAGATCAGTTTGGTCGCCTGGCCGTAGGCGCAGCGATTGGTGCCCTCCGAGAGCCCTACGAACGCGCCAAGGCGTGTTTTGAAGCAGGGGCCGATTTTGTCGTGATCGATGCCGCGCATGGCCAAAGCCGAGGCGTCATCGACTGCGTGAAGATGTTGAAGAAGAAGCTGCCGGACCTGAAGGTCATCGCCGGAAATGCCGCGACGGCCGACGGGGTGCGAGACCTGCACGCGGTAGGGGCCGACGGACTCCGGATCGGCATTGGGGCAGGTTCGATTTGCACGACGCGCGTCGTGGCCGGAGTCGGCGTGCCTCAATTCACGGCGGTGATGGAATGTGCCGATGAAGCCAAGAAGCTAGGGATTCCGACCATCGCCGACGGAGGAATTCGGTCTTCGGGAGACATCGTGAAGTGTCTTGCGGCGGGCGCCGATTGTGTGATGATGGGCAACATGTTTGCGGGTTGCGACGAATCACCCGGCGAAATCGAGATTTATAGAAACCGAGCCTACAAAGTCTATCGAGGGATGGGCAGCATCGGTGCCATGAAACAGGGAAGTAGCGATCGCTATTTTCAGGTCAAGGAGAAGGGAGGCACGATTGTCCCCGAAGGGGTCGAGGGTCGGGTCCCTTACAAAGGGGCGCTTTCTGATACCGTCGCCCAGATGATCGGGGGGCTGCGGTCCGGCATGGGATATGTCGGGGCCAAGAACCTTCAAGAACTCCAGTCGAACGCTGAGTTTATGAAGATTACCAACGCCGGGCTGCGCGAGAGTCACCCCCACGATGTGTGGATCACAAAAGAGCCGCCCAACTACACGAGTCCTGGCGGCGGAAGCGACTCGGACTAATACATTTTCTTGCGCAGCGTCGCGCAGAAGAGGAGAGAAAATGATGATGAACCTTCGTGCGAGCTTGTTGCTCGCTACCTTCAGTGTGTCAACTTTTGGATGGGGCACCACCCTTTGGAATAACGGCCCGTTTGTCACGGGCGTCGGGAATGGATTTGGGGGAGCCAACACGAGCGAGTGGACGGTCTTCCAGACTCCGCAGGGACCCATCGCCTCGAACATTGGGTGCAATCATTCCGGGTTTCGGGTGATCGAGGACTTCACGGTTCCCACCGGGCAGCAGTGGAAACTCAACTCGTTTGCCTTTTACGGGTTCCGAAGCACAACTTCGACGGTCTCGCCGCCTCCGAACACCTTTACATCGGTGAGGGTGGCCATTCACACCGTAAATCCGAGTGGGGCGGGTGCGGTGCCGGCATTCGGCGATTTCACGACCGAGCGGTTTCAGTCGGCCTCGTGGACGGGTACGTTCCGGATCCCTGGGTCAGACCCCACGAACCGACAGCGCCCGATCATGGAAATCCTTGCCGATGCGGCGTTTGTGCCCGTACTCTCTGGGGGGACTTATTGGGTCGAATACGGCTTGCAGAGCACCTCGGCCTCGAGTGCGGTGTTTGCAGTAGGGGTTTCCCCAGTGCCGAACGATGGCAACGCATTGCAACGGTCCGTCGCCACCGGGCAGACTTTTGAATGGGCTCCTGTCACAACGAGTTTCCAGATTCGTGGCGAGGCGGTGCCCGAGCCTGCGACCCTCCTGGGGTTGGCGGCGGGTCTTAGCCTCGTGGCTCGTCGGTTGAAGTCTCGCCGACGCTGAGGACCGAGGCTAGAAATGAATCAAGGGTTCTGACCCAGTGGTCAGAACCCTTGACTTTGCTCTCCTTTCACTTTTCCGATTGGGGTTGTGGTCTTGGTCGGTATAAGTTCTAGGCTTTACTCGGCGAGCCCGATGGCAAGCCTGAGTTCCGGATTTCTGCGGAGGCGATCGACGCACCTTGAAATCCGTTTCCGGCAGTTTGCTGGAGTCATATCCGTCATTTTGGCGATGGCGTCAAAGTCAAGGCCGTGACTGAATCGCAGATTCAGCAGCTCTTGGTCGAGGACGTTCAGCCGACGGATGGTCGTTGAGATCGTATCTTCGAGTTCAGCGATTCCAACATCCTCAACACCGGTTTCGGGCATGATTTCCACGCCGATCTCGTTGCTGAAGCGGGCACTCTCTCTTCGTCGCCAAGTTCTGACGGCAGTTCTTGCGAAGCCGCTGACCCAGGTTCCGATGGCCGCTTTGGTTTCGTCGTACTTCTCGATATTTTTTAGTACGTCAATGATGCAGTCTTGCGCTAGCTCTTGGGCTTGCTCTGCCCCAACGCCGAGTTGCACGAAGCGTTTGACCAAGACGGACCGCAAATGTGCAGCCAGCAGGTCAATGTTCGTCAAGTCTCCTTGTTGAGATTGCCGAGCCCAGTTCGCAACGCACACCGCTTCCGGTATGTTGCTCACTTTTAGTTTTCACACTCCCCATTCGGTTGAATTGCCCTTTGACGGGCAGTCATCCGATATGTTTTGGTTCCAGCAGGTCCCTCAAACTCTTCAAGGAGTCGTTTTAGGCCTACTTTCCCCTACAATGATATAGCGAAAACCGACGAAGTTTGTGACATCAATCTACTTT
>CAZBXR010000072.1:0-11588 GCA_964496145.1 uncultured Chthonomonas sp. | reverse complement strand
CCATCTTCTCATGGCGCCAGATATGGAAGAGGCCTTGCCCCCGGGGGCGCTGGTGTGGCTGTGCATGGATGCAAATGGCTATGGGAAGCTGGGGGCGCCGCCCGCCGAACCTCGACCCGAAGGGTTCAAACCGTTCGATTGGCATTTCGAAGAGAATGCCCCGCAGCCGGTGACCACGGCGGCGGAGAACATCGAACGCGGGCAGGCCTTGGTGCGCGAGGCGCTGCAAGAGAGGGAACACATCGTGCGGTTAGGCGATACCGAGGGTTCGGTCTGGAACCCCGCCGCGCTCGATGTCGAACCCTTGGTGTTGCCCCACCAGATTTTGAGATGGGCGCGGCAGGAAGAGGCTTTGCCCCCGGTTTTGCTCACCGAACCCGCCGATTGTCCGCTCCGGGCGTGGCTCAACCAGCGAATTTGAACTGAAAGAGGGGTTTTAGGGGCCCAAATGGAGTATTCTGGGTCCATGCACCGACCCTCGAAAAAAGAAATCCAGGCCGCCGTCGAGAAACTCAAAGCCAAACCCACCCCCAAGGCCGGTGCCACCGAGAATACGACTCCGGCAGCTCCGCTGACGGGCAAAAAATCAAGCATCAAGATCCGCAAACAAGGCGTTTGACGGCGCGGGTTGGGCAGGGGACTGTTGTCGTCGTCGGGTACTTCTTCTCGCTCAATATCTAACGAGGATTGCGTTCTATCTTGATACCCTCTTTTTCACCGCGCTCAAGTAAGCCCATAAGAATGACGGCTTGCTTGTCCGTTGGAATTCCTTGGGGCTCTCTTGTGACGATCCTAAGAATTCCCATATCATGATGTGTTTGAAGGCCTCTGCGAAGCAGGTAGTTTGGAATCTGTTGGCCGTGACGTAACTTTTGCCTGAGCAATTAACAACCCTGAAAGTACAATGGAAACAAACCTATGAAAGCAACCTTAGTCTCGCTCCGAGCATCCGAGGCTTCTGTGGCGGCAGGGGCTCCTCAGTTGACACCTGAACTCCTTGCTGCAAGCGGAGCCCGATATTCTCGCAACAATGAGGGACTCGCTTCCATTCTCTCCAAGATTGACCCTCAAAATCAAGACAAATCTGTCGACTCAATCTTCAGAATGATTGACTACGGACACCAGTCCATCGCAGACATGGTGCCCGTATCCATCTTCATCGATGATGTCTCTATATGGCTCGCCTACCTTATCTGGTCTCAGTGCCCGACTGCGGGAGGACAAGAATCCTCAACTCGGTATGTTAGACTTGCGTCTGATGGACTAGCCGCACCCTCGACATTTTCTGTCTCGGAAGCTGACCAGCGAACTTGGTATTCCGTCCTAGAGCAGTCGTTTCACCTATACGCTCAGGCGCTAGAATTCTGGGAGGGCGTGGCTACGGAGAGGCCCGAAGTCATGCGCATTCCCGAGTACTTGCTTAGCGATCTATCTGAAAAAGCGCAGAAGCAAGTGTCTAGGATGAAACGAAACTTTGCTTTCGATCGCTCTCGATACCTCTTGCCAGTATGTGCCCTCACCAACATGATGTTAGTGATGTCAGCCAGGGGCTGGGTACAACTTTGCCAGTACTTACTCTCCCACTATCATCCTGAGGCTGTTCAACTCGGCGAACTTCTAGTTGATCAGCTTCGGCTGGAAGCACCTCGAATGATCAAGCATGCAGTGACGCAAACTGGCACCGCAGCCGGCTTATTGGAGGAGTTAGAGCATTTCTCGGTGCTAGCTGCGGCTAAGCTTTCAGACAGTTCCGATAAGCCCATTACCGAACGTGCCTCAGTAGAGGTCTTACTCCCGAGTGGAGCTACAGACGCAGGTTTGGCATCCGCTCTAAGTAACCACTCACATCGTTACGCGTTCATCGGAGAGCCAGTCCGCAGCTCGCTGATTCGCTTTGGGTGGAAGGCTGTCTCAATTGCAGAAATTCGCGACCTTAATCGGCACCGAACCGGCACAAAATGGTGTCCCCTGGTACCCAGGGGATTCTATTGTGCACAGGATGAGGCCGAGAGACTAGGTGTTTTGCTGCCGCAGGAGATTGAAGACTTTGGAAAGGTGCAGCTAAACGAGTCACTTCAGAGGCTGGCACGAAAGGAGCCAAGTTACGCAGGCTGGATCCTGCTCGGCCATCAATTTGAGTTCACGCACTCGACGACGCTGGACAAGTTTGTTTACGAAGCAGAGTTGCGAACGGGTACTGGCGCGCATTATAAATACGCGCAGCACTTGAGAGACGCGGTCAGCGAGCTTCACTCGCTGTTACCAATCATCGCTCAATCCATTTCTCTCGGCACTGCGGAACCAGAATAGGATTAAGCTCTAGGCGGCATGACGAGATGATACATCCAACCCCGTGCCATACCAATGCTCGTACTCGGTGGATAGCTATCACAGAAAGGGTGCAAGATACTTACAGGTTTATCTCTGCATTCCAATAAATAGAATATTGCGAACCCCAGAGCTTGTGCTTCAGTGGCTAGTGGCGACAAATAAAGATTCGTGTATGTCGTATGCTGAACGTAGCTGCAAAGTGCTTTTGCGGTGATAAAAGGGTCGTTTGCTGGGGCCAATATCGGTTCCTGTAAAGCCATCGAAAGACTTTGTTCTGCTTCGTAGGCCTGCAGAATGTTCTCTTGATACATATCGGCCCTGAGCGGCGGGAAACCCAAAACAACAACCTTCTTAGCCCGTTCCTTCGATTCAGCAACGTATTTTATTGACTCGAAATCATAGCCCGCACCGATTATCAATACATCCTCGCTATTATCTACTGAGTGATGCCCCTCAAATCCGTGAACACTCCGAACTTCGGTGACAACCTCTCCAGAAAACTTCGTTCTCTTCCCGTCTCGGTATCGCATGGGTTCCGTATACAAGAAGTCTATGTTACTGACGCCAGCATCTACTAGTTCACGAAGCAATGAAAAACACCAAGGCTTTATAAAGCCTGTGATATCTATACAGACGCGAACGCCCGACCACTCCGAGATGCCCAAAGCTCTGACCGCTTCGCGCATGCTCGGCCCCTCGCCCATAGAGCAATTTAGGGGTACTGTTACGCTATTCCCTGGTACCTCATGAATCGGAATTCCAAAGTGAGACAGGAGGAACCACACTTTTTTAGATGCTGCTATTCGCTCGAAACTAACTCTCGTCCTCTCCGAACCATTATATGAGCTAATGAATAAATCATAGTTAGTCAACGCACTCCACTCGTCCTCCGGACTGAGTTGAGAGACTTCAAAGAACTCGTAAGGAATCATACAGCCTCGTTCGTTTCTTCGTGATCAATCAATGAGGGCTGCACTTGAGTGCCTCTGACTTTAGTGGGCTTGCTTTGTGCTTGCGGACTGTAGCGGGTCCTCCATTGCGAAGCAACCTGTTCAAATCGAACATCGTCCCCACTTCCGTCGAAGATTACTTCCGCCTCTTCACTGCTCAGTTGGATCGTTCCTCCCTTTACAATGGGCAAGTCCCACTTAGGTGCAATCATCCCACTTACTTGGAACTGATCAGTCACACCCATTCCATTCCTTACTCGCTGCTCTCCTCCGGAAATAATTAGGGACCAATCCTGAGCTACTTGAAGGTGACGTCTACTCAGTTCGGACAGTACGGTGCGGTCGACGCTAAACGAGGAAACGCTCTTCTCTACCGGCTTCGCGGAGTACCTGTGAATTCGCAACAATCTAGAAACCCTGTCAACTGTCTTCCGGCACGAAACACCATCTGGCCCTGCGTCTCTTACATCTTTGAAGAACCAATCAGCGGCCTGCGAAACACCGAGTTGCTGAGCCTTTTTCGATATGAGCTGTCCTCTAAACGGCTCCTCACCGTAAAAATGTGCCCAATCAAAGATATACTTCAGAATTGTCAATAAGTTACGGGGTAAACCTTCTGACATTGATAGGAATGAATCAAAGCCTAAGTACTGCTGTGGAGCAGAGCAAGCTCGTCGCACCTGCGCATACATGTCAATGCCGAAGTGGCTAACCTTCTGCTTATACCATTTCGGCCCTACTCCATCAAGAAATTGCGAACAAGCAGCACCAATATCCGCTGCGATACGCTTAGCATCTTCTTCTGCGTGGACACCTTTGGTACTATGATAGTAGGAAAGAATATTGACCTTCTCAAGTACTGGGTTCGACGGGCACTCAAGTGAAAATACCAGATCATCAATGCGTCCAGAAGCTTCAGCCAAACGCAGTTGCCTCGCAACAAATGTCTTCAACTCTTTGATCCAAAGCCTATCCTCGCCCCTTTCGTCCCACTTCTTAACGAGTTCGACTGACTCAGCTCTAAACTGATCCGCGCTATCTTCTTTTTCAAACGCGATCTGAAGGTTACACTCTCGATATCCCTTTAACATGAGTCGCTTTTGGACGACCTGGTGCATAAACGAACGATACTCGTTTTCTTTCTCCCTGAACAGCGAATCAAGCGAAATGGCTTCGAATTCAGATCCGGGCCGATTCTCCTCCCCATTGGGGCCGATTCTGTATGTTCGGATGCCATAGCATCGGCCACCAAGAATAACTGATGATGGGTCCTTACGATCACGTATCAGAGCTTGCAAAAACCACTGCTGAGACTCGGACAGATTTTCAACCTCATCGATAAGGTAAAGGAAGCGCAATTGGGAGTAGGCTGGAAAACACTCTGCAAAAGCAATCGGAATTCCAAAAGCAAGCGCACCAGGTCCGAAGACAATATCAACCTCAAGCCGTTCTTGTCGATAAGCGTTCGCAACCGCATAGTCGGCTGACTTAGACAGCTCTTTTAGGTACTGGAGAAGCTCTTCAAAAGAACTCAAGCTGGCTGGTGGCGACTTCGAGAACAACTCAGCAACAGCAGCAATGAACAATCTCGATTCTGGCGAGGAAGTATCAACACAGGTTGAAATTGCTTCCAAGGCTAGCACTGCCATTACTAGCTCCATGCTGAAGCAAAAGACCACGAACCAATCTTCCTGTGACTTTCCCTTGCCCGAGAAGCGGGTTCCGTTCAGCGCATCACATCGGACGTACACCCCTAGATATCCATCCTCTTTGACTTTAGACTGCAGCTCTGCCTGGGTGCGACCTTGCTTCTTTGCCGAGAAAGACAGCATCCTCATTAAGTGAGTCTTTCCACTGCCCTTACCGCCTGACAAAACTTTTGGCATTGGTTGCGTCGGTTTCAACACTTCTTCGAAAGTAGACGTACCCCAGCCATCTACCAAGTACTCTGATATTTCAGTATCATTGAAGTCGCTAGCTTTCGTGATTTCAAACGGATTGTTCATGAGGTGTATTCCAACTTGAGGTAGCGATCAAGAACCGGAGACCAGTTTGGATTCGATCCGGAACACCAAAAGATGGGCAGGCTGTTATCAGGAGTATTGTGATGGAACGACATTGCGAGTTGACAGTCCTTGTACCCTAGCGGATGAGCAGGCCAGAGCTGCCGACCGTAAGTGGAGCAAAGACCTTTCAGGGCATCTCTTTCGTCTTGGGTACAGTCTGCCAAGAATCGAGAGTTGTCTCCAAGGAGCCTAAACGAAGGGTCTAGCTCCAGGACAACAGAGTAATCGTCAATCGAGTTTATCTTTCTGACTTCATCGAGTCCGCTTGAAGTAGCAACAAGCATATGGTAACTCACTTTTTTCGTGGCGCAGATACTTTTGATTCTCGCGCTGAGCGTTGCGAGTCGTTGACCGACCTGAACCCCTGAGCCGCAAAAATCATCCAAAAAGATATACCAATCGACCGTGGGGTCAGCCAATGTAGAGGCATCACGTGAGAAAATCTGGTCTGCATGAATAAACAGTTCTTTCCGGAGCTGATTTTCTTGACGGTAGTAGTAGAGCAAGTGAGTTCCGCTTTCGGAAGGATTTCCCACCCCAAGAAATCTCACATTAGCTAGCTGCGCCCGCACTTCATCATTTAGCTGACCGCTGTAAGGCGAGAGCGCGGAGGACCTCAATATCCTCGAAACAATTGACCTTTGCACATTAGCGTGAAAGCTAGTAGCTAACATCTGACGCACCTCTCTTGAGCCAAAATACAACAGATTAGTCAACAGGAATAGGGCCGCTCGCCTTTCCACAGCAGCATCGGCTAGTGCACTCCCTTGAAAATTGTCTAACCAGAGGTTGATTCGCGGATATGGTATTCGACGCTCCCATATTGACGCATTCAGTGTCTTGACAATTTGGTGAGATTCATTTTCTAACGGAAACATCATCGGCGTCTCGCTTTTTTATAAATCAGGACATGCTCTTGAGCTATCAGACCAGCCGTTCGGTTTCGCCTCGTCATCAGTCCCCGTGACTTGATCCCATCGAGCAAGTGGAGTTCCAGCTCCATACCAAGTTCGTTCATTATCGAGGTGACCACTTGGTCTGCAAACATAGTTTGACCACAAGTGGTCGTGTTGCCGATTACAATGATTGCGTGCCTTCCCAATTTAAGGCTACGAATCGAATTCGTCAAGACTGACTCCAAATCGACAATGTACTCGGCCACCAGCTTAGCTCTTACAGCGTTAAGGCCTTTGAGAGAGTCGACATAGCTCCTCGCGTATGCCGTAGCGAGTCTGGGGAGCGCGTCTAACTCTTTCTTTCGGAAGTGTTCTCTGCCGACAGACTTCTGATCCAGGTTTTTGAGTTCAGTTGAGCAAGCGAGGTCTATCCAGCCAAGATTTAAGCTTGACGCTCGGATGTACTTTTGGGCACCAGCATAGGGTGGCGATGTAATTACAAGGTCCACACTTTCTTCTGGGAGTTCGTGAACCCTTGAATCTGCAAGTACAGCTTTGACAGCCCCGTCTCTTTTTGTGATTTTGCCAATCCGTGAAATATTGGTTTCAGCAATCTTCGCAAAAAGAGTCGGAATGTGCGCATCCTGCTGTGAGGAAAGGAAGCGCTCAGCATTGGCTCGCTTTTTGGTTCCTTCTGCTAGTCTGCACGGATTAAGGCGCACCGGAACAGAGACCGTTGGATCAGCTAAAGAGACCTTTCTAATCAGAGAGGAAAATGCAACCAAGAAGAATTCTCTTACACTGCAATTAGGGTTAAGCAAAATCTGCGCCTTGAGGCGTGCAAGGCTAGACACGATCTCGGGTAGGAACCAATACTCTAAGTTTACGACGTCGGGCACCTGAGATGGTTCTCTCAAATGCCCAACTTCGATCAGTATTCGTCCAAGTTCAGATCGAAGTACCACAGGGTCTATGTACGTGGTCTTGACCCTTGACACGAGTACGGCGAGAGGATTGATGTCGATACCAACGGCAGAGTGGTTGCTGACTTGAGCTTCCAAAAGAACTGTACCAGAACCACAAAAGGGGTCAAGAACCGTGTCCCCCGGCCTAGAGAAGTTTGCGTTTGCAAGGAAGAAGTTGGGGATGTGAGCCAGTAGTTTGGCTGGATATGGATGAATGAGGTGCGTGAAGCGTTCTGGATAGCCGGGCAGCGAAACAAGATCCCGGAAATTGACTGTTCGAGGGGCGCCTGTGTCACGGAATTCAGAAAGGAGGCGCGCATATTGATCCTCAACAACGCTATCAACGGGATTGACTACTGCGTGCATGACTTTCTTAGACCTTCTCCTGATGATGGCCTGCTTTGTGCGACCGTTTCGAAGCACCGATCGGAGGCCTAACCAGGTTACCTTAGCGAAGCTGCTGCAGTGGTTGGACGTAACTTCTTGATTGCGGACATGCAGTAGTGGCAAAGGTCGAGTGGCTGTAGAGTTCCTTTTTGCTACCCCATTACGCAGGAAGCGAAAAACGCCCAAGGGTGATCTGAACCTTATTCTTGATGGACGATGATGGGCTTCCCGATGGGTTGAGTTAGGCCTAACGCTCCCTGACCCCCACCGGGCTTTGACTTACGGCCGGGAACCGGGTCAGAATAACCTCATCAATACTTTTTGCGCGATAGACCGCAACCTGGCGCCGTCTATCCCGTAAACTATTCTTGGATTTTTGAAAATGAAGAAGTCAACGGCAGTTCCAGCAACGATGGTGATCGCGCTCGCCGCGAGTTTGGTCACCGTGAGCGGGTGTTCGTCTACCCGGCGCGAGTGCCGAGACGCCACCGGAAAGGTGTTGCCGAGTTCGGCCTGCACGAGCGGAGTCGCCGGCGCACGGTGGGTCACCGTGCGAAGCTCCAGCTACGGCGGATTCGGAACCACGGGCGGCTCTTTCGGAGCTTAATGCGCCGAGAAGTCATTTCTCCACGCCCCGATGCCCAAGCCAAAGTCGAACGACTCGGTTTGCTCTTTCACACCTTTGAAGACCAACCCTATTGGTACGAATCGGCGGCCTATCAGTTCGAACCCGAAGAGATAGCCACCCTCGAACAAGCCACAAACACCCTCCACGAATGCTGCATGGAGGCGGTGGAATTCGTCATTCAAAACCGCGCTTTCGACCGACTCGGTATCCCCGAGATCGCGCACGAAACCATCATTCGCGCCTGGGAAAACGATCCTCCCGCCCTGTATGGCCGGTTTGATCTGGTGTACGACGGCGTGCATCCGCCCAAAATGCTCGAGTTCAATGCCGACACGCCGACCTCGCTGCTCGAGGCGGCCGTGGTGCAGTGGCATTGGCTGCAAGAGATTCACCCCCACGCCGATCAGTGGAATTGGATATGGGATGCTCTGGTGGCGAAATGGAAAGACCTGAAAGCCGAGGGCTTTTTTGCCTCGGGCCATGTCCATTTTGCGTGTGTCGATTGGCTAGAAGACCTGATGACCACCGCCGTGATGATGGATACCGCCACCGAGGCGGGACTGAACACCACGATGCTCACCATGCAAGAAATTCGCTGGGAACACGAGGCCAAGGTGTTTTTCGACAAGAGTTTTCGGCAAATTGAATCCATCTTCAAGCTCTATCCATGGGAGTACATGCTGCACGAGGAATTCGGCAAATGCGCCCTAGAGACCTATGACCAAATGCACTGGATGGAGCCCATCTGGAAGATGGTTCTCTCGAACAAGGGCATCTTGCCCATATTGTGGGAGCTGTTTCCGGGTCACGAAAACCTGTTGGCGTGTTATGCCGACGGCCCGCGCCATCTGACGCATTTTGCAAAAAAAGCCATGCTCGGCCGCGAGGGCTCGAACGTGACTCTCCAGACTCCCGAAGGGAAGATCGAATCGGAGGGGCCGTATGCCGATTCGGGGTTTGTGTACCAAGACTACGCCCCGCTGCCGAATTTCGATGGAAACCATCCCATCGTGGGCAGTTGGGTGGTCGATGGCCAAGCCTGCGGCATGGGCATCCGGGAGTCTTCCTCGCGCATCACCAACGATCTCGCCCGGTTCGTGCCTCACTATTTTCAACCTGTAAAGCAAGGATAAACCATGAAAGTCGACGTTCAATATCAACTCTCTATCCCCATCATCATGATTCGCCACACCGGGCCCTACGAGGCCATCGGCGACAAGTTTGCGACTCTGTGGACCTGGATCGAAGCGAACGATGTGCCCGCCACGCGCAGCATCGGAATCTATTACGACAATCCCGAGTTCACGCCTGCGAATCAGCTGCGGTCGGCGGCGTGTGCCGAGGCTCCGGCCAGCTTTTTGCCCGATAACCTGCCCGCCGGGTTCGAGTTTGGGAGCATTCAAGCGGGGAACTACGCTCAGACTCAATATGTGGGTCCCTATGAAGATTTGGTGCGGGTTTGGCCGGCGTTCATCGCCCAGGTCGAGGGGGCCATGGGGCACAAGATTTTGGCCGATGTGCCTGCCTACGAGGTGTATGTGAATGACCCCGAAAGCACCCCGCCAGCCCAGCTGGTGACCGATCTGTTTCTCCCGGTGAAATAAGTTCATGCGAGTCACCACCCCCTGGATCTATTCGCCGAAGTTCGATCTCACGGCGATCATTGGGCCACCCGTGGTGGTGACTTGCGTTGTGCTGCTGTTTGGGCATCAGATCGAAGCGATGTCCGAGGCGCCCGCCTGGCTGTGGATCCTTTTGGTGCTCGGCATCGATGTGGCGCACGTGTACAGTTCGCTGTTTCGCACGTATTTCGACCGAGAGGAATTTGCGCGCCGAAGGACGCTGTATCTCACGGTTCCGGTGCTCAGTTGGGGGGTGGGGGTGGCGATCTATGCCTTGTGGGGCATGGGGGCATTTTGGTCGTGTGTGGCCTATGCGGCCATTTACCATTTTGTGCGGCAGCAATATGGGTTCATGATGCTGTTTCGGCGGGGAGAGCCCACCCGCACATGGGATTGCCGTCTGGATCAGGCGGCGATTTATCTGGCGACGGTGTACCCACTGGTGTATTGGCACACCTACGGCCGCGATTTCACTTGGTTCGAGAATTTCGAGGTCATCCGAATTCCGGTGACATGGCCGGAACAGGTCTGCCGATTCCTCTATATAGGGTGCCTGGTGGGATTCTTGGGCAAGGAGGCGTTTTATGCGTTCCAGCGCAAGGCGCTGAACCTAGGAAAGGTTCTTTTGTTGGTGGCTACGGCGGGGGCGTGGGGAACAGGCATTTTGCTGTTCAACGGCGACCTCACGTTTACGCTCATCAACATCGTCTCGCACGGGGTGCCCTACATGGCGCTCATTTGGATCTATCAATACCGAAAGGGCTCGCGGCCCGAGCAAGTAGGGAATCGATTCCTGAGATTTTTCCAGCTGAAGTATGTGCCCGTCTATCTGGCGGTGCTTTTCGCCTTGGCCTATTTCGAAGAAGGGTTGTGGGATTGGATGGTGTGGAAGGAGAGCCCCGGAATCTTTGGTTCGGTGTCATTGCAGCCGCCTGCGATTGTGTTGACGCTGTTGGTACCGCTGCTCACCATGCCCCAGGTGACGCACTATGTCCTCGATGCCTTCATCTGGCGCGTGAACAAGGCGAAGGAAAAGAAGGATCTGCGGACGGTTATTGGGTAGCGGCGCGATTCCCGAGTTCTTGAAGCCGGGCGAGGGCCTGGCGGTCCGTCCAATCGGTCGAGAGCGGGGTGATGGAAACAAAGCCCTCTCGTATGGCCTCCACGTCGGTTCCTGGTTGACCGTCGATCATGCTGGCGACTCCGCCCTGCCAGTAATACACTCGTCCCCACGGGTCTTCTCGCCGCTCAATTCGATCTTCGTACACTCGCTCGCCGGTGGGGACAAATCGATGCCCCCGGAGATTTTCAGGAAGTACAGACGGGATGTTTATGTTCAAAAAGGTGTTTGAGGGGATCTCCAGTTCGGTCATCCAGCCGAGATTTTCTCGAAGCCAAGATTCAGCCGTCTCAAGGTGCATCGGGGCTTCTTCTACGAAGAGGGCAAGAGAGACGGAGATGGACCGAATGCCGTTGAGAGCGCCTTCGATGGCCCCGGCGACGGTTCCGGAATAGGTGACATCAATGCCGAGATTGGGGCCATGATTGATGCCGGAAAGAACCAAGTCGACTTCAAACATCTCTCGGCCGATGTTGACGCAATCCGTCGGGACGCCGTTCACGGCGTAGGTTTCAAATCCTTCGAGGGTCGATTTCTTGACCCGGAGAGGGTCTCGCATGGTGAGACTGTGGCCGCAGGCGCTGCGCTCACGGTCGGGCCCCACGATGATGACCTCTCCTAAA
>CAZBXR010000071.1:0-11656 GCA_964496145.1 uncultured Chthonomonas sp. | reverse complement strand
TGGTGGGATGGAAAAAAGAGTGGCGGCATAAAGCGCTCATGTGTATCTGGGCCGGGGCGTTTTCGGGGCTATTGCGTCTTGCGGTGATGAAGTTTGCCGATCGTCAACGCCCTTCGAACTACGATTTTGCGCAGCCCCTCGAACAGGTCTTTGGTCGGTCCAGCTTTCCGAGCGGGCACACGACCACAAGCTTTGCCATCGCGTTCATGCTTTGGCTGCTGTGCGTGAATAAGGAATCTCCACGTTGGCTTGTCCCGTCTGTCTTCGCCTGGGCGTTCCTCGTGGGCTTCAGCCGCATTGCGGCGGGGATGCACTACCCTTTCGATATCCTGGGAGGCATCTTAATGGGCGCGTTCGGTGCAGGCGCGGCGTATTTACTCGCCTGTCGCTTCGGGTGGATTTCGAGAGAAGAATCCTAGACGCCCGCGATTTTGCCCATCTTGCGAAACTTCGCGTAACGGTCCTCTTTCAGCTCATCTCCAGAGAGCTTAAGGAGCTCGGCGAGGCTGGTTTCAAGCCATTCCTTGACCGTTTGAGCCGCTTCGCCAGGGTTTCGATGCGCACCGCCAAAAGGCTCCGGCAAAATTGTATCAATCAGGCCATATTCGAGCGCCGATTGGGCTGTGAGTCTCAAAGCGCTTGCGGCTTCGGGGCCCAGCATCGGGTCTCTCCACAAAATTGCGGCGCATCCCTCGGGAGGAATGACACTATATACAGAGTGCTCTAGCATCGCCATTCGGTTGGCGGCGCCAATGCCGATGGCCCCACCCGATCCTCCCTCGCCGATGACGACGCTGAGGATGGGCACCTTCACCGCAAACATCGCGAGCATCGCGGCGGCAATCGCCTCGCTGATGCCGCGTGATTCGCTGTCGACGCTTGGGTCGGCGGCCGGCGTGTCCACAAAAGTCACAATCGGAAGGCCAAAACGATCCGCCATCTCAAACAAGCGAATCGCCTTGCGATACCCCTCAGGCTTGCTCATCGCAAAGTTGCGCGAGGTGCGCTCTTGGATATTGCGGCCCTTCTGGTGACCCACGACCATGACGGCGTGCTCGCCGAACATGGCGGGACCACCCACGATCGCGTTGTCAGGCCCAAAAAGGCGGTCACCTTGAAGTTCTGTAAAATCCGAGAAAATCTGACTAATGTAATCAAGCGTGTAGGGCCTCGGTTCGGCTCTCGCCACCAAGACTTTCTCCCACGGACTGAGATTTGCGTACTTTCTCCGAATGTGCTCATCCCGGCGACGGGTGCTCTCGGCGATGGTTTCTTCGATCCGCCCCCGATCTTCGGGGCGCGCGCTTTCCGCGTGCAGTTTGAGCTTCGTGAGCGCGTCTTCAAGCTCCAGAAGGGGCTTTTCCCATTCCTTCCAACTCTTTGGGTGCTGTGTGCTCATCGAATTCCTCCCATCAGGAGCCTGGAAATTCTGGACAACACATCTCTCATGTCTCGTCGGGCAACGATCTTGTCAATGAATCCGTGCTTGTAGACCCATTCTGCGGTCTGGAAGTCATCGGGCAACTTCACCACTTGGGCTTGTTTGCTCACCCGGGTGCCGGCAAATCCGATGAGAGACCGGGGCTCCGCCAAGATGACGTCGGCCACACTCGCGTAGCTCGCCAAAACGCCCGCCATGGTGGGGTCTGTAAAGACGCTGATGTAAGGTGCCCCGACCGTGCGGCATCGTTCTACTGCGGCCGTGGTCTTCGCCATTTGCATGAGGCTCAGCAGGCCCTCTTGCATCCGCGCGCCGCCGCTTGCACAAAAAATGATCGCTGGGCACCGATTGTCGGCAGCCCGCTCGAGGGTTCGGGTCACTTTCTCTCCGGCGAGCGAACCCATTGATCCGCCCATGAAAGAGAAGTCGGCGACAGCCGTCGCGACCTTTAAGCCGTCGAGGGTCGCCATGCCCGAGAGAGTGCCGTCATTTCGGTCGAGCTTTTCGATGGCCCCGGACAGTTTCTCGGCATAGTCTGGAAAGGCCAGAGTGTCAACGCTTTCGACCTCGGTATCCAAGACCTCGAACGACCCTTCATCAAAAGTGATCTCGATCCGGTCTTGCGCCGTCACGCGGTGGTGGTGTTGGCAGTAAGGGCAGACGAAAAGATTCTGCACGAACTCTTTTTTGAACAGGGTTTTCTTGCATTTCGCGCATTGCGTAAATGCCCCGCTGTACGCCATCGGCTTCGGCTTTGCCCCTAACCTCATAGGTATCTGAGCATACCATGGGGGCATTCGGTTGAGGGCGGAAGAGGGGTAGAGGGCTGCGATTTGGCCAAAGAATCAACCCAAGGCATGCAGAGCGATCGGAGGTCACCTGACCTACGATGATATTGAGCCAGAAAAAGAGAAAGCTCTATAGATCAGTGAAAAAACTTACCTAAATTGCAACATGTTCGAAACTTGCACAGAGAGGAATCGTGCAGAAACTACAACATATCGGTAGGTATATCTTTATTGAAAAAAGATATACCTTATACAATGATCCGTGTAACGCTTGAGCTGTACTGTCTCTATGTATCACAACTTGCGTTTCTATCCAAACGTATAAAAGAAATCGTTTAGGAATTCCGGCCAAGAGGTCGATTCCTTGGCATCACCTGACCCCTGACGGGCGTCTGTATTTTCGTCTTGTGAAGGGAGTAGAAAAGTCTGAGTCAGTCGTCGGGCCACTGGGCGTGGGGTCTGTCCCCCCGCTAGAGGTCCAGTGTGAGGCCTTCTCTGGGTCTCTCGCGATGTTGTTCCAAAGTGTGCGCCAGCACAAGGTGGACCTCATGGGTGTTCCTCTGGTCCCCATCTGCCAGGCCTACTACGCCTACATTCTTGAGCAATGTGGGGAAGACCTCGAACTGGCTGCTTCTGCTCTCGTCGCCCTTAGTTACCTTCTTGAGAAAAAGGCTTCGCTCTTGCTTCCTAGCCCCGAGGAAGAGGAGCCCGAGATGGCCGATGAGGGCGGTGACTTTGAGTACGTGCCGACCATCCAAGAATTCGAGCTTGCAATGTCAGAACTGCAGTCCTGGCACGAATCGAGAACCCATCACTTCTTCCGCAGCCCGTCGAGCGAAGTGGTGTACGAACTGCCTTATGACCTCACCGAGGTCACATCGGGTGATCTTGCCCGCGCGCTGGAGCGATTGCTCCGGCGAGCCGTGCCCGAAAAACCAGAGATCTTAAGCAAACCACGGCGATCTCTCGCAGATCAAATGGCCCTAGTCGCCCGCGAGCTCCCGTCCGAGTTTGCGCGCCTTGAAGACATCGTCGTAGGTGAGTTCACCCGCTCTGAGATCGTGTGGTGGTTCCTCGCCTTGCTCGAGCTCATTCGACTCGGGCAAGCCAGGGTCAAGGTCGAGGGAGAAGAGGTCTACTTTGCCAGCGGGGAGGGGCGGGTCTGACTCTCGCCAATCAGCTCGAGGCCATCCTCTTCGTCACAGATCGGCCTGTCTCGATCGCGCATCTTGCCGATGTGATGGATTGCACAGAGGCCCAAGTGCGCGATGCCATCCGAACCCTCGGGGGGCGTCTGGAGACCACCGGGTCTCTGGAGCTCATCCACATCGCCGGCGGAATCCAGCTTTGCACAAAGGCCGCGTACGCCTCGCTCATCGCCCGATTTGTGAAACCACAGCAGAATCGTCTGAGCCGGAGCGTGATGGAAGTTTTGGCCATCGTAGCCTATCGGCAGCCTATCACCCTTGCCGAGATCGAAGCGGTTCGTGGCGTACAGAGTGACTATGGGATGCGGCAGCTTGTGGAGCGCCGCCTCGTGAAAGAAGTAGGGAAGAAGCAGACCCCGGGGCGCCCCACGCTGTACGGGACCACTCAGCAGTTTCTCCACCAATTCAACTTGAAGGATCTGGAGTCTCTCCCAGCCTTAAATCTCAGCCTTGCTCCCCCGGCGATCGAGGTTCAAGAACCGATTTCTAGCCCTGCGGACCAACCCCTTCCGGGCTTGGATGTGCCGGTCGACACCCTCCATTGATTGCCCCAGACTAGGCTTCGTCCGGAAAAACAGGATCGGCGACGTGATCCAAGTCTTCTTCTCGAATATCGCGGCTCATCGCGCCCAGGTAGTCGACGAGCACCGGCTCCGGCTCCACCGGAATCCTGGCTTGAAGGGCCTCTACCACTCGCTCGCGGTAGCTTGGAAGCCACTCGACGAGATGGTAACACGCATGGTACGCCGCCCGGCGGCCAATTCGGCTCGGGGCGTTCAGGCAGGCCAGCAATGCTTCTGCGGCCTCTTGGGTGCACACATGGCCCCCAAGCACAACCCCGGCTTTATAAATCGTGCGGCAAAAATCGTCGGTGGCGTCCCACAAAAGGGACCTCATGGCCTCAATCGCCTCAGATTGCTGCTCGGGGGAGGCGCAAAACGAGGGAAGGTCTTCGAGAAGATCTAAGGTTGCCCATTGGGCGCCGCGCCGATAAGGATGCTCGCGCTCGCACAGGATTGCAATGAGACTAGGGCCAAAAACGTGGAGGCTCGCGTGAGTCTCGATCGCCACGGCGGCATCGTGGGCGATGTCTCGATCCCGGGCAAAGAGGAGCTTAAGCATGTCCAAGGGGCTGAGATCATCCATCGATCCCGTGAACTCGCCAGGGAGTCCCAGGCATTCCCCCATGCCTCGGCGGCGCTCGATGAGCGGCTCGGCCAGCTTGACGAGCGAGGCGAGCACTTCTTCGCGCTTCCGGCCGCGAGCTTCGTGCCAAAGAGTTTCGGCGCGCCCAAAAATGAATCCTTGGGATTCTGCTATCTCGATCGGATACGTGTGCTCTCCGATTTTGAGCTCGGTTTCTTGGTGAAAGGCGCTTCCCGGGACTCCAAAGTCAACCGACACCCGACGGGGCGGCCAGCGAAACTCTTTGCGGTGCCCTTGATTGACCGCCCCGCCAATCTGCAACCGAGCCGTTTCAGAGCGAAGATGCTCCCGCAGCGAGTCGCGGATTTGGTTCGCGGTTTCGAGTTGCGTCACCATAGAATTAGAAAGACGCCTGGCGCATAGGAAAATGCACCAGGCGTCGGGAGTTTATTTTCAGCGAGGTTTTCGACCGAAGAAATCGAACGGCAGGCCACCTTGTGCGGCACCGCCGCCAAAATTGCCCTCTACCCGAATTCGGTTCATCATTCGGTCCATTCGCGAGACCATGTCTCCAAGATGCGTCCGCGTCATGTCGTCGCTTCCGTTCATGGCTCCCACAAATCGCGTTCGCAATCGACTGAGAGTCGAGGTGGCAACGGCTCGGATGTCCGAGGAGATTGCGTCACTCGTGGCTTGCTCAAGCAACAGGTCCACCGTGAACTGCTGCAAGTCGCGTCGGAGCGGAGAAATGGAAGGCTTGGTGCCGACTTCGGAGTAGACCTTTCCGATGATGCCGCCGTAGTGCTCGGTAAGCGTGTACGGCTTCGTGTTTTTCGTTTTGAACTCGTTCTCCAATATCTGGTCGCCAATGTACGCGCTCAAGGAACTGGACACGAGACCGATCAACTGTCCGCCCAAAATACTTCGCAACGGGGCTGCATATCCACTGTTCGCGTCCCCATCGTAGGACTTGTTCATGCTCTGAAGAACAGATTCAGGCAAGTCTACGACTTCCATGCTCAATCCCTCTCGGCAAATGAGCTGGAGCGCGGCCCGCTGGACGGCGGGATCGACGGGTCGGAGGGTGTTGCGGCCGAGGCCGTCGCCCACGAAGGCACGGCTGGTTTGAACACCGCCGAAGAACGGCTGGATCGCCGCCAAGGCTCCAAAGGTATTCGTATAGCTCGCCAACAACAGGTCGTTGCGCTCCGCGAGGCTGGCTCCCGGACGGTTCAATCGATTCAACGCAAAGGTTCGCTGCTTCCGCGCGACCTCAAGCTCCGTGCCGGCGTACGCGACAGGGTCTCGACCGAGATCAAAGCGGCGCACGAATGGGTCGATCCCATCGGCGTCGTCGTCGGTCATGTATTCATAGCCCTTTCTCGCGGTCTTCGCAGCAATCTTCGAGAGCGAGCTCTTTTCGCCTTCGGGCGAGGCCGCGGTCACGGGGGCGTATCCATATTCAATGGCAAGCGTGTCGTAGAGACCCGGATCCCAGGTATAGAATCGGCCCTTGCCGTTCAAAATCGCGACGTTATTCGACGGCGTGTAATCCATCAAAGAGGTCGAGATTCCTTCTGCATCGAGCAACTCCACGTTGGCCAAGTCAGAAAGATCGTGGCTTGTGCTCGCCACAAAGTTGTGTCGCAGACCAAGACAGTGACCCATTTCGTGAGCGATGACGTGAGAAACCAATTCTTCCGTGTAGGTCTTCAGATCAACCATGCGGCCCGAGGATTGAAGGAAAGCGATATCTCGCTGGGCTCGCTGAACCAGTTGGCTCTCATACTCGCACTGAGTATTCGTAAATCCAAACTGCTTCCGAGCGGCCGCCAGAACATCTGCCTCAGGAGTCTTGAAGCCCCACAGATAATCAAACGCTTTTCGACCACCGGTCACGGTCTCGGCGATTCCATGACTGTGGTCATGGTCGCACTCCGCGGGGGCCGTGGCCAAGAACTTCCCAACCTCACGAGCCCTGTTCGAAGGAATGACTTGTCGGTCATGTTCGCGCTTGCCAAGATAGATCCAACTCATGTCTGAGTTGATCGAGGCATTCAGAATCTCGCCGGTCATAGGGTCGGTTCGGAACAGGGCGATCGCGCCATCGTAACCGTTTGTGATCGGGAACCGGATGACGTTGTACCGGCTATCGGCGTGATCGTAGTTCGGGTCATCCTTGGGTGGATCGATGACTTGGAGCGCGTTCTTGTAGCCAACGCGCTCGAACGCCTTGTTCCAGCTGAGTACGGCGCGCCGAACGCTCTCTCGCCAATCCGCAGGAATCGTGGAATCGAGGACCCACACCATGGGGTTATTCGGTTCGCTGAGTTCGGCCTTTGGGTCTTTCTTGCCCTTAAAGTTCCATCGGGTGATGTACCGGGTGGTCTTGTCATTCTCCATGTACCGCTGGCCGATGTTCGTAAAGTCTTGGGTGAAATATCCGATCCGAGCGTCTGCGAGTCGGGGCCGGTAGTTCGTTTCTGGCTGCCAGTACAGGGTGTAGGTGATCTTCACTGGTGCAGAACGACTGTCTTCCAGGTTACTACTTCCGCCCCCGAGGAACTGGGCCAAAATGTCGGCGATGCCTCCGCCGCCGCGACCAGCCATGTAGTGCTGGTTCATGCGAACCGTGGTGAATTGTTTGTTGCCAAACACCTTGTCGATGCCGCTCTTTTCTCGGTCTGGAAGATAGGTTCCGCCGAGGGCGAATCCCATAAATTCGTTGAGCCGGAAGAGATCGCCGCTGAAAAGTGACGAGATGTTGAGGAGAATGCGCTTGTTGGCCGTGTCGGCCACTTCAATGCGGAAATCGGAGAGAATCGCTTCTGGGAAAGCGAGCTTGCTGGCGTTCGCCCATGGGTCTTTCTCGTTCCATCGGAATTTCGTGTTCGGCCGAACGAGGTGAATTCGATCGTCTCCAAACTTGCGGAACGTGAACGAGTCAATGGTGTCGCCGATGCCTACGGGCAAGCCAAATTGGGCGTTGGTCGATCCGCCGGAATGGATGGCCGCTTGGGCGTAGAGCACTTTCCCAAGCATCGCCTCGGGGAGTTCAAGCAAGATGTCCTTCTTCTTCACATAAAGCGTGAGGGCACCTTCGTATTTCGGCAAATCCTTGATTGCCTTTTCAAACTCTTCAGTCTTAGGGTCCTTTTTCTTTTCCTCAGTCTTCGCCGCGGGCTTTGCGTCTGCTTTTGGTTCTGCCGCAGGTTGCTGCGCGAAAGCGTTGGAGGTGCAGCAGGTGCCGAAAATGACAATTGATATTGCAAACAAATTTAATCTTTGGTTCAAGTAAATCTCCAGGGTGGTGCTTAGATTCCCCATTTTGCCCTATTGGCATCTAAGAACGCACAAAAAGGTCTAGGAGACGCGAAGCAGCCTCTTCAACTGATATTCGGAAGATGGAGGCCATTCAGTTCCAGTATTTTTGCGTTTCGACCAGAAAGTCTTGCGTGGAACATAAGATTTGCATGCCGGGGACACCAACCTGGCGTGGATGGGCAAAATGGGGAAACAACTAAAACAGAATTGGACGCAGAAGCGAGGGTTTTCCCTTGTCGAAACTCTCACCGTCGTCCTCATCACCGTCATGGTCGTGGGAACCATCTTTGCTGTCGTCCTTCAGTCAGGCCGTGTCGCGAAAAAGGTGGATGTTCAAACTCAGGATGGAAGCCGGGCGCAGGTCGGCCTCGAAATCCTCAACAACGATTTGCAAAAAGCCTCGGGAGCGTTGGTGAAATATCCGACCGCGACCGGGGAGTACACGAGCGATCAAGACACGACGCTCATCCTCCAACTCCCCATCTTTGATGACAAAGGAGTCCGCGACCCACTCAAGTACGAGGTCGTGGTCTTCACCGTCGAGGTTCCCGAAGGGGAATCGAAGGAAGCCTTGGTGAAATACCGAGCCACCGTCGAAAATGGTGTGGAAGGGGAACTGAAGAGGGACCGAACCGTCGTGGCGAACGTCAACGAGATGACGTTGGTGTATAAGGCCACGGAGAGCTTCCTTGGAAATGATTCTCAAACGATCTTTGGCCTCAGAGCCACTCCCGACCTTTCTGTTGTCAAGCCCAAGTTCCTCATAGGAACGAAAGACTGGAACGACGACAAGTGGGGGACTCTGGTCGGGGGATCGGTGAAGTTTACGCGACCGCCTCGCTCCGGCGTGCCGATCGACGTGGTGTACGGGATCGATCCCGCGACATCGAGCGGAGCCAGCGGCCTCAACGCCGCGAACATCATCCACGCCGAGATCAGCGCCGAGCGCAAGGTACTCCTCGCAAAGGGTGGGTATCACTGGGTACCGGCCGAGTACAAAGTCGCGGGCGAAATGAAGAACCGCTAAGGTTGCGGCGAATTGTGCTCATGCCTCGTCTGTTCCTACAGTCGAGGCATGAGTGCACTTTCGTTGAGCCACAAGGAGCGGCCGCTCCTTGTTCCGGTCACTCTCACTGCAGGCAGCATTGTCCTGTTAGGGATCATCTCTTCTCAACTCAAATTCGGGGGTGATTTCAGCCCGTGGGCCCTCCCGATCCTCGCCGCCCTCATCCTTGCTGCGGAACTTCTTCCTGTCCGGCTCTCCACACTTCGGCTCCGGGTTACCGTTTCTCTGCCTTTTGTCGCAACTCTGGCGATCACTCACGGCCCCATTGTGAGCTTAGGGGTGGAAATTCTCGTTTCGTGGGCATCGTTGCTTTGGCTGTCCCACCGCTCCCGCGAGATGATTGACAGGACGCGGTTTCTGCTCAACATGATCGTGGCGACCGCCGGGGCACTCGCGGGCACGCTCCTGTTGTTTGCGGCCCTCCAGCTACCCGTGCAGGGAGCCCTGGAGAGCTGCGTGCTCGCCTCTGCATATGCCGTCGGCTCGCTTCTCGGGGGGCACTTCTGCCTTCAGTATCTCGTCCGACGATTTGGATGGGTGGGGAGGGGATTCGGGGGAGCACTTCCGCCGAGTATCACCTTCATCGTCACGGCCACTCTCGTTCTCATCAGTGCTCCAGGGCCTATTTTTGCTCGGCCCGAATATGCCTTCCTGCTCCCGGTGCTCTTTTGGCCGATCTTGTGCATGCGGGCGGCTCTCCAATACAAGAGCCAGATCATGGCGCACTACCATGAAACCATTGTCGCGCTGATGCTCATGCTGCAAAGGGCCCACCCGTACAGCCACGGCCACCTTGAGCGCGTGGCGTCGCTCGCAGAAAGAGTTGCCTTGCGGATAGGGTTGAGCAGCCAGCGGGCACGCATGGTGCGCGAAGCGGCCATCCTCCACGACATCGGCAAAATCGCGATCGACGAAGAAGTGCTCGACAAGCCCGCCAAGCTCACCGAGGAAGAGTTCGCCCACGTAAAGCAGCATTCTGAGTTCGGGGCGCTGATTCTCTCGGAGTGCGATACCTTCTCCTCGTTTGTCGAGTGGATTCGCCACCATCACGAGCGGATCGATGGAAACGGGTATCCCGCCGGCCTCGCCGGAGACTCCATCCCGATCGAAAGTCGGATCATTGCTGTCACCGATGCGTTCGATGCCATGGTGGGCGGGGGACTCCCGGGTGAAAAGCGAACCTATCGAGAACCCATGTCCTTCGAAGAGGCCCTTCAAGAGCTGGAAAGATGCTCTGGAACTCAGTTTGATGGGGAAGTCGTCCTTGCGTTCAAAGAGACTGTCCTGGAGGGCTACTGATGACGGAAAAGACCATTGTCACTACGTTTCTCATCGGGAGCGCTCTCCTGGGCGCGGGTTTGCTCTGGTACGTCAAGCTTTACCTCCCTCATGAACTCACGCGGCGATATCGAACCTCTTTTCGGGCGTTCTCTCGGGCCCTGCAACTCCGGTACCCCACCCATGCAGGAAAAGCTCAAGAGGTGCTCTCGCTCAGCCTCGCCCTTGCCGACAAGATTGGGTTAGAGGATGACTCTCGGGAGCGCCTTGAAATGAGCGTTTGGCTCAAAGACCTCGGGCTCTGCAGCTTGCCGTATCAGCTTATCAACAACAAGCCCATCGAGGAATGGACCGACGACGAGACGGAGCGGTTTCGACAGCACCCCAAGGTGGGAGCCAACATGATCGCCCAGGTTCCGAGCATCCGAGACCTCGCCGAGATCGTCGCTGACCACCACACGCCCTACGGGAACAACCCGAACGCACCTATTGAGGCTCGCATCGTGGCCCTCACCACCGGTTTCTTATGGCATCAAGAACAATTTGGAACGACCTTTGCCTTCGACCACATCCATGCGAAGAAAGGCAGTTTGTACGACCCAGAACTTGTCTCTCACTTCGCGGCGGTAATCTATGAGCTCCATGAATCTGGAGGAATCTCCGTCCCCGCGAGCCAAGCGTAAGTCTGTTGCCATCCTTTGGGCCATTTTCTTGGTGGCGCTCATCATCCGCATCGCCGGGATGCAATGGGGGCTCCCCAGCGAGAAGAACACGTTCAGTCTTCACCCTGATGAACCGATCGTTCTGGGATACTCCGCCCAAATCGACGTGGCGAAAGGGAAGCTCGACCCCAACTTTTACAACTACGGGTCACTCTATCTAACCACGCTGAGCATTGCCAACAAGGTCTCGACATTTTATGCCCCCGCCGGAGAGGGGCCGCAGGCGGAAATTCAAACTCTTCGGACCATGCACCTCACGGGGCGATGGATCAGCGTCTTCGCCGGGGCAGGCCTTGTGGCCGTCACCTTTTGGATGCTCCTGCTCTGGTTGCCTCTTTGGGCGAGCGTCATGGGTGCCGCCATGGTCGCGGTTTCTCCCCCGCTCGTCATGCATTCCCGTTTTCAAACGGTGGATATGTTGGCGACCTTTTTGCTCGCCGTAGGGCTCTTTTACGCGGTGAAGATCATGGTGACTTCGGCCGCAAATCCTCCCCACATCGTTCGGTGGGCGGTCGCCAGTGGTCTCTTTATCGGCCTCTCGGCAGGAACCAAATATTCAGGCGCCATCGCCTTTGTCGCCTTGTTATTCGCCCTTTGGTTTGTGGCAAAAGAGATTCGGCTGAAAGCTCTGGGGGCTGGTTTCTTGTGCATGCTTCTCGGATTCCTCCTCGGGACTCCGGGCG
>CAZBXR010000070.1:0-11986 GCA_964496145.1 uncultured Chthonomonas sp. | reverse complement strand
CGTGGCTTCAATGCCCTTCCATTGCAAAAGCTTGTCGTTCAGGCCCTGGCTGACAATCGCCTGGAAGTCGGAGATACCCTTAGCCTCAATCCGCTTTCGCTCAGCCTCTTGGCGCTCCTTCTGAAGCGTAAACTCCATGCGAAGGGCGTCTTGCTCCGCCGCGAGCTTGGACTCGATACTTTCCTTGATCTTTTGAGGAAGCTCGATGTTCCGGATGAGGACCTGTTGGACAATGACTCCAGAATTGGCCTTGCCCGACTCCGACCTCGCGACGTTGGCGAGGAACTTGTCCAGAAGGAGACCCACCGCCACGCCCAACTGCTCGCGCTTGCTACTATAGGCTTCCTGAGCCGAGAACCCGGCGGCGGCATCGCGCACCGCCGCCCGAGCGGCCGGGCGAAGAATCTTCGCCACGATGGCATCCATGTCGCCAAAGTTCTTGTAAATGGTGGGCGCCATGGAAGGTTCCAACCGGTAGTTCACCGTCACGTCGATTGGCAAGATAAGCCCGTCGCGACTGACCGTCCGCACCGAATCGTCTCCTCCAATCGCGCCTTCATCCGAGCGAGAAACCATCGTGTACTGCTCCGTCCGGCTAGACAGCAATACGAGGTCGCTAAAGGGGTTCACAATGTGAACTCCGCTCTCCAGCGGTCGGGGGCTAATTTTGCCAAAAGTGGTCACCACCGCAATTTGGCCCGGAGGGACCATTTTTATCGTGGAAGAAAGCGCGAGCAGCACCCCGATTCCGATCAATATCTTCGAAAGGATTCCAGAAGTGTTTCGTACCTCCGGCTGTTCAGCACGGCGAGATCCCGAGGACACCATGATCCCCACAACGATAAGAATGATTCCCAGCACAATACTCACATAGCTGAATACGGATCAGACCTCGTTTGGGATTCGCCCCGGCGGTGTATGATGTTGAGACGATGAGCATGGCCCCCGATCGACCGAGGCTTACCAATCTGGATCAACTCCGGCTAGCTTTCTACTGGATGGCGAGCCACATCTTGTGGGGGGCCCTCATGACGTTCGTGGTCCAAAACGAGATGGAGCGCATGGCGCCCGAATTCAAGGCGAGGTTCACGGGCATCACTCTGGGAATCGGGAGCATCGCCGCCGTGGTCATTCCTCTTCTCATCGGCCCCTTGAGCGACCGATGCCGACACCCCCTGGGGCGACGCCGACCCTTTATCCTTTGGGGCACCGCTCTTTGCGTGTTGGGCATAGGGGGCTTGGCAATCTCGTCGAGCCTCAGCAGCATTCCGCTCTTCATTGGCGCATTCTTCTTCACCAACCTCGGAAACAACGTCGCCACCGCCGCCTATAGTGGTCTGATCCCCGATATCGTGCCGGTCGAGGACCGCGGGAGCGCCAGTGGCTGGATGGCGGTAATGTCTCAGTCCGGAACCCTCATCGGGATGGTGCTCGGGGCGTTTCTCAGCGGCGGAGCAACGACTCTCTTGATTCTGTACGGGCTCCTTGCTGGCGCCTTGATCCATGCGCTCATCGTGACCATTCGGGGCGTGAAAGAGACTCCCTTGACTCAAGTCATCCCCATGCCAAAATTCGCGGAGTACCTTCGGTCTCTACTTGAGCCGTTCAAGAGTGCCGATTTCCGGTGGGTGTGGATCACGCGGGCCCTCGTCGTGATGGGTTTTTACACGGTGCAACCCTATCTTAAGTTCTTTGTCGGGGATGTGCTGAAACCCTCCGATGTATCCACGGGAACGCTCCTCATCGGAGCGGTGGTGCTCATCTCTGCCGCCCTCGCGGGCTATTTCGGCGGAAAGTTGAGCGACAAAATCGGTCGAAAGCGAACCGTGATCTGGGCAAATTCTCTCATGGGCGTCGTTTGCGTCGCCTTTGCGGCGATTGTCTCGTTCCCGCTTGCGATCGCAGCGGCGGTCTTGTTCGGAGCGACTTATGGCGCGTACTACAGCGTCGATTGGGCTCTCGGTACCGATGTTCTGCCGAACCTGGAAGACGCCGGAAAAGACATGGCGGTTTGGCACGTGGCCATGACCCTGCCGACCTCGCTCTCTGCCCCCATCGCCGCTTACGCCATCGAAAGCGGCGGCGTCACCAAGACTCTGGTCGATGGAGAAACCGTTTTTCGATACCAACATGGCGGCTACGTCGCCCTCTTCATCTTGGCGGCGGTGTATGTGCTCCTCGGTGCCTTCTTCCTCAGGCGAGTCAAGGGTTCGACATGATCAGATGATTTGGAACTAAAGACAAGAATTTTCGTCAAGACAAAACAGCTTGTCTGCTGCGCACCACCCCTTTGGGGGGCATACGTCTCTTAGTTTCTCCGCCCCGGGGGGCGGAGAAACTAAGAGGAAAAGGGTTTGGCGTGGGCCCCAGGTTTTAGCGCAAACCTTTTGCTCTCGCCATCGTCCAGTAGGCGGATTCCAGCCGCCGAACATAGCCGATCTCGTCTCGGAGCGGACTCGCGACCATTCTCTCGCGGAGCGATGATCGCACCGATTGAAGGAACGGGATATCCCCGGCGAGTCGCTTCGCAATCTCGACATACTCAGCCTTCGACTGGGCGATGAACTCAGGAAGCCCCACGTTGTTCATCATGCTCACCCCCATGCGCCCCGCGTGCATGCCCCCGGCCAAGGTCAAAGTCGGGCAACCCATCCACAAGTTGTGGCAGGTCGTCGTCCCACCGTTGAATGGGAAGGGGTCCAGGACGACATCGGTTTCGGCAAAGAAGCCCATAAACTTGTCAAATGCCACAGACCCACGCAGGTCGAGTCGATCAGCGGCAATGCCGTGGCTTTCAAATCTCTCACGAACCCCCTGAACCGCCACTTTACTCCCCGTTCCGGCAGAAAGCATGATCAGTCGACTGTTGGGAATAGCGTTCAAAATCTCCGCCCACAAATCTTGGACGCCGGGCTGCACTTTCGCAAAGTTGTTGATCGTCGCAAACGTCAAGAACCCGTTTTTCACAGCCGGAGTCGGCGCAATCTCGTCGTACCCTGCGGGCGGGCAATACACCCAAAAGCAAGGATCTAGTCGGACCAGTTCCTCGGTGCTCAGGTGCTCTGTCCCGGCGGGATCGCACCAAGAATCGGTGAAACGATAGTCCATGGTTGGCAACCCGGTGGTGCACGGATACCCAATCCCGCTCACTTGGATGGGGGCGGCGCGCTTGACCAAGGCCTGCAACCGGTTGCCCGATGTATGCCCGGCAAGATCGACGAGGATGTCGACTTCATCTCGTCGGATGAGATCGAGAAGCTCTTGGTCGGTCAGCCCGGAGGTCTCGCGAAACACATCGGATTGAACCTTTGCATGGAGAGTCTTAGAATCCGGTCGCTTCGCGCCCGAATAGCAGTAGACCTCGAACTCATCCTTGTTGTGATGCTCAAAAATCGGCTCTGCAAAGAAATAGACGGAGTGCGTTCGAATATCTGGGCTAAGGTAACCGACTCGTAGCTTCTTTCGATCGGTCCGCACCCCAAACGCAAAATCATCGGCGGGGACAGATTTCGCCAGCATGGCTCCCCACTCTTGGTGCAACTTCGTAATCTCCTCGGGAGCATAGCTCTCGAGGTAATTCACCCCGAGCAATACACTGCTGTAGGCTTCTGGAGCGCTCACCTCGCGCAAGCCCCGCTGAAGGTGCTCCAGCCCCGCCACAACATCCCCGCGCTCGATGAGTTTATAACCCATCGAGATATGGAGCCCCCCATCGTCAGGCGCCAACTGTATGGCTTTCTCTAGGTTCTCCAAAGCCTCATCGATTCGATTTAACAGGTGAAGCGTGGTGGACTTGTTGTAATAGTACGAAAAGGCATTCGGGACAATCGAAAGTGCCTGGTCGCTGGCCTTGAGCGAGTCGTCCATCCTGCCCACCTCGCGGTAGATGCCCGCGAGGGTGTTGAGGACCTCGGGATGTTCGGGCGCAAGTGTGAGGGCCTGCTCGGCGGTCACCAAGGCCTCTTCGATTCTTCCCGTCTCGTAGATCACGATCGCCAAGTTGTTGACAAACTCGGCGCGGGTGGCATCCAGCCGAATCGCGTTTTGGAAAAACTCGGCCGCTTCTTCGAGCCGCGAAGTCCAGAGACAAATCAGCCCGATGTTGTTGTAAGTATCTGCAAACAGCGGCGATTTCGCGAGGCTTTCTCGGAGCATCGCCTCCGCGTCTGAAAACGCCCTCTTCGAAGCCAGATTCATGGCCAAGTTGTTGGCCGCTTCGACAAAGTCAGGGTCCTCTTCCAGGGCTTCTTTGAAGGATGCTGTGGATTCATCGAGACGCATCAATCCGCGCTGGGCTAGTCCCATCGTGTTCAGCGGGATCGCGGGGTTATCGGCGAGTTCGTACGCCTCGCTCGCGGCGAGAAGGGCCTCTTCATAGCGCCGGAGCCGCATGTACACGTGGCCGAGGTTGTTCCACGCTTCGAAATAGTCATTGTTGAGCTTCGTCGCCTCTTTCAGGTGGGCGGCGGCCTTCTCCCACTCGCCGAGCTTGATGTAGCAATCCGCGACATTGAATCGAAAAACGGGTTCATCGGGGCGGACAGAAATTGCTTTCTCGATCATCTCTGCGCCCATATCCGACCTCTTTCCTTGGTGCGCAAGCACGCCTAAGAGGTGCATGGCGTCTACATTCCCCGGATCAGATTGGAGGATGGAGACATAGAGCTCTTGGGCGCGCTGAAAGTGGCCCGCCCGATGTTCTTCCATCGCGATTTCCAGGGCTTTTTGAATCGAAAGATCAGACATGAGTTTCCAGTGTATCTGAGTTCAAGCATCGTGCCAAACAACGAAACCCGCGGGGTCTCGATTCGAGATCCCGCGGGTTTGCTTGGCAATCGGAGCTTACTTGCGCTTTCGCTTTCGAGCAGCGGCGATCGCGGCTCCAGCGGCGAGCACGACAGCTGTTCCTGGCTCAGGCACAGCAGCGGTGACTTGCACGTTGTCGATTCGGCTTGTTCCGGCCGTTCCGAGAGGAACCGTGGATGTTCCGTAGACCTGGGAGTTTCGAACCAGCAATCGGATGAAGACGTCGTTGGTCTTCTCGATCGCGCTGATCGAAGAAAGGTCGAACGAAACGTTCGAAAGAGGCTGCGGAATGGTCGAGGACCAGCTGATCGCTCCACCCGTGGAGTTGTAGCCAAGGCTATAGTCGGCGATGTTCGTGTACGAGCCACCAGCGCCAACCTTGTACTGGATCGACCAGTTGCGTGGTCCGGTGCTACTGCTGACTTGGTCGAACGACATCGTGATGTCGGCGTACAGCGTCAAATCGAGCTTGAACTCCCAGTAGGAGTTCCCTGCCGACCAACCAAGAGCGCTGTAAGAAGTTGGGCTACCGTTCCCAGCCGGAGCGGTCCAGTTGGAGTTGACGGTGTGAATTCCATACAGGCTCCCTACGCCAGCATCGGCCGCGATAGGACCCACCGTCGGGCGGACCCAAGTTGCAGGGTTGGTGCCTGTCGTTGGGCTTGTGTACTGGGGTGGTGCGTTGACCTCGAAGTTCCAGGTCGCAACGGAGATCGCCTTTGCCTCTTCAGGCTTCAGGGCTTGGTACGAGAAAGCTGCAGCGGCGGCCGCAATAATGTATGTTCTTCGATTTGCCATCTTGACTATCCTTTCCAAAACTGATCGCGATATCCCATTGGAATACAACGAGAGGGTGCAAAACCCCTGATTCAATATCTGTTCCAACTCCGGGAAAATGTGACACACGAAAAAAGAAATCGCCCTGGTTCTTGCGAACCAGGGCGATTTGCTTGGCTAAACTCGGGCCGATTACTCGCCGTCGCCTGCCGTGTTGTAGTTGTCGCTGAGGATGAAGTAGTCAAGCAGGTCGACCGAATCATCTCCGTTGAAGTCCGAGTTGGCATCGTAGCCAGAATCACCCAAAGCGAGATTGTAGCTATCGCTCAGGGCGAAGTAGTCGAGAAGATCGCAGCTATCGTCATCGTTCGCATCTCCGTTTCCGAGGCTCGGGCTGACCGTGACCGTCCCGCCGCTCAGAGTTAAGCCAGTGACCTTCTTCGAGAGCGCCGTGCGTCCCGTGATGAAGACCGATGCCGATCCTTCCACGGTTGTCGTGAACGAATAGCTACCGTCAGCCGCCACCGATACGGTCTTGGTCTCTGGGGTGCCTACATCTGGAATGACCTTGAATGTCATGTCGCCGATGGGGTCCACGCCGTCCCAACCATTCAGGCTGAGCGTTCCGCTGATCGTCGTTTCCGACGCCACGGTCACATCGAAGGCTTGGATGCCTTGGTTCGTGCTCATGGCGTACAGAGTGGCGCTTCCGCCCGAGATTGCGCCCCACCGAACTTGGCCGGTCGCGTTTGTGTTCCCAGAAAGAGTTCCTGAAGTTGTGGTTCCTGTGGCCAAGAGCACAGGCGCATTCGGATTGGTCACGTCATACACACGAACGTTTGAGTTGTTCACGTCCATGACGGCGAGGAGTGGAACTCCCCCGACTACCGCATAGTCCATGGGGCACTCACCCGCCGATGTGATGGCTGTGCCATCGGTGAGTGTGAGGGTGGACCCTGAGATCGATCCGACTTGCAGATTGTTGCTTGTTTGCTTGGCGAAGGTCAGATCAGCCGAACCTCGGAATGTGTGGGAAAGACGGTAATGTGCGCTCGCCCCAGTCGAGAAGATCGAGCCTGCACCAAATCCTGCTCCTGTGTCTTGGAATCGGACGTAATTGTTGTATCCCGTACCACCCGCACCGATCGTGACCGTGGAGCCAGATTGGAACAGGTCGAGCGAATCCCCAAGTCTTGTAAATCCAGACTGCGAAATCGCCACGGTGGGAGCGGCAGCGGTTTCGCCGGCCCACTTGTAAAGTTGGTAGTTTGCTCCCGCCGAAGTTGCGAGGTTTGAGATATAGATATTGCCGTTGTTGTCGGCGGCAACCATGCTCATAAGGAATGTTCCGCCCGTGATGACGCCGGTCCCTTGGTTGAGGAAATGAGCAGGGTTCAGTGGATCGTGATCCCCGGTTGTGCCGTTCACGATCCGAGCTTGGGGACCATTGGGAGGAGGAATTGCCGCCCCAGTTCGGCTGAGGACGATGAGATTGCCAGTCGCCGAGTTGTACGCGAAGCCACGAGTGTTGTTCGCAGTGTCGAGCCAACCGTTTGTCTCGCCGGGGCTCAGCCAGCCATCGCCACTGAACGAATTCTTTGGAGCGAGCGTAACCGTCGCAGCAAGAGATGAGGCGCCGGCGGCAGCCAGCGCAAAGATCGCCAATTTTTTCATAAGAGTTCTTTCTCCAACGTGAGTTATCACAAAGTCGCTTTCTCGAACTTCAGCGTCCGAGATCTTCCTTAGTGTGCTACAAAATTCCGAGGTACGCCGAACGACAAGTCAAATCAAGCAAAAATACGGTCATTCTCTTGAACCTCTCAAACAAAATTCCCCCGCCTCGGCCATGAGCCAAGACAGGGGAATTTTAGAATTGCGAGAAGTGTCTTACTTCTTGCGGCGTCGGAGCATGGCGGCGACGCCAAGTCCAAGAGCAGCCATCGTGGCTGGTTCTGGGACGACGTTCACACTGAATGCTTGGATTCCCTGGTTCGTGCTCATCGCGTAAAGAGTCGCGCTCGTTCCCGAGATCGCGCCCCACTTCACTTGGCCGACAGCGTTTCCGTTTGAAGCGAGAGTTCCGGCCGTATTGTTCGCGGACGCCAACAGAACAGGAGTGTTTGCGTTCGTCACATCATAAACGCGAACTGTAGAGTTGTTTACGTCGATGGTCGCCAACACCTTCACGCCGTTTACTACAGCAAAGTCCATCGGCGCTTCTCCTGCCGAAGTCAGAGTCGTGGAGTTCACTAAGGCCAGTGATGAACCTGTGATGGTTCCCGCCTTCAGGATATCGGTCGTTTGTCGTCCGTACAGAGAATCGTGGCTTCCTGCAAAGGTGTGGCCGATTCGGAAGTGAGCGGCGGTACCAGTGCTGAAGACTCCTCCGGCAGCAAAACCAGACCCACTGTCTTGGAATCGAACAAGGTTGTTGTAGCCTGTTCCACCTGCGGAGATACTCGTGATACCGCCGCCCTCGAACAGGTCCAGAGAGTCGCCCAATCGGGTAAAGCCGGATTGGCTAATGGCAACGGTCGGTGCTGCCGCTCCTTCGCCTGCCCATTTGTAAACTCTGAAGTTCGAACCCGCAGCGGTCGCCAAGTTCCCGATATAGATGTTTCCGCTTCGGTCTGCAGCCACCGTGCTCATCAAGAACGTTCCGCCCGTGATGACGCCGGAACCCTGATTCAAGAAGTGGGCAGGGTTGGTGGGGTCGTGAAATCCGGTTGCTCCGTTCAGAATCCGTGCTTGAGGGCCATTTGGAGCAGGGACCGAACCCGCCGTTCGGCTGACCACGATCAGGTTGCCGGTAGCGGCGTTGTATGCGAAGCCTCGAGTGTTGCTTGCAGTATCCAACCAGCCGTTAGTCTCCGCTGGAGCAAGCCATCCGTCTCCACCGCCAAAGGTGTTGAGGGCGCTCATTGTCGCGCTGTTAGCAAATGCCGAGGCAGACACAGCCGCCAAGGCCAAAATTCCTAGGTTCTTCATTTATTTTTCCTTTCAAGAAGGGGCAGAGCCCGAAAATGTCAAATCCTGCAGAAATCCGCAGAGACTCTCTAGTTTGCTACAAAAAGTGCGCCGTAGAGAGAGTCGCTATGAAAATACAGTAAAAATACTACTCGCGCCAAACGAGGAATTCCGGGCGAATCCTCGCCAGTAGTGTTTCAAGATGAAATGCTGCACACACTTCTCATTCCTCTGCATCGCGGCAGGGCTCTTTAGCTCGGCATGCGCAACAGAGGGTGATCCTCAACTCAAACAGGTTCAATCATTTGTGGAGGAGCAAATGAAAACCCAACACATTCCCGGGCTGACTTTGCTCATCAAACGAGATGGAAAGGTCTGGCTGCGCGAGGCTTACGGCGTCGCCAATCGTGAAAATAAACGAAAAACAGACATCGCCGACCGTTTCGATATCGGGAGTATCGGCAAGACATTTACCGGTTTGCTCGTGATGCAACTCGTCGAGGCAGGCAAAATCGACCTCGATAAACCGGTGAAAAGCTACCTCCCCGATTTCCCCCAGGCCTGGGAAAAGGTCACGGTCCGGCACTTGCTTTCTCACCAATCCGGCATCCCGGATTACGTTTTCCAGCGCAACCTGGCTCTGGACCAAACATATGAGATCGGCGAATGGACAAAGACGATGTACCCCCTTAAACAAGACTTTGAACAAGGGCTCATGTTTCAATACTCCAACTCGAATTACACGATTCTTGGCATGTTGCTCGAGAAGCTGACGGGAAAGAAGTATCTCAACCTCGTCGAAGACAAAATCTTTGGTCCGATAAAATTGAAAGCGACTTCGTACCGAACGGACCCCACGAAGCTTCCCGCGGGTTCCGCAACGGGCTATTACTGGGAAGAGACCGATTTCGTCGATGCCGGTGCCGGAGGCATCAGCCCCATGCCCTCCGATGGAGGAGCTTTCTCTACAGTGGATGACCTAGCCACGTTCGTCGAGGCCGTTCGCGCGGGGAAGATCGTTTCCCAAAAAACCCTTGCCTCGATGCAAGCCCCCGCTCTGAACGCAAGTGGAAGAAAAACCACCTACGGGCTCGGATGGATGACCAAGATGACTCAGGGGAAACCTGTGATTGGGCACGGAGGAAACTCGGTGGGATTTTCTTCTACGATTAGCCTCTTTCCAGAGCAAAAAACCGAAATCTATATGCTCTGCAATGTCTATCCGGTCGGCGGCGACGAATTCGCACTTCGCTTAGCGCGAATTCTTCATCCCGAGCTTCGACCCGCCCCGATGGCGAACCAGACCGACCCAAATCCGAGTCAGAGTGAAAAACTGAAGCTTGCCCTGATCGAACTTGGGAAGCAGAATCTCTCTGCGGAAATGTTTTCCCCCGAGATGAAAGCTCGGCTCGCGACCGGCCGGGGGCGAATGGCTGCAGGAGTGTTTCAACGCTACGCCGAAGTGAAATCCTTCTCGTACGTAGGATCGAGACCAGAGGAACCTGATACGGTCTTTATCTACCGTGTCGAGACCGCTCAAGGCTCAATGATTGTGGAATTCACGGTCACAAAGTCTGGGCAGATCTATAGCGTGGCCCAACAGGCCGATCCAGGCCAACCAAAGTAGTTCTCCGATCCATTCCAGAGTTGGAGAATTCCAGCCGATAATTCCTTAGAGCCTCGTGAAATCACGGGGCCTAAGGAAAGGCACATGTCAGAAGCGAAGGCAGAAGCACCAAAGAAAAAAGGCAAAATGCCACTCATTTTAGGGCTCGTTCTCCTCATTGGAGGCGGTGGGTTCTTTATGACCAAGGGGAAAAAGAAGGAAGAGCCAGAGGCCAAACTTGCTCCTCACGCCAACATCATTGAGATGAAGGAGGAGTTCCTCGTGAATCTCAAAGGGGGCGACACCTATCTTCGCTGCAAAATTGCCCTTCACCCAGAGGCTCTCGCCAAAAAGCCTGAAATCGAAGGCGCGGGTGCGGCGATCAGCGACGCGATTTATAGTCGTCTGCGAAGCACTACCCTCGAATCGGTGCAGACCGATGAAGGGCTCCATCTTTTGCGCCGACAGCTCGTGAGCGACATCAATTGGGTCATCGAATCGCTCGACACCCACAAGGAAGAGCCGAAATCGAAGAAAAAGAAGAAAGATGAGGAAGAACTGGAGACCGGTCCCCCTACTCTGAAGAGCCTTCCAGACCCCGAAGAATTAGAAAATCCGAAATGGGATTCCGACGAAGGTCCTATTCTTAAACTTTACTTTACAAGCTTCGCCACACAATAGAGGAGAATTCAATATCTCCGAAAGACACGAATTCAGAATGATGGCTCAGCTCGGGTTTGGCGACCCGAGCTATTTTTTTGCCAGGGCCCGCAAGATCGGCTCCATTTTCTCTCGCACAAGGCTCGCTCGATGCTTTTCAGCCACGCTCGGCGAGTGAGACCCTTTCGCCTCGAGCCCCAGAATCCACCGGTCCACCTCGCGGGGAGACGAAGGGCACCCGGGAAGGCCCAGGCAGGCCCCCAAACGAGTCCAGCTCAGCACACGGAGAGAATCGGCATATTGGAGGCGGCGCGAGACCACCGCAAACTCCGCCACCGCATGCAACGGGGCCACCACCTGGCTCGCGCCAAGCGAGGCACGCGCCTCGCGCTCCCGCTCGATCAGGAACTCCACCGCGCCCCGAAAGGCGGCATCTGCATGGTGGTGCACACTGATCTGAAAGAAGTGACCCACGGCTCGGCTGTGCTCTCCAAACAAACCCCGCGCCGTGATCCCGCGCTCAACGGCGGCCTCGAGCACTTTGGCGAGCTCTCGGCGGGTGGCTAAACCTAACAAGTGCATCATCACAGAGCATCGAACGCCATCCCCTTGGTTGGGTGGACTTGCGGTGAGATATCCCGTGCCCTGGGCCGACGCAAACGCCAGATGCGACTCCAGTTTCTGAATCGTCGCGTTCCCACGGCTCTCCCCTTCATCGAGGCTCCAGCCGGGGGTGAGAACCTGGAGGCGGATATGGTCTTCTTCGTTCACCATGAGGCTAAGCGACCGGTCTTCGTTGAGATACAGCGCCTGACTGGACCCACTGAGAGGAAACTTGGGCGAGATGAGCCGGGTGTGAACCAGATAGTCTCGGGCCGCCTCGGATCGATCCTGCCACTCTTGCAGCGGAAGTTTTCCCTTTCCGATCGCGCTTCGAATCAGAGAGCAAACTTCGGCAAGATCAGAAGGAGATGCCGTCGTGGGAAATCGAAACCCTCGGATGTTTCGGGCGTAACGCACCCGGGAGCTTTGGACCACATCGTGAGCGGTCCCGCCATCCATCAGCCAAGCCGGGGGCAACAGACTGGAAATGACCATTGTCTGCCACGGTTCCACCTCCACCCCAGGCGATTTTCTCACGCTCCAGAGTTTATCAGAGGTGCACCTTTC
>CAZBXR010000069.1:0-12479 GCA_964496145.1 uncultured Chthonomonas sp. | reverse complement strand
CTGGGGGCTGGTTTCTTGTGCATGCTTCTCGGATTCCTCCTCGGGACTCCGGGCGCGCTCCTGAACACACAAGCGTTCCTTCGTGACTTTTCTTACGAACTAGGACACACGGCCGCAGGCCATGGGTTTGTCTTCGTCGAAACCCCCAGCGGATTCCTTTATCACTTTGGGAATCTGGTGCAGTGCGCGGGGCTTGCGGGGCTTCTCTTGGGGCTGGCCGGGCTCGGGGTCGCCCTGTACAAGCGCCAACCAGATTCTCGTCCGCTGATTGGTCTTGCTCTTTTCGCGGCGGTCTTCTATATCGCCATCGGCCGGGCCGAAGTGAAATTCATTCGCTATGTGTTCCCGTTGGTCCCTGTGGTGGCTGCGGGCTTCGCCTCCCTCATCGCGAACGCTCATAAGTCAAATTCTGTGTGGGGTCGCGGTGGCGTGGTCGTGGGAATCCTCACTCTTGGCGGGGCAGGAGGCCAAGGCGGTTTGCAAAACGCTCTGTTGTTCACGCAGTGGATGAGCGCGCCAGATACACGGGCTGTTGCCGTGGATTACATCAAAAACAAGCTCAAGCCGACATCGGTTGGTCTAGTCAGCGACGCTTGGTTTTACACCCCCTTGTTCTATCCCGAAGTGGGGGCCCCGCGAGCCGTACCGATCGAGAAAAGGCTGGAGTTCATGGCCGCTGCGCAGAACCCCCGGATAGTCCAGTACACCACTGCCGATCCCAGCCAGAGACGGAACTGGGACACTCGATTGCTTACCGAAACGAAACCCGATGTGGTGGTTCTCTCTAGTTTTGAACTGGACGATATGGATCGAATCTACAAGGCAGGACTGGATCGTGGAAATCCGGAGGCCGAGTGGAATCGTGCACACCTGTTCATGGAACAACTTCGAACGCTGTACACCCCCGAAATCGTGTTTGGCGAAGATCGTCCCACGATCCATGACCTCATGTATGTGAGACCGGCAATCTACATTTGGAAGCGCAAAGGGATCTAGTCTGGATACTTGAAGAGTTTCTCGATGCCCTTCGGTCAGACCGAGGGGCATCGGAAAACACCGTGCTCGCCTATCGGAACGACATTTCTGGTTTCATCGAGTGCATCGAGGAAAAAGGAATCAAGACATGGGGCGAAGTGACTCTCCCCATCCTTGTGGAATATGAGGGGTCGCTGGGGCCGCCCATGGCTACTTCCACGGCCCGCCGAAAGCTGAGTGCCCTGCGAAGCCTCATCAAGTGGCTTGGGAAAAGGGAAGGAGTGCACCTTCCGCGCCCAGAAATGAGCCGCCGGACGGTACGGCGCCCCGTACCCAAGGCTCTTGAGTATGAAGATTTGAAACGGCTGCTCGACGCGGTCGATGTCTCTTCGCCGGCGGGGCTTCGGGACCGCGTTCTCCTGGAAATGCTGTACGGCATGGGGCTGCGAATTTCCGAGGCGATTCAACTGGAGGGGAGGCAAATTCTATGGAAAGAATCCGCCCTGAACGTTCGTGGAAAGGGCGAGAAGCACCGTTGGATTCCTATCCCCCAGGGCACGCTGAGTTGGATGGTTCAGTATGAGAGAGAGGCCCGACCTCAGCTCATAAGAAAACCTCGCGATGAGTTCATCGTAAGCAATCGGGGTCTGCAGTTTCGGAGGACGACGGCTTTTGCGATGCTAAACGAAATCTGTGTCAAGGCCGGGCTGAAGCACGTATCGCCTCACGACCTCCGCCACACCTACGCGGTGCACCTGCTCCGGGGCGGGGCAGACCTCCGAGCCGTGCAAGAACTTCTTGGCCACGCGAGCATCTCTACGACCCAGATTTACACTCAACTCGACCTTGAAGAGATCGAGCAAAGGTACCGAGCGGCTCATCCGCGACCTTGAGCAGGCCCTAGACCGAACTTTGTTCGGGAAGCACTTCGAATTCGGTTTCACCGGTTTCGAGGAGCTTTTCTAAATAGGGCTGGCACATGCCACAACGTGTGGTGCACCCAAACCTTTCTTTGATTTGCTCAAGGTTGACGAGGCCAGCATCCTTCACCTCGTGAAAGAACACGCCCATGCACAGGCACATGCGAACGGGTTTTGTGCTCATATCGGTTTTCTACGCGAGGATGAGGGGAAACCTCAGCAACTTAAACGTTAAACCGGAACAACATTACATCGCCTTCTTGAACGACGTAATCGCGACCTTCGCTTCGAACCTTTCCTTTTTCCTTGGCTGCCGCCATATTGCCGGCTTCGAGCAGATCAGCAAAAGCCACGGTCTCGGCGCGGATGAAACCGCGTTCGAAATCGGTATGGATGACACCCGCTGCTTGCGGGGCTGTCATGCCGCGTCGAATCGTCCAAGCCCTGCTTTCTTTCGGGCCCGTCGTAAAGTAGGTTTGAAGCCCAAGAAGCTCATAGGTTGCCCGAATCAGAGAGGCAAGCCCTCCTTCTTTCACCCCAAGGGAGTCCAGAAACTCGGCTCGGTCTTCTTCCGGAAGCTCGACAAGCTCAGACTCCACTTGTGCCGAAATGACCACCACTTGCGATCCTTCCTTGGCGGCATGGACTCGAATCTTTTCGACAAAATCGTTCCCCGTGGCAAGGTCTGCTTCAGAAACGTTCGCCGCGTAGATCACGGGTTTCATCGTGAGCAGACCCAGGTGTTTGACTGATTCTTGTTGCTCGGGAGTCAGTCCCACCAGCCGGGCGAGGTGCCCATCGTTTAGCTTTTCGAGCAAAATCTCGAGCGTCTCAACCTCGAGGGCGGCCTCTTTCTTGGTGCGGGCATCCTTCCGGGCGCGTTCAATACGTCGCTCGATCTGGGCAAAGTCCGACAGGGCGAGTTCGAGGTTGATGACCTCGACATCGCGCAGAGGATCGACAGACCCATCCACGTGAATGATATCGTCGTTGATGAAACAGCGGACGACGTGTACGATCGCATCGACTTCTCGAATGTTCGAGAGGAATTGGTTGCCGAGACCAGCACCTTGGCTCGCGCCCTTCACCAGACCGGCAATGTCGACAAACTCCACCCTCGCGGGCACGGTGTCGATCGATTTTGAAATTTCGGCGAGAGAATCAAGCCTTGGATCGGGCACACTCACCAGCCCGGTATTGGGTTCGATGGTGCAAAAAGGGAAGTTCGCCGCCTGGGCTTGCGCATTGGCGACAACAGCATTAAAAAGTGTCGATTTCCCGACGTTTGGTAGTCCAACGATTCCGGCTCGTAACATAAGGCAGGGGTCAACCGCGACGCTTGGGCACGGGAGACCCTAGTGTACCGCTTGTGCACCGTTGCCCTCGCTTACCGATCTTTCTCGACGCGAAGCATTCCCAGGACTCCGATTGGCTTTCCTGCGGGAACATTGGTGTGGCACGAATAGCACTTCTGATTCCGAGCGAAGATTGCCCGAAGGTTGAGGACGGCCTTGTTTCCACCGTACAGAAACTCCACCCGGCTCGACTTTTTGCCTGATCTGTACAGCTCGAGCGCGGCTTTCGGACCAATCTCCTCGTGAAACTCATCCTGAGCCTTGTGACGATTGTCACCAAACGGAACGTGGCTGAGTGTGTACATTCCGGATGGAGCGTTAAACCGAGTGAACCCCAGCTTTTCATCGTAAGCGCCCCAGCCGATCGAGGCTAAAGCATATGATTTTCCGAGCGAGTCGTAGGCTTTCTCGATCACCTTCTCCTCGGGCTTCTCGCCCCGAATAAACTGGTAGCCATGGATGACGGGCAATCTATTCATCCCGAATCTATTGTCGTCAGGCAGTTCATTCAGGACATCGTCCATCGCCGCGAGAGCCTTCAGCGTAAGCCGCTCATCTTGCGAGACCTCGGGTCCCGACGCGGTGGCGGCGGCTCCTAGGACGATTGCCGCACCGGCAAATGTGGCATAAGCGGTCTTCATGGGATTCATTACCTATCAGACGATGGATGATGTTCCCAAGGTTACTTTCGCACGTTGGAGAGTCCCTGAAAAAGAACTTCCGGCGCCAAAGAATGCTTTGGCGCCGGAAGTTTGCTGAGCGGTGTCGGTTTACTTTCTTCGTCGTCGAAGAAGTGCTATGGCACCAAGACCCAACGCGCTCATGGTCGCTGGCTCAGGGACAGCCGTGATGACGCGGAGCCGATCGCCAGGATCGGTGGCGCCAAATCGGAACCCAAGGGTGTAGCGATCAGCAGAGATTCCAAATCGATCGCCATTCGCCGCGAGTTCGAGCCCATAAGCTCCGCTCGCCGTACCGTAGGTATTGCCAAGCAGTCCGACCAAAGGCGTCGAAGCGTTGAACTTTGGATTCTCAATGATGATCCCGAGAATCTTTTGGTCGAATCGGACGCTTCCTTCCCGAGTCAAGCTCCCCACTGGATCGAAGTGAACGAAATAGCTGTGGATCAAAGTTCCGGCCATCACCGCTCCGGGTACGAGGGCACCCGAATTGTTCACCAGTCCTGTGTTCACGTGGTCAAGAGCCATGCCCACGGAATCGAGCACCGGGCCGTTCTCGGCAAATACATTGACGTTCGGCGACTGCACAACTCCGGGGGAAACGTTGACAGGGTTGTTGATGATGACGCCGGGGCCACTCACGCTCACAATTGCAGCTTGCGAAGCACCCGCCACCATACAAATGCTCATAAGAGCAAAGATTTTGTGTTTCATATATCTCCTTTTGAAATCCCCTCCAAACTAGAGGGCCACAAGATCCAAATCGATCCTGCTGGATTCAGTATACGAAACTATATTCAATTTGTTCAATAAATCGAAAAAGTATCACATTTCTTTCCGATTTTCGAACGCGTTGATGGCTTCTAACGCGGGGTCAATTCCGGCCCGGTACGCCTTAAAGGTGGGGGGAGCAGGCAAGTCTGCAGGAATCCAGTTTCTTCCATCCATCGGCCACGATCGTTGCCAAAAGAGGTCCGACACCGTTCCGTTCATTCCGGAGTAGGGAAGGGTGAATCGAATGGATTCTCCAATAAAGTTCGGCGACGACCCCGTGGGTTCGCCCACAAACGTGGGCGCGCAGTAGCGAGTGAGATCGGTTGTGAAATTTTGAGCGGCCGAGTAGGTGTTTCTTCCGATGATCACGTACATGCCCCCAGGAGCACTAAACTTCGGATTCGCGATGAATCCCTTCAGGAAAGGGGTGCTGAGAAAGGTGTTTCCACCTCCATTCCATCGTACATCGACAATCACCTGAGTGACTCCTTTTTCCTCCGCTTCCTTAAACATTCGGGTTGCAAAAACGGGGATGGGTTCACCGCCGCCATTCTCGACCGCGTTGTATTGAAAGTAGAGTCGCTTCTTCTCTGCGTCAATCGTGAACCAATAGGGCTTGGATCGATTTTTCAAATAGTCCGGGGCTGGAGATGGATCGGCAGAGGTCCATGTCGCATCGGGCTGAAATTTGTCTGAGGAGGGGACAGACACCTTCTTTCGAGAGCCATCCAGAAGCTCCACTTCCAGATCGACAACTCCTTTCTCTATCGGGTAGCCCACTCCTTTGAGGAGGACGGGGTTGGTCACGAAGTTCCCCCCAAGCGCGAGAGTGCGTTGAGAGTTCTCGCCACTCATAAGAGGGTTCATCTTCTCGAGCACCTTTGCAACTGGATCGCCTTGGACTCCCACGATTCTCGCCCCGAGGAGTTCTTTGTGCTCGGGAGCGACGCCCGTGATGAATATGCCTTCTTCGAACCAAAACGTCGTAAAGCGGGGACGTTGAACGGGGTTCATTCTGATGGCGGTGTGCCCATCGCCGAACGATGCTGTATATCGATAGATCTCCGTGATGATTTGCTCATTGGAGAGCTTGGGAACTTGGTTCAGGAGGGTTTTGATGGTTTTGTCGCGCACCGCGGGGCTGACATAGAGATACGGAGCGTAGTGGAGGCGACGAAGCTCTCGGTCCAGGAGTTTGATGTCATATCGCCAACCCTCATCCCGCGACATCGCCTTAACATCGTGGGTCGCGGTGAGTTCGACCCAGCCCGGGTTTTTGCGCAATGGTGCCAGGAGTTCGTTTTTGCGGATATTGTCCAAGTTGCGATATCCATAGGCCATGGCCGCTTCGAGCGACTTCCAACCGGCCTCTAAGTCTCCTTTTTGTGTGTGAGCAATCGCGGCGTAGTAGCGAGATTCGGCCTTATGCTTATTCATGAAGGCGCCCACGGACAAGATGTTGTCCGCAGCCTCAAGGAGAGCATCCCAATCCTTCGCGGTGTAGGCAAGCTCCCCGAGCCGCACCCAGAGACTTCCGTCTTGACCGTTGATCTTCAGCGCCTCGCGCAAGGCTTTCACGGCGTCGCTCGTTTTGCCTTGCTTCGCCAATTCCTCGGCAGAATCCACCTTCTGGAGGTAATCGAGAGTCGGAGACGACGCATGGGATACGCCGATGCAAAGGAACGAGACCAAGGTTGCAGCCCAATGGTTAAGTCGCATATCCGGGGTTTACCATTCGCGAGACAGCGATGGTTCCAGGTTTCTCGAAAAGGGCATACCTATAGGTCCTATGCCATTTGACCAATAATCCAACCTGGAGAACTACCTTACATTTCTCGTGATGACGTTGCTGTTTACAAAGGCCTCTGCTGAAAGCGGCCAGAGCTATGTACATGTAACCCGAACGGACGGGGAGCAACGCGCTTGGTATTTAGACCAACACTGGGAAACTCACGATATCATCCACGCCGCCGTCGAGCAAGTTTTGCAATCAGACGAAGGGTTTTTGCGGTTGATCAACTCGGGTTGGGAGTTTGATCACTTCGTGGAAAGGGTCCCTGGCTCGCCGAGCGGTCGGCCTGTTCCGCCGGGAACCGTCACTGTAGAGGCGCTCGTCGGAGTCGTGCAGCAACTGCTCGTCAACAAGACTCTCAGCTACAGTCAGGCCTACAGCGAGGTGATTCGGTACTTCTTAGACTTCACTTTGCCCGTTCCCGATGATTTGCCCTGTACCTTCCAGCACATCGTCCAGTTGGCGCAGGCCTACCTTGATTGTTGGCATACGCTGGGGCATGGCGCCGTAATGGAACTCTCCGTGGCGGCCTAACTTCGTCTACAATTAACCCGTCGATGACATACGAAAAGGTTCCTGAGCACGGCATTGAGATCCTTGCTGGGCACTGGCGTCGGGGTGAAAACTGCGACTCTGTGTCCTGTAGTGCCATTCGCGATGAGATCTTTGACAAGGGCGTCCTTGCTTGGTATGACGTCATCATCACGGACCCAGAGCTTGCCCGCACCTGGCTAGAGTCAAAATTCGGGTTCTCATCGGTTGCCGTGGAGCACGCCGTTTCAAGAGACCTGGTCTCCACCTTTGTCGAAGGCGAAGACTCCATTTACATGTCCTTCTCCCGCGTTCGGACAACGAAGGGCGATTCCGAGTTCATGCAGGTTTCTGTCTTCTTGGGCCTCACGTCGATGATAACAATCCATACGGAGCCCAGCGACACCCTCCAAAAATGGTTTGAAAAATGGGTTCACGATCCTGAATCAGTCGGCCCGAATGCGGCGAGTCTCCTCGAAAATCTGATGGATGAGGTGCTTGACGACTTTCATCCCGCGCTCGACGAGATCGAAGCCGCTCTCGACGATCTAGAAGTCGATATCTATGAAGGACGCCCTATCGGTCCCGAGGAAATTTTGGGCTATAAACGACGGCTCATTGGGATGCGGCGCAAGGTGAGCCCGCTACGAGATTTGGTGAACTCTCTCTTGCGTCGAGACATCAGGGTGATCCCACCAGAGGAAAAGCCGGGCTTCCAAGACCTCTATGACCATGCCATTCGGCTTTTGGAACGCGTGGAGTTGCTTCGCGATTTGCTCGCTGATTTGATGGATGCGAGGATCACGGTGCTTTCGAACAACCTCAACATGGTGATGAAGACTCTCACGATCATAAGCACCATGCTGATGACGATCGGAGTCTTCACCGGATGGTACGGGATGAACTTCAAGCACATGCCCGAACTCGCGAGCCCACTTGCCTACGGAGCCTTGCCTGTCTTGATCGCGATTGTCCTCGCGCTCGAATATTGGTTCTTTAAGCGCAAGGGTTGGGTATAGGAATCCTAAAAAAAGGGACATCCCGAAACAATTTGTACGAAGATTTTGGTAAGGTCCCTTCATGGTTCAGGCACTTCTTGTCTTAGCTGCGGGCAACGCGGCATCCCTTGCACCAACCAATAAGAACATTAACTTTGACGACCTCTTTCCACGAGAGCCCTGGAGTGGAAAAATGGCGACCTCATTGGTTTGGAGCCCCGACGGACGATATCTGGCTTACAGCTGGAACGAGTACAAGGAGCCCACGTACGACCTGTGGGTGTACGACACTCAATCGGGCCGATCCACGAGGGTGACAAGCATGGATGTCATGGAGCCCTTCGACCGAGATATCAATCAGGCAAGGCTCCGATACCGCGAAGAGCGCACTGAATTCGAGAAGTCCCTCACGCTGAACGACCTGGAATGGCGCGAGCTGAAGATCAAGCAGCGCGAAGAGAACGAACGGCGGGGATCAGGTCCGCGGCCATCGTACGGCAATCCTGGAGAAGTTTCCTGGGCAAAAGGCTCGCCTGAGTTCTTGTTCACATACAAGGGCGACGTTTTTCGGTACAAGATCGGAGACAAAGTCCCGGTTCGCCTCACAAAAACGCGAGATGGCGAGAGTAGCCCGCGATTCACGAGAGATGACAAGGGATACCTCTTTAGCCGGTCCTCCAGCGTGTACCGGGTGATGTTTGGTAGTTCGGACATCGAACAACTGAACCCAGAATTGCCTGCCGGAATCAACCTGGGCGATTTTATGATTTCGCCCGACGAAAAGACGATGTTTCTCTCGGGATGGAGAGTCCGGCCGGGCGGCCGCCAAGTGGACTACATCGTGTATCGCGACCGATTTGCCCAGGCAAGAAAGGTCGAACGCGATGTGGCCGACGATCCATTTCGAAACGAACAATTCCTGTATCTAGTCGATTTGGATGATTCGCCCACGAACAAGTCCTACAATCCAAAGCCAGTTCAGTTTTTCGAGTACAAGGGAGGCGACGATCTCGTGAACACGACGTATTCTTCGATGTCCTGGTCAGCCGATAGTTCGCAGTTCACCTTCGCCGCGTACTATCGAAACAACAAGGACGTTCACGTTCAGGTCGTCGATCGGGCGACGAAGAAGGCCCGTATAGTGCATAAGGCGAAGCAAGAAGGGGATGAAAACTCTGGAACGATGATCGATCCGATGTTTCTCCCGGACGGTCGCATCGTGTGCACCTTGGAGTCCACTGGATTCCGATCGCCCTGGCTGATAGATCCCAAAACAGAGTCGGCTAAGGAGATTGTTTCTAACTCGGCACAAACGATCCCGGTTGGGATTGCCGATAGCGGGAAATCAGTGCTTGTTTGGTCGAGTGTTCTCGACCCTGCCCGGAACCAGGTCTATAGTGTCGATATCGCCACGGGTGATATGAAGCGACTCACGAAGGACGAGGCGAACTACGAAGTCGTGGGGCTCAGCGAAAATGGCAAGAGTCTCGCTTTACGGCGCCAAAAGTGGGGCGACCGACCAGAAACCTACGTGATGTCCTCAAAGGGTGGAGACGAAAAGAAGATCACCGATAGCCACCGTTCGGGCGGTTGGGAAACGAAGTACATCAAGCAGGTACCCGAGTTGTTCACCTTCAACAATCGACACGGGCAAAAGATCCATGGATTCATTACAGTTCCGAAGGATATGAAGCCGGGCGAAAAGCGTCCATTGTTCCTGTACGTGTACGGGGGCCCGCTCGGAACTGGAAAATCGGTCACCGATGGCGACTACAACTCCACGGCGTTTGCGTTCGCGCAGTATCTCACGGTGGAAATGGGTTACATCACCGCGACAATTGACCCTCGCGGGCAATCGGGATACGGAGCCGCCTTCGGCAAGGCGAACTTTAACAATCCCGGAATGCCGCAGGTAGAGGACCTCTCCGATGCGGTGAAGCACATCGACGAGAAGTATGGCGTAGACCGAACGAAAGTCGGAATCAATGGCTGGTCATTCGGCGGTTTCCAGACTCAGATGTGCATGTATGCGGCTCCCGACGTATTTACGCTGGGGATTGCTGGGGCTGGACCCACGGAGTGGCAGAACTATAACAACTGGTACACCGGAAACACGATCACTCGGTCACCGGTAGGCGATCCAAAGCCCGCAGACCAGTTTTCGTTGACAAAGCTCGCGAAGAATCTGCGAAACCCTCTCCTGCTGCTCCACGGCGTCGAGGACACCAACGTTCTCTATCAGGACACGATTAAGGTGTACCAGCAGCTGTTGCGCTATGGTAAAGGCCCTCTCGTCGAGCTTTCGATTGACCCCACGGGCGGACACGGAATGGGCGGCGACATGTCCAACAAGGATCGTCACCTGATTTACCTCGCCTTCTTAAAGAAGCACTGGGGTTCGGGCAACTAAGCCTCCGGGCTACGAATGGATCAGCCCCCGGAACCACGAGACGTGGTTCCGGGGGCTTTTTGTTTGGCGGCCTCGCTCTAACATGGAAAAGGACACGCCCGTAAACCGAAAGGCCCCTCCACATAGTGGAGAGGCCATTTCGTTTCCCTCATCGAAGAAAGAAAGAGTGATCGATTACTCGATTTCGTCGCCAGCCAGGTTGTAGCCGTCGCTGAGGATGAAGTAGTCCAGAAGGTCTACCGAACCATCCTTGTTGAAATCAGCATTTGCGTTGAATGCTGGATTCTCGTCTACGAGGGCGATGTTGTAGCTGTCGCTGAGTGCAAAGTAGTCCAGAAGGTCTACGGAGTTGTCAGCATTGGCGTCGCCATTCACGAGCGCTACTGCCACTGCGTGGGTTCCGCTCGTTGGGATCGTGGTCGAGAGCTTCTTGGAGAGAAAGGTGTTGTTCAGATCACCGTGGACAGGCACGATTCGCAGATCGTAGCTACCTGGGAACGCCGAGATGAACTTCAACTGGCCACCGGAAACGGTTGCAGTTTGAGTTTCGAGAACGGTGGTTCCGTTGAGAGTCTCAATCTTGAACTTCATGCCTTCGCCACCAAAGTCACCGGAAGTAGCTGTGATGCCGAGTTCTACAGTCGTGCTACCGACTGGAAGTGCGCGATATCGACCGTTGACAACGTCGAGCTCGAACTTGTGCTTTCCGGAGATAGGTACGGAGACCTTTGCGTTGGCACCGCTACCGCCGTTTTCACCGGCTTGTTGCTCCCAGTCTGCGCCCGATCCGTCGAATGGGTTTCCTGCGAATTTGTACTCGTAAGGATCGACTTGTGCTTCAAGATCGTAAGTAACGGTCTGAACACCACCGATGTTTGTTGCGGCAGGAGCTGCGAGGTAGTTCCAACCATGCATGGAGCCCATAAGGACCATGCTCAGGGGACCGTAGACTCCAGGTGCAGTTTCAGAAACAGCTGTGGTGACACCGGCTCGGCGAAGATTGGGTTCCCAACCATCGTTTGGAGTTTCGTTCGTGTAGAAGAAGACGGTGATTTCTCCGTTACCATTTGCTCGGTATCGGAGGTTGTGGAATCGTGGAGCTTCAATGCCCGATCCCCAGTCTTCCATGGCGCACTTGTATTCGTGGCTGCTGTACGGTGCCAGACCAGTCTTGGTGAACGTGTAGATGCCCGAACCTGGGGAGGTTTCGGTCATGAGGTCCGATGTGCCCCATCCGTTAAAACCACCACGAAGGTAGAAAGGTTGAGCTGTGGCCATCGTTGCCAGTACGGCTAGGCCGGCGATTGTAAAAATGCTTCTTCGCATGTTGTTCTCCTAAATCTCGTTGAGTTCGCGGGGATCTCTCCCGAGAAGCCGCTTAACTATATGATACACCAAGAATTCGTATTCTTGACTAGATTTTTTGAAAGAATTCCTGTGAACTAGTACTAGGAATTCTGAAAATCTGGCCGGAAGGGCCTTACTCGGCCCCGACCAAGTTGTAGTTGTCGCTCAGGAGGAAGTAGTCCAACAGGTCCACGCTCGAATCGAGGTTGAAGTCAGCCCTGGCATCATAACCAGCATCTCCCATAGCAAGGTTGTAAGAATCAGAAAGGACGAAGTAGTCCAGAAGGTCTAGAGAGTTGTCGTTGTTGGCATCCCCGCCCTTCTGGAGTCCCATGTTTACCGTAAGACTTGTCGTGTTGGATGCCACGACGATCGAGGTTTTCTCGGTCGCGAGCCACTTGGTCCCCTTCACACGAACGGTGTAGGTGCCGACGGCGAGGCTCACGTTTCCGACCGCGAACTCCCCGGCGCCGTTCAATCCAGCCGCCGCGTTAAAGACGACATTGCCCGAGCTTTCACTCACGACATCAACGTTGACGGCTCGCCCAGCAGGGCTGCTTTGCGCCTGTTCAAGGCTCACGCTACCGAGGAGGAGCAGAGTCGTTCCTGCATTGGCTCCCACGAGGACGTTATCGACGTTTGTCGAATCTGGACCCGTATTGAACTCCGTGAGGAGGTGAATTCCACGTAGATCAGC
>CAZBXR010000068.1:0-12679 GCA_964496145.1 uncultured Chthonomonas sp. | reverse complement strand
GCATCGAGAAACGGTCTTGGACGGCAGTTCCGAACCTGAAGGAGCAACGCTTGTTGGCCGAAAAACGGATCACTCACGGTCGAGATCCGATGCAACAAGTTCCTTCCGTTTGGCTTGCGGGTGTGCTCTTCGAGATAATTTCCCGCTTGTGTGCAGGCAAACGTCTCGGCGAGTTTCGCTCCGTTTTCGAACCGCGAGAGTTCGTCGAGGGGCCAGGTGTAAAAGGTGCCTTCCTCTCCTTCGGAATCGGCATCCAACGCCGTGTAAAACAGCCCTTCAGGACTGGTCATCTCATCCTTCACCCAGCGGACCAAGCCCGCAGCGGCCCGCTCGACCTCATGCTGGGTGGCGGGCGACAGGTGCGGCTTGCTCAGCGCGAGAATCTCGGCGAGCAACCCGTTGTCTGAAAGCATCTTCTCGAAGTGAGGCAACTTCCATTCGGCATCGGTGGAGTATCGGTGGAAGCCCCCTCCCAATTGGTCGTGGATCGCACCTAGACACATTTTCTGAAGCGTGATCTCAAGCATCTCCACGGCCAAATGCTTATAAATCTGGCCCGTTTGGGCATAAAGCGCAAGGAACTTCAGCGCCGAATGCGGAGGGAATTTTGGGGCCTCGCCAAACCCTCCCCACTCATGATCGAAGTCCCCATGGAGTTCCATGACAAGATGGTCGAGCAGATCGCCGCCAAAGGTGACCTCATCATCCGGCACGAGCCGTCGATCCAAGACCCTTTGCATACTGGCGCTAAACTCTTCGGCCGCCCGGTCGATCTCGACTCTTCCTTCGTTCCAAAGCCTCGTCACTTGCTGACAAAGGTCAAGAAATCCGGGATGCCCCCCTCGTCCCTCACGGGGAAAATAGGTGCCCGCAAAAAACGGCTTTCCCTCGGGGGTGAGAAACACCGTCATCGGCCAACCGCCGCGCCCGCTCGAAAGTTGGACGGCGAGCATGTAGACCTCATCAATATCTGGCCTCTCTTCACGGTCAACTTTGATCGAGATAAAGTGCTCGTTGACGTAGGCGGCCACGGTTTCGTCCTCGAAAGATTCATGCGCCATCACGTGGCACCAGTGGCAAGAACTGTAGCCGACGCTCAATAAAATGGGGCGATCCAGAGTTCGAGCAAGTTGGAGGGCTTCCTCATCCCAAGGCTGCCAAAAGATGGGGTTCTCTTGGTGCTGCTGGAGGTAGGGCGAGGTGGATTCGGCAAGACGATTTCTCATAGATGGGGTTGCTGGAAGATTGTGCCCTTTAGTTGGGACAACTTTCCACCGAAAAAGAAATCATAGTATGGGCGCAATACATGAAGTGAAGGTCAACGACATCTACGATCTGTTAGATGTTGCCTACGCCGAGGGTACGGTCGATTTTACGACGTACCTCCAGCGGGTGGTGAAAAAGAGCGAGGAATGGTTCGGTGCTTCGGGCATCTCCATTTTCCTTCAGGAGGGCGATTCTGATCGATATACACTCGCGATTGCGGGTGGACTGTTGAGCACGGTTCCCACTGACGCCGTCATCACGCTTGGTTTCGGTATTGCCGGCACTGCCCTGGCCGAGCAAAAGCCTCGATTGCTGGTAGACCCCCGAAACGAAACGGACCTTCAGGCTCAGAACATTCAGAAGCGAGATACCATCGGCAGTTCGCTCATTGTGCCTCTCGTCACAAAGAATTCCGGCGCGATCGGCGTCTTGAACGTCGCCCGGTCTGCAGATAGCCCCACTTTTGAAGAAACCGACCTCGAAGCGGCTGGTTCCTTGGGTCGCCAATTGGCGCTCGCGGTGAACAATGCTCGAGCGATCGTGAATGCAAACTCCAAGCGTCTTTCGCTACAAAACGCGATTGAGAGCGTGGGCTTTGGCCTTCTTATGATCGATGCCGAAGGCGGGTTCGCCGACTATACGGCGGAAGTTGGAACGATCCTTGGTTCCGACCCGGCGAACTACACCCACTTTGAACCTTATTTCGCCAGCGTCTCTTCGAATTTCAAAACGCCGTTCAAGCACGCGATGGAACGATCCAAGAAAGGATTGAGCTATCGATTCCGAGTGGCGGATGACGAAGCAAACAAGGCGTATGCCGTCGTCGTGAGCCCACTGCAAGGCGGAGGGGCCATTATCGCCCTCAACGACATCACCGAGCATGAAAAAGCCCGGGAAACGGTGGAGCGAATTCAAAGATTGGCGGAGATCGGTCAACTGACGGCCAGCATCGCCCACGAAATCCGAAATCCTCTCGCAGGCATTCAGAGTGCAGCTACGATGATTCTGGAAGACCCTCATCTTTCGACAGAATTTGCTGGCATGATTGAAAAGGAAGCCACAAAGCTCAACCATCTTTGCAGCGAATTCCTCGATTTTGCCAAGCCCATTAGCTTGGAATTCGAGCCCATCAAGCTGGGAGACATCGCTCGAAACGTGAGTCAACGGCATATCGACCAATTTGAAAAAGCAGGCGTGGGAATTCGGCTTCTGATCTCTCCGGACGAACCGGTTTTGTACGCAGACCCGCTCCGTATCGAGCAAGTCGTTCGAAATCTTCTGCTCAATGCTCTCCAAGCCTCTTCGAGCGGCGATGTCGTGACGCTGCATGTTTCGGCCGGCGGCGCGCTGAAGGTGACCGACTGCGGTTCCGGAATGGATAAGGAGACGCAAGAGCGACTCTTCACTCCGTTCTTCACCACGAAGCCGAGTGGCACCGGACTCGGGCTGAGCATCGCACGAAAAATTGTCGATGCGCACAAAGCCAAACTCTCTGTGGAGAGCACACCCGAGGTCGGATCGACATTTGAACTGAACTTTAATGTTTCGGAGGCCGCATGAGCGCGAAACCCCGCTTGCTCATCGTGGATGATGAGCCTAACATTCGACGAATCTTAGAAGTTGCGTTTGAGAAAGCTGGATATGCAACGACCACGGCCGAGAACGCGCTGGTCGCGTTCGATCTTCTTTCCCGCGAGCCATTTGATGTGGTGATCACCGACGTGACCATGCCTGGTCCGACCGGATACAAGCTTCAAGAGCAGATCAAAGAGCACTGGCCGCAAATTCCAGTGATCATCTGCACCGCCTACGGGACCATCCGTGAAGCGGTTGCCTCCATTCGAAATGGAGCCTACGATTTTGTGACCAAGCCTTTTGATCTTGAAAATCTGAAGAAGATCGTCAAGAGTTCGCTGGACATGAAGCCTATGGTGCGAGACTCTGCCTCTTCCCCCGGGAAGAATCAGGCAAAGTCGCACTACGTGGCGAACTCGCCTCAAATGCGCGAGGTCATCGAAACGATTGAACAAGTGGCCGACTCGAACGCGACGGTGCTGATCTCTGGTGAAAGTGGCACCGGAAAAGAGGTGGTGGCTACGCTCCTCCATGAGCTTTCGTCACGATCTGGAGGCAACTTGGTGGCTTGCTCTTGCGCGGCTCTCCCTGAAACTCTTCTTGAATCCGAACTCTTCGGGTACGAAAAAGGAGCCTTTACCGGGGCAAACACAAGCAAGGCGGGGCGATTTGAATCTGCCAACGGCGGGACTCTGTTTCTCGATGAGATCGGAGAGGTCCCCATGAGCATTCAGGCGAAGCTGCTCCGAGTGTTGCAGCAGCGAGAAGTGGAACGACTTGGTTCGACAAAGCCGGTGAAGCTTGACGTCCGCCTCATCACGGCCACAAACAGAAATCTGGAACGCGAAGTAGACGCTGGCAACTTCCGCCTTGATCTTCTTTTCCGACTTCAGGTCGTTGAGATCGCTCTTCCCCCGCTGCGAGAACGCAAGGAAGACATCTTGGAGCTTGCAAACTTCTTCATGCAAAAGTACGCACAAGAGAACGGGCGCACGATCGATGGATTCAGCACCGATGCAGAAGAGGCATTGTTGAGGTTCGCATGGCCAGGAAACGTGCGTGAGCTGAGCAATGTCATGGAGCGAGCCGTGGTTCTTCTTCCACGAGAAGAATCTACCATCGCCTTGAAGCACCTTTCGAAGAACATTCAGTCTGCGATTGCAGCCTGAAGGACTCTTCAGAGCCTGAACCTTGTGTCAAGATAGGCACATGGTTCAGGCTTTTTTATGCGTCACCCCTTTGCTTTTGGCAAGCCCTGCCAAACATCCTCCTCTGGCTCCGCTCAAGAAGGAGCTTGATGCAATCTGCTCGACTTTTGGTGGCAAGATTGGCTATTCGATCAAGGTGTTGGGTTCCGGCGAGACGATCTCATTCAACGGGGACATGAGATTTCCCACCGCCAGCACGATCAAGACGGCCATTCTCGTCGAAGCGATCAACCAGGTGGAAGAAGGCAAAGTGAAATGGACTGATGTCAAAGAAGTTCCACCCACAGCCGAACGCACCTCGAACATGGCTTCGCAATGGGCTTATTTCTTGAAAGATGGGGTGAAGCCAAACCTTGATGCGTGGTGCAATTTGATGATCACGTATTCCGACAATACCGCCACCAAAGTTTGCGGCATGTGGATGGGGAATGAGGCGATTCGCGCTCGAATGCAAGGAATGGGACTGGAAAAAACCGCGTTCCTGAGCTATACCACCCCGGATAAGACTTGGTTCCGCCGCTGGAACCGCCACTACGGCATGGGGATGACCACCCCGAATGAAATGCGCTCGCTGTGGGACCATATCGCCCAACGAAAGGCAACTCAAACCCAGGCTGGCGCGGAACGCTTGCTGAAGATTCTGGGGCGGCAGTATTGGGATGATTGGGCCGGTGCGACGGCGCCCCCGGAGACTCGAATCTTTAATAAAACGGGAGCCATCAGCCGGTCGCGAAGCGAAACGGCGTACGTCATTGGCAAGTATCCATACACGCTCTCCATCTACACGAATGACCAGAAGGACCAGCGATGGGTAGCGGACAACGAAGGCGACGTTGCGCTGGGCAAGATTTGCGCCTTGGCCTGGAACCACCTGAACCCGGGACAAAAGTATGTCGCCCCCCCTCGCGCCTCTGAATTTGCACCCACCGGCGGCGGCGTGGAGTGAAATCTCTTGTGATTGGGAGTGGCGGACGCGAGCATGCGCACGTGTCTGCTCTGCTCCGGGACGGCGAGGTCGGGTGTGTTGGCGGAAACCCCGGAATCGCGGCGGAATGTGAAGTTCTGCCCGGAAACCTTTCGGCTTTTGACTCGATCCTCTCGGCTTGTAGGTCCTTTGCCCCTGACCTTGTGGTCGTGGGCCCAGAGGACCCTCTCGTCCTAGGTTTGGCAGACTTTCTAAGAGCTGAGGGCTTCCAAGTGTTTGGCCCGGGCATGGAAGGAGCCAAACTCGAAGCTAGCAAGGACTTTTCGAAGCAAGTCATGGCGAAAGCGGGGGTTCCCACCGCCGCGTTCCAATCCTTCACGGAAGTGGAGCCTGCGAAAGACTACGCTCGATCGCGGTTCGATACGGGATTCAACGTGGTCGTGAAGGCGAGCGGAAACGCCTTGGGCAAAGGCGTTGTCGTTTGCGCTTCCCTTGAGGAGGCCGACGACGCGCTTGAATCTATGCTGGTGGAGAGAATCTTTGGGGACGCGGGGTCTACCGTGGTCGTGGAAGATCGGCTCATAGGCGAAGAGATTTCACTCCTCACTGTCGTCGGCGATCATGATTTCTGGACATTTCCTCTCTGTCGAGACCACAAGCGAGCGCTTGATCGGGATCGGGGGCCCAACACCGGGGGAATGGGAACGGTGAGCCCCCTCGGGGGCATCCATGAAGAGCGTGTTCAAGAGTACGAAGAGGCCATCGTCCGCCCGTTACTCAATGAGCTGAAAGCGCGTCATATTGACTATCGAGGCATGCTCTTTAGCGGACTCATGATGCATGAGAATGCCCCTTATTGCCTTGAATACAATGTTCGATTCGGCGACCCAGAGACGCAAAGTCTTGTGATGCGCACCGGATCAGGCATGGGTGCATGTCTCCTGTCGGCCGCATTGGGCGAGCCCATCAGCCCCCCCACCGTCCTCGACAACGCAGCCTGCACGGTTGTACTGGCCTCAGGGGGATATCCCGGCACGTATGAGAAGGGGAAACCGATCACAATCGGCAAGACAAACGAGAACGTCAAGATTTTTCATGCTGGGACTCAGACTGTGGGAGGGGAGCTTGTCACCTCCGGCGGGAGAGTATTGGGGGTCAGCGCCTCGGCTCCCACCCTCTCAGGAGCAAGAGCTTCTGCATATGAGGCAGTAAAGAGTATTTCCTTTGACGGAATGATGTATCGTACTGATATAGGTGAATCCTTACTATGAACCCCGAAGTTGAAGAACTCCTGCGCCAAATCTACGAACTGAAGGAAGAACTCGCCAAGGCTCGAAGAAATGTCGAACCTGAAATCGTCCAAGACTTCAGCTTTGAGACATTGAGCGGAACACGAACCCTTTCCTCTCTTTTTGGAGAGAAGAGCGACCTGTTTGTTGTCCACAACATGGGGAAACAGTGTGCCTGGTGTACGCTCTGGGCGGACGGATTCTCCGGGTACCTTCGGCACATTCTTACTCGCGCAGAGTTTGTGGTTTGCAGCCCAGACAGCCCCGCTGATCAATCTGCAATAGCGACAGCAAGGGGTTGGAAATTCCCCATGGTCTCTGACACGTCAAAAGAGTTCACCACGGCCATGGGATACTACACCGAAGCGGATGGATGGTGGCCCGGAATCTCGGCCTTCCATAAGGATGAGAATGGGACGATCACGAGGACTGGAAGAGAGATTTTTGGCCCTGGAGACGACTATTGCATGGTGTGGCCCATGTTTGGCCTACTGAAGGATGGACTCGGAGACTGGGCACCCCAGCCTCAGCCAATCACTCTATCGTAAGATACTCTGAGCGTGCCTTTTCAAGAAGGGATTGCACGGCCCCGGTTCGTACTTCCTTGAATTCCTTGGGCGTGCCATAGAATGCCATTTGGCCCCTCTCAAGAAAGAGAATTTTCGTGGCGACACGAAGCACGCTCGATACATCGTGCGAAACGACGACGCTGGTCACGTCAAGCTCCTTTTGCATCTGCACGATGAGCTGGTCAATGCTGTACGCCGTCACCGGGTCGAGGCCGCTCGTGGGCTCGTCGTACAGAATCACCTCGGGGTCGAGGGCAAGAGCCCGCGCAAGACCGACTCGCTTTTTCATCCCACCGCTCAATTGACTTACACCCAGGGTTTCGGCGTTCTCCAGACCCACGAGTGTAAGGAGTTCTAGGACCCTTGCCTTCACCGCCGCTTTTTTCATTCCAGGCCTTCTTTCGAGGCCAAAACTTACGTTTTCAAAGACATTCAGGTAGTCAAAAAGCGCAGCATTCTGAAAAACCAGCCCCAGTTTTTTCCTTGCCAGTTCGGGGTCTTTGGTCATGTCGAGGCCTTCGATGAGCACTTGCCCCTCTGTAGGCTGAATCAAGCCAGTGATGCACCGAAGCAACGTGGTCTTCCCGCCGCCGCTGCTTCCCATGATGACAAGAACTTCTCCCTTCTCCACCTCAAATTCGATGTCCGAAAGGACCTTCCGGTCTCCAAACGTATGAGAGAGGTTTTTAACTTGGAGCATGAGCGAGGGGGGCCACCGTGTCGTGCTTTCTGCGGGCTTCACGGGCGCGGGCGATCGCTTCAGGAGTCACCGCCTTCTCAAAGCTTCGGTATCCCGCCAATTTGAACCCGTGCTTCTCGGCCATTTCGATCGTTTGTTTGACTTGTTCTACCGAGACCTCTTTTCCAAGTGTGAAGTTTTCGATCCGATTTTCAAGAGCAAGCATGATCGTCTCGCTCATGCATGCATAGGCTGTTTTGGCCGGAAATCCGAAATTGAAGTTGAAGTTCACGTTTTGGCCGGGGACTTCGACCACGCCTCCTTCGATCACAAGGACGTCGGGTCGTTCCTTCGCCACGCGTACGCTCACATCACGGGGGCGCGCTACATCGCAAACGATGCAACCTGGCTTCAGGTGTTCTGGCAAAATGATTTCACTTTCCGAGCTTGTCACCGTGATGACCACGTCGGCGTCTCGGAGCGCTTCAACGTTCGTGGTAGAACTCGCTCGCGGCAGTTGGTCGGCGAGTTCTGCGGTCCGGGCTTCGTTTCGCCCGATGACGATGGTCCGCTCAAACATCGGAGCAAGCATGATCGCGCATGTCTTGCCAATCGATCCGGTGGCTCCCACCACGGCGAGCGTGGCGCGGCTCAATTCGATTCCGAGTTCTTCACTCGCCCTCAAGGCGCCCTGGATCGAGGTGGCTACTGTGTAGCTGTTCCCGGTGGTCACAGCGATGGGTGCCCTTTGGGCTACGGTCACTCCGCCGTCCCCCACCACACTCGTAAAGGCCCCGAGCCCGATAATCTGCGCCCCTTCCTCTTTTGCAATCTCCGTACAGCGCACAATCCGCTCGTACACGGCTTCCAGGTCCATGCTCATCATGAGCTTGGGAGTCAGAGTACAGCCAACAAAGATGCCTTCCGTTTTCGCCCCCGTGATCGATTCAATCCCCGTGATCTCGCTCACCACCATGGGCTTCTTCACTTTCAGCACAGACTCAATCAATGCATCGGGAAAGAACTTCGCGATGGGATACTTACGAGCGGCATCGCGGACGGTAATCGGGTGAACGACAAAGGCGAATTTCGTCAAAAATACACTCTCTTGAGCCACGAGTGGCTCCCCAACAATACGGCGAAGGTACCCCATCGGGCACCTTTGCTCCCTTATTATGAATGACGCCGAAAGAATTCTTTAAGGCCTCACGATCATCCGTGATTTTGCGAGTTATACTGGCCCCATGCCCACGTTCTTGAATCAGCCCACTGTTGTCCCTGCCGCCGGAAACTTGCCCAAGACCATCGAGGAGTTCGTCGGGCGGGTGAACAGCGGAACGGAGGTTGTCAGCGTCGCGCGAATGACTAGCCCATCCGGTTGGATCGAACCTGCTCAGGCCCCCGAATTCATGGAGATCACGGTCGTGGTCTCGGGCGAGGTGCATGTGAAGAGTGACCAAGGCATCCATGTCGTCGGCCCGGGCCAAGCCATCATCACCCACCCGGGAGAAACCGTGCAGTACTCAACTCCCGAGGGAGGGGCTCAGTACTTCGCTATCTGTGTTCCGGCGTTTCATCCCGATACGGTGCACCGTATCGAATCGTAGCCCCGGCCGCATGCGCGGGAAACCCTTCCATTTCTCCAAAGGCTTCGATCAAGGGGGCCACTTGCATAAACTCTTCTTGGGAGGAGAGCGCCACAACACTCTGGACCTTCAAGAAATCGAGGATGTTGACCGGGGACCCAAACCGAGCGGCTCGGGCGGTGGGCAACGTATGGCTAGGCCCAAATGCGAAGTCTCCGCCACTCTCTGGAGACCATTCCCCCAACAGAACACACCCGGCGTTTTGAATTCTATAGGTGTCGATGTTTGCCGCCACCGTGATGTGCTCCGGCGCAATCAGGTTGATCAGCTCAAGGGCTTCTTCCGCTGTTCGCGCAAGAATTCCGAGCGAGCCCTTCTCAATCGCTTCGAGCATCGTATCGCGCCGAGGGGCGGATTCTAATTGGCGCTCGATCTCCTTGCAGACGTTCGCCAAACTTGATTCAGTGAGGGCAACGAGGAAGCCTTGGTTGTCGGGCGCATGTTCGATTTGAGTGAGGAAATCGGCCGCCGCAAACGCGGGCTGGGCTGAATCATCGACGACGACGCACACTTCGCTCGGGCCTGCGTACCCGTCGAGACCCACTTGCCCCCAGAGCTGGCGCTTCGCTTCGTTTACATACCGGTTGCCGGGACCCACAATTTTGTCGACCTCGGCCAGAAAAACTAGCCCGCCCAGGGCCGCCGCCCCCCCGGCCTTGATCACGCGTCGTATGCCGAGGATCTTTGCCGCATAGAGAACTTCGGGGGCGAGAGTGCCATCGTGCCGTGGAGGCGTCGCCAAGATCACCTCTGGCACTCCGGCAGCCATCGCGGGGATGGCATTCATCAGTACGCTGCTGGGATAAATGGCGTTGCCCCCGGGCGCGTAGACCCCCACTCGCGAGAGGGGGAGAACCCTTTGACCCAATGTGCCCCCGTGCGACTGGGAATTTTGCCATTCCCACCCCCCGCCAGATATCGGAGTGAGAGAGCCCACGATCTTGTCCCGTTGGGTTTCATGAAAAGCGCGAATGCGAGCCGCGGCCGCGTCGATCGCTTCGGCGAAACGCGCTTCGGGAGTTGCTGAATCAATCTCCTCTTCCGTCGCCCAAACGTGGGTCGCCTGCGGAGCATCAAACCGACGTACTTGGTCGAGAATCGCCGCTTCGCCGCGGATGCGCACATCAGAAAGAATTCCGCGAACAACCGTTGTGACGGATTCATCCCCCAGAACGCCCCGCCTTCGAAGCACGGGCCGAGGGTCCTCCTCGGCGCACCGAATCACCCTCAATTTCATGGTAGCAAGGTCTTTGCCCGCTCCAACCGCTTTCGCATTCGATCTGGCCCCAGGGCCGCCATCAGTTGGAAGAGACCCGGTCCTGCCGTGCGTCCGGTGAGCGCCACGCGAGTCGGGTGGACCACCGGTCCCATCTTTTCGAACCCTTGTGCCGCACTAAAATCTCGGATGGCCGCCTCGCACTCCTCCTCGGTCGGTGCAGATGAGGTCAGGCGCTCGAGAAGGCTATCGAACAACGCCGGGACATGGGGTTGTGAAAACCACTTTTCTACCGCCGCTTGGTCCATCGGCGGCTCTTCTTGGAAGAAGAACGCCGTAGCGACGCCAAAGTCCGCGAGAGTCGTCACACGTTCTTGACCCAACTCAATCGCCTTCGAGAACAAGGCGGGATCGGCCTCCGCCCCTTGGGAAAGCAGATCGAACCCGGCCAATATCTCCTTGTTTTCTTCTGGATTTTTTCCGTAATACTCTCGCGCGCCTTCAGACCTTGCAAAGTTCAACACCATCTCGCACAGCTCGGCGAGCGGGCGTTGACGCATGTAGTGCCCGTTCATCCATCGGAGCTTGTCGAGGTCAAAGACTCCCGGCGAGGGTTGGAGTCCATCCAGGGTGAAAGCCTCTTCCAACTCGGGCATAGCCATGAGCTCCCGGTCTCCGCCGGGTGCCCACCCGATGAGAGCCACGAAGTTGACGAGGGCCTCGGGCAAATATCCCGCAGAGCGATAGTCCAGGACTCTTGTGTCGCCGTGGCGCTTGCTGAGCTTGGAACCATCCTTCCCCTTAATGACCGGGCAATGGACGAATACCGGACGATCCCACCCAAACGCATCGAAAAGGCAAGCATGCTTCGGCGCGCTCGAAATCCACTCTTCTCCTCGCATGATGTGCGAGATTTGCATGAGGTGATCGTCGACCATCGCGGCAAAGTGATACGTCGGCATCCCGTCGGCCTTGATCAGCACGGGATCGTCGACGGTGTTCGAATCCCATTCGAGCCGACCGCGAATGTAATCCTCAATCACGATGGTGGTGTCGCGCGGAATTCTTTGTCGAATGACTCCGGGGAGCCCCTTCGACCTTGCCGCTTCGACTTGCTCCGGCGTGGCATCGCGCCAGACTCCCCCAAAGTAGCCAATGGGCTGCTTGTTAATCTGCTGCATCTCACGCATCTCGGTGAGTTCGTCGGAAGTATCAAACGCCCAGTAGGCGTGCCCTCTCTCCAGCAGTTCATCGGCCAACTTCGCGTAGATGCCCGCCTCTTTTCGCTCGCTTTGGCGATAGGGGCCAAAATCGCCCCCGATGCCAAAGCCCTCTTGGAACTGGATTCCAAGCCACTGGAGGCTCTCGACGATTTCCTCTTCGCAACCAGGGACGTATCGGGTGCGGTCTGTATCCTCAATGCGAAGGATGTTGGTGCCTCCGCTATGACGGGCGATGAGGTGCTTAAACAACGCGTCCCGGATGTTCCCCACGTGGGGACTCCCGGTCGGACTAGGGGCGTATCGAACTCGGATCGACATGAGACCTAAGGGTACCCTTCGGGGCCATAGTCCCAATATACGGGGGATGGAACGCAAAATTCGGTTTCAGCAGTTACAATGGAATCAAGGAACTCCCTGAATGACTGAAATGCCAGGCACAGACATGCACAACGAAGATTGGTACTACATTGGTCACTACGGCCAACTAGGCCCTCTAAAGTTCGAGGACATGCAAGAATTGGTTCGAGATGGTGTGATCGAGAGAAGCACCTATGTCTGGCACGCAGGAATGAGTGATTGGATTCCCGCGATGCAGGTGCCCACCCTATCGAAAGTTTTTGCGCAATACGGGCTCCTTTCTCCGCCCCCGACTCCGGCGCCCCCCTCGTCTCCCACGATTCCATCTTCTCCGAGGTCTGGATATCCCACGGCACCGCCTATCCCCATGGGGTCCCCGTATCCGGGCGGCATGAGCTCTCCTTATGGTTCCCAGGCTCCCTCGCCGTACCATACGGGCTCTTTGAATCTCCCGGTGAGCGACAAGAGCAGGATCGCGGCGGGAGTCTTGCAATTGATCATCCCAGGGGTCGGCAGGATGTATCTGGGATATCTCGCCCAAGGCGTGATTCAGCTTCTGACCACCCCTCTTTGCGGGGCCGGAGCGCTGTGGTCCTACATCGATGGGATCGCAATTCTATGTGGATCGACGAAACTGGACGGCTATGGACGGGTTATGAAGGACTAATTGTTCGAAAATTGTGTTCCGAAAATAAGAATGGAACGTACAATCTTTAGCAATGCCGA
>CAZBXR010000067.1:0-13453 GCA_964496145.1 uncultured Chthonomonas sp. | reverse complement strand
ACTCGATACAAATGTGGTCTCGGTGGGCGCAGGGCACGAAAAGATCGTGCCGCTGACCGCTCGAAGCACTCGGCCCGCGCTTCTCGCGAACTCCCGACTCCACGGTTTTCAAGTCACGAGCCGAAGTCGAACGCTCCCTAATTTAAGCTCCACGGTGAATGCTCAGCTTGAACAAAGGGCATTTCTCTCCCCCGGGGCCTTTTTCGTGGTGCTCATGGTCCTCAGCCTCATTGGCGCATGGATCGTGAGCTTCCCCAAGCCGCCTCTCGTCGAGGACATGGTCTTGAGTAGCGCGACGGTCGAGACCGGGCAGACAGTGAGTGTGGATTGGCGAACCGTAAACGCCGAGAAAATCGAATTTAACCTGAACGGCACGAAATACTCCTTCTCGGTCGAGAAGCGCGGGCGCCTTGAGATTCCAACTTCTGTCGCGGGGAACTACACGCTCGAAGCTATCGCCAAGTCTGGCAACCGGAAGAGCGATCCGCGAACCGTCACGTTTTCAGTAGTCGATCCGCCACCAGTCCCCGATCCGGCGATTCTGGCGTTTCGGGCCAACCGGTCCGAGGCCAACGTTGGGGACATGGTCATCTTGAGCTACACGGTCAATGATGCCGTCACCCGACTTCTCCTCGAGCCGAAGCAGATGGAGATTGATCCCACCATTCGGTCGGGCCAGATCGAGGTGCCGATCACGCAAGTGGGCTCGAACGAGTTTGTCCTTACCGCTTACAACGCAAAGCAGGAGACTGTCCGGCAGTCCATCACCATAAAAGGTGTGAAGGGGTCCAAGGCGAGGATCATCTCTGCGAAAGTCACGCCGCAAATCCTGGAACCAGAAGGGGGCGTCGCTGTCCTCGAGTGGCAGGTGACCAATGCCGTACGGGTGGAGCTATTCGTAGATGGAGTCGCCCAAGTGTTGAGCGGGCCTTCTGGCACGTTGGACCTCTCGGTGACCAAGACCACGAAGCTGAAGTTGGTGGCCTTTGATGAAGAGGGGCTCACCCTGGCTCGGGACCTCGTGGTGACCGTGAAGGCCGCTCCGAACCCGCAGGGGCGAACGCCCGAAGATAACGGTCCCCCCCAGCCAAATCAGAATCCACCCCTTGAAGGGGCGGCAAAAACAGATCCGCCCAAAACGGGCGATCGACCCTAAGCCAAACATTCTATGAAAAGACGCGCTCTGCTCTCTGTAACGGACAAGGCGGGAATTGTCCCGTTTGCCCAATCGCTCCAGGCGATGGGATTTGAGATTTTAAGCACAGGAGGGACGGCCAGAGCCCTTCGCGAGGCGGGACTCACGGTGACGGATGTTTCCGAGGTCACTCAGTTTCCCGAAATGCTCGAAGGAAGGGTCAAGACCCTCCACCCGTTGGTCCACGGCGGGCTCTTGGGCGATACGCGACAGGAGTCGCACCGAACCCAGATGCTGGAGGCTGGGATCGAGCCCATCGAGGTCTTGGCCGTGAACCTCTACGCATTTGAGGCCACCGTATCCGGTCCCCACACCCTTGCCGAAGCGGTGGAGTCGATCGACATTGGCGGACCCGCGATGATTCGAGCCGCGAGCAAAAATTTCCAGAACGTCTCTGTGGTGGTCGATCCGAACGATTACGAGCGCGTGGCGGAGGCCATTCAAAAAGGAGAAGTCGATTCTTTGCGGATGGAACTCATGGCAAAGGCCTTCCGGCATACGGCTCACTACGATAGCATGATCTCTCGGTACTTTACGAAGCTGACGGGAGAGGACGTGTTGCCGGAGCAATTCACCCTGGGTCTTACCAAGGTTCAGGAGATGCGATACGGCGAGAATCCTCACCAACGGGCGGCGTTGTATGTCGATCCCCTCGGTGGACCGGGAATTGCCCGTGCCAAACAGATTTGGGGGAAAGAGCTCAGCTACAACAACTACTTTGACGCGAACGGGGCGTGGGAGCTTGTCGCCGATTTGCCCGCAGGCAGTTGCTGCATCATCAAGCACGGAAACCCGTGCGGAGCCGCCGCGATGGGGGGTTTCGCTGAATCCTATCATCAAGCGAGGGCCAGTGACCCTGTTTCTGCATTCGGAGGCATTGCCGCGTTCAATGGCGTTGTCGACAAAGCTGCCGCCGAGGCGATGACCCAGAAAGGGAACTTCTTAGAGGTCGTGATTGCGACGCAATACGACGAGGATGCCGTCGAAGTATTTCGAACCCGCGACGGTTGGGGCCAAAGTGTACGGCTCCTGACGTGCGATCTCCCCTCTTCCCAAGTGGAATGGACCTACCGTGCGGTGCGCTCTGGCCTCCTCGTGCAATCGACCGATGAGTCTCCCGTGGATGAAAAATTTGAGGTGGTTACGGCGAAAGCCCCCACCGAGGAAGAGGCTCAAGCGCTTCGGTTGATGTGGTCTATCGTGAAGCACGTTGGCTCGAATGCGATCGTCGTGGGCGGGCCGAAGGCGATGCTTGGCGTAGGAGCGGGGCAAATGAACCGAGTCCAAAGCGTTCGCCTGGCCTTGGATCAAGCCGGGGAAGGAGCCAAGGGAGCGGTGCTGGCAAGTGACGCCTTTTTCCCGTTTCCCGATAGCATCGAAACGGCGGCGAAGGCGGGGATTTCCGCCATCATTCAGCCTGGAGGAAGCAAAAAAGACGGCGAGGTGATCGCTGCCGCGAACGATCTCGGAATTGCGATGGTCTTTACGGGTGTTCGGCACTTTCGACATTAGGAAAGGGCCGGGCACGTGAACCGGCCAAAATCTTGTAGAATAGGGCTCAGAGTCTCAGGTTGTTCATATGAAGCAAAACGACTGGATTGTTCTAGGTGTGTGTGGCGTTTTTTCAATCGCCATGGTGATCATCGCTTTTACGCAGGCGAGAACGCCCGAAGTTGCTCCCGCAGCCACGGTGGTTGATGTTTCGGCAGTGAAGGTTCAAGCTCCTGCCATTCCATACACAAACGGTTTGCCACAACCTTCCGGTCAGGGCGGACAAGGCGGCCCTGGCGGCGGAGGTGCTGTGGGGCGTGGAGGTCCTTCGGCAGGAGCCGGTGCGGCTGCACCTGGCGGCGGCGGTGGCCCGACTCGAGCCTCACGAACGGCATCGGGTGGCTAAGATTTTCGTAAGACTCTGATGCCCTCACCCCCCGTGCTTAACGTGGGGTTCTACAATTATGTGGCCACGGACAAAATCGTGGCACTTATCGGTAGCGACTCCGCCCCCATGCGAAGGCTTGTGCAAAACATGCGCAAGACTGGCCAAGTGATTGATGCCACGCAAGGACGCAGGACGAAATCGATTTTATTCACGACCTCGAAAGAGGTTGTGCTGTCTGCACTATCGCAGGAAACGTTGGCCAAACGAATGATTACCGGAGACACACACGACGGTGAGGAATAACAAAGCCGGATTCCTCTATACGCTCATGGGGCGAGTGCGCCGAGACATCGGCATCGACCTCGGAACAGCGAATACCCTGGTCCACCTTGGTGGCCGGGGCATTATCTTGCGTGAACCCTCGGTGGTCGCCATCAACCGCGACACCAAGGAGCTATTGGCGGTGGGAGAAGAGGCCAAGCGTATGCTTGGGCGAACTCCGGCAAACATTGTTGCCACGAGGCCGCTGAAAGATGGGGTCATCGCCGATTACGACAGCACCGAGTACATGCTCAAGGAGTTTATTCGCCGCGCGGGTGGTCGAGGTCACACCTGGTTTACCCACGTGGTCGTCGGAATTCCGTCTGGCGTCACCGAAGTCGAACGACGAGCCGTTATTGACGCGGCGCAGCGCAGCGGAGCCTACCGTGCCTACGTTATCGAAGAGCCGATGGCGGCCGCCATCGGAGCCGGCATGCCCATCGAGGAGCCGATCGGCAACATGGTCGTGGACATCGGTGGGGGAACCACTGAGGTTGCCGTCATCTCATTGGCCGGGATCGTGCACTCGCGCTCGGTTCGCGTGGCTGGCGATGAACTCGATGAAAGCATCACAAACTACGTTCGCCGGGCGTACAACCTTTTCATCGGGGAGCGAACCGCCGAGCAAGTCAAGATCGAACTCGGGAGTGCTTATAAACTCGAGACCGAGTTGACCATGCAGATCAAGGGCCGAGACTTGGTCACCGGACTCCCTCGCATGTCTGTCATCAGCAGTGAAGAAGTGCGGGCCGCGATTGCTGAACCGGTCGGAATCATCGTCGAAGCGATCAAATTGACGCTGGAAGCCACACCGCCAGAACTTGCCGCCGATGCGATGAACAACGGCATCATGCTTGCAGGGGGAGGCGCTCTGTTGAAGGGGCTTGACACCCTGATTACTCAAGAAACCGGCATGCCGGTGAGAATTGCTCACAATCCTCTTGACTGCGTGGTTATGGGAACGGGCAAAATGTTAGAGCTTTTGCACGAAAAGCCAATGATTCGCAGGATGTTGGAGAAGCAGTCGCAATCCTAAACCGAACACGCCCTTCCGATTTTCTCTGGTTGATTGCATTTTTAGTACTTGGACTGATCGTAGGTCGGGTACAGAACACCGCTCGCAACCAGGGCAAGATGGATCCCGTATCTTATGGGATCCAGGGCATCGTTCGCCCTCCCGCGAGTGCAATTCAACAAGGTTTTCGATCCACATCGAACTTCTTTGGGAGCATTCTCTCCGCGGGGCAGTTGAGAGCAGAGGTGGAGCGACTTCGCGCCCTCGAAAAGTCCAGTTTGCTGTATCAGGACCGGGTTGCCACGCTCATCGACGACATCTCGGTATTGCGCGCGCTCATCAAGATGCCAGAAGTTCCGAACCGGAAGCGGGTCGCGGCGAAGGTAACGATGTTCTTCCCGAGCGAAAATAGGATGACTCTCAATGTGGGGAGCAACCAAGGCATCGCCACCGATATGCCGGTCGTGACCAGCTACGGGCTTCTTGGCCGGGTTGACAATGTCGGGCCCAACTCCTGTCAAATCAACATCATTAGTTCGTTTCAGAGTCGCATTGGGGCCGTTGTAGTGCCTCGGCAATCGGCTGATTCAAGCGAGGCAGCGGGGCCGATTCCCCCGATTGCGGGTCTGCTGCAAGGAGATGGACCGGAACGACTGGTCTTGGTGCTCCAAGACACGGGTTCAAAAGTCTCCCCGGGAGACCTTGTCATGACCTCTGGGTATTCGGAAAAGATCCCGAGGGGGATCCCGATCGGACGCATCGTGGATGTAGAAAAAAGCACCGAATACGGCTCACGACGTGCCGTGGTGGTGCCGCTGTTTCAACTTGGACAATCTGAATATGTGTGGGTGATCCAATGACGGGCATTGGGTATTTCTTTTTCTGCCTCGTCGCCCTGCTGGTGTCCGCGATTCTGCAATACGGAGTGGCTCCGAGCATGACCCTCGGATTGCTTTCTCCGGACTTCTTACTCGTGACTTCCGCTGTGTTGTGTCTCACGGTCCGACCCTCTACGGGCGCGGGGACGGGGTTCTTGGCGGGTCTCATCCAGGGGGCTCTTGCGGGGGCCAATCTCACGCACTACGTGTTGTCCCGAGCCGTGACCGGCTTTGTCTTGTCCTGGTCTCGCGATTCAGGGGTGGAGTTTGGGACCGCCGCCAGTGCCTTCGCCGTCGTGATTGCGACCATCGGTTCGCGCTTGATTTTTATGTTCTTCGCCGCTCCGCCCGACATCGGAACGTTCCTTCAGGCTACAATTCTTATGGCGTTGTACAACGGTGTTATCGCCGTGCCCACTTGCGTTCTGCTTTATCGGTGGGCCAAGCCAAAGAAGGTTTAGGAAAAAATTTATGAGCGGCAAAGCAGTCTTAGAAATGGCGAGAGAGCAACTTGGCGTCGCCGCCAAGCTCCTTGATCTCGATCAGGGTCTTCATGACGTCTTATCTCGGCCCAAGCGGCAATTAATCGTCAATTTTCCAGTAGTTCTCGATAGCGGCGAAGTGGTCAGCTTTGAGGGCTATCGGGTGCAACACAACACAAGTCGAGGCCCTACAAAGGGCGGAATCCGGTTCCACCAAGATGTGGACGTGGAAGAAACCACGGCGCTGGCAATGTGGATGACTTGGAAGTGCGCGGTTGCAAACCTCCCCTACGGCGGCGCAAAGGGATCGGTCAAGGTCGATGTCAAAAAGCTTTCGATCCGCGAGCTTGAGAAGCTGACGCGACGATATGCCACGGAAATCAACATCGTCATGGGCGAGCGCGCCGACATCCCTGCCCCTGACATCGGCACGAATGCCCAAGTCATGGCTTGGATCATGGATACGGCCTCGATGCAATCGGGCTATACGGTTCCGGGCATCGTCACAGGAAAGCCAGTTGACCTCGGTGGATCGGAAGGCCGCGTGGAGGCCACGGGTCGGGGAACCATTGTTGCCGCGTTGGAGGCTTGCGAAGATCGCAACATGAAGTTTGCGGGATCGCGAGTCGTCGTCCAAGGGTTTGGAAACGTAGGATCGATTGCGGCCAAGATCGCCGAGGAGTTTGGAGCTCAAATCATCGGCGTTTCGGACGCACGAGGGGCGATCTACAACCCGAAGGGACTCCCGATTTCGGAGCTTTATGAGCGCTACAGCGGTCGCGACGGAGGCATCGCCGAATTCAAGGACTGCGAGAAAATCACAAACGAAGAGCTCCTTGAACTCGACTGCGATATCTTGATTCCGTCTGCTATCGCGCAGCAGATTCACAAAGGGAACGCCGACAAGATCAAGGCGAAGCTCATTGTGGAAGGCGCAAACGGCCCCACGACTCCAGAAGCCGACCATATTCTCAGCGACAAGGGTGTCCTCATCGTTCCCGATATCCTCGCGAACGCGGGTGGCGTCATCGTCAGCTACTTCGAATGGGTCCAAGACCTCCAGAACTTCTTCTGGGATGAAAGCACGGTCAATGGCAACCTTGAGCGGATCATGAAGCGATCCTGCAAGGATGTCATCGCCATGATGCACCGCCACAAGGTGGACATGCGCACGGCGGCCCTGATGATCGGCGTGAAGCGCGTGGCCGACGCCACGACCCGACGGGGCATCTTCCCCTGAGAAGAGAATTGGGTGGCGCAATCTTGCGCCACCCAACCGATTCACCGGATGGGCCGACCCTTTCTGGCGTAAACAAAGGAAAGAGATTGTATGGCTCCTCCCGTCCGAATCGTCGAAGTTGGCCCCCGAGATGGGCTTCAAAATGAAGCGACGCCCATCGAAACCCAAGCGAAGCTCTCCTTTATCGGTCGGCTTGTCGCGGCCGGGCTTCAAGAAATCGAAGCAACCAGCTTCGTCTCCCCGAAATGGGTGCCTCAGCTAGCGGATAGTCTTGAGCTTTGGCCAAAGTTACCCACAGGAGGGACCTACAGCGCCCTCGTGCCAAATCAGCGAGGACTCGAATCAGCCCTGCAGGTCGGCGTTGACCGAATCGCAGTTTTCACCGCCGCGAGTTCGGCCTTCACCGAAAAAAATATCAACATGACGGTCGAGCAGTCGCTCACCGCGTTTGAAGAAGTCATCTCTCGGTTTCGGTCGGTTGCCCCAGGCGGTTGGGTGCGAGGCTATGTCAGCACCGCGTTTGAGTGCCCCTACGCCGGGATTGTGACCCCCGCGCAAGTGATCCCTGTTGTCGAAAAGCTCCTCAGCTTCGGTGTCGACGAGATTTCTCTGGGGGATACCATCGGCGTCGCGAGCCCCAAAGAAGTCAGAGCCCTTACGAGCGCGGTCCTTGATGTTTGTCCTATGGACAAGCTGAACTTTCACTTCCACGATACGCGTGGGACTGCGCTTGCAAACGTGGCTCAAGCCCTCAGCCAGGGGGTCGTCAGCTTTGATGCCTCGGCAGCGGGTCTGGGCGGCTGCCCCTATGCGAAAGGCGCCGGCGGGAACTTGGCGACCGAAGACCTTGTGTACTTTCTGGAGCGCGAGGGCATCCCTACTGGGGTGGACCAGATGGCGCTGGCAATGGCGTCGCTCCCGATTCTGGAGATCCTTGGCCGGGCTCCGATGAGTAAGGCACAGCAGTCGTGGCTCGCTTCGCGGCCTTAGACGCTTGGTAGATTCCGGACCCCGCCAGCGCGACGGCGATCCCCGCCGCAAGCCAGAATCCGATCTTCTCCTCTTTGTTGAGCTTAAACTCCTTGAGGTTGACGAGGAAGATCGTAAGACCGATGGGTAGAAGAGCGGGGAGCATCCCCAGCGAGATCGGACCGATGGATAAATGTCCGGCGTACAGGACCACGAGCAGGTAGGTCACGAGGACAGGAAGAATCCATCGAAGGGTCGCGGCGGCTCGCATCTGGAAGCGAAACAGGCACACGAAGAACATCGCCAAAAAGATGAAATCGGCCGGTCCAATGCTGGGCCCAGGTTCGATTCCTGCCATCCCTGAGCTCTTTTGCACGACCATAGGTACTTTTGCGGCCACAGCATCGAACACCCCGGGGGCGTTCGCCATGATTTTTCGCGGAAGCGACGTGGGCGTGAAAATCAGAAACATGTCGAACCCGGCGAGGAAAACCGCCACGGGGGGCAACATGTTTTTGTCCTTAATGAGGCTCCCCACCAGAACTCCAAGCCCGGCGGTCCAGGCGAGAAGGCCAGTTTGCGCCAGAGCATCGAAGAGACTCCCGGCGACCCCTTCTTTCAGGCCCGATCGGATCGCGAGCGCTCCGCTGACGTGGAGCAACACCCCAAGCACCAGAAACATAGCGGAGGTCCGAGGCTTCCATTGATCGGAGCTTGCAGAAAACAACGCCAAAACAGGAATGGCGACAAAAGCAACCGCGAGGAGGAAAGACAAAACGCCCGTGAGGCTGACCGGGACCGAAAGGAACGGCAACAAGAACCGAACAAAAAACAATCCTGCAAGGACGACTAAAAACGCTTGAGTACCTGAGAGCTTTTTCTTCATGGCTATGTGACAAATCCTTCTTCTCGTGTGACCACCGGCTCTCCAAGGACGAACCTGTAGACTCCCAAAATCTGCTCAACCATGGCGTCAACCGTCATTTTTTGAGCCGTCCTAAATGCCCCGTCTGAAAGACGACTTCGGAGTTCTTCGTCTTGAATCAGATTCAAGATCCCCGCGCTGAGCTGCTCTGTATCATTGCGAACCAGGATGCCATTTTTTCGGTCTTGAAGGGCCTCACTCGCACCGCCTCCTTGAACTACCACGGAGGGAACCCCGTGCATCATTGCTTCTCCTACGACTAACCCTTGCGTCTCGGTCATGCTCGCAAAAGCAAAGACGTCCGCAGCGGCGTAATAGGGTTCGATCTCTTCGCGGGGTTTGAAACCGATAAATCGAACACGATCCCCCATTCTGAGATCTCGGGCGATCTGGACGCACTGCTCACGCATGGGGCCATCGCCCACAAGCCAAAAAAGCGTCCGCTCATCTTGTTGCATGACTTCGGAGACGGCTTCAAAAAGGCGTCCCAGGTTCTTTTCGGCGGCAATTCGGCCTACGTAGAGAACAAGGCGTTGGTCGGGATGAATCCCAAGCTGTTCGCGGGCGACTCCCCGGCTGATTTGGGACCCCAGGGGAATCCCCGTGGGAATCACGCTGACCGGTGTCTTCACCGAGTGTCGTTGCAACCAACGCATCGAGGCCTCACTGGGCGTGATGACGTGGGCGACGCGGTTGTAATAATAGTTCGTGTGCTTCGCGACTTTGTAGCGCAAGTAGCGCTTGGGGAAGTAAGGAATGTAGTGCGCGTACTTGTCGTACAGGGTGTGATAGGTGCTCACGACGGGAATGCTGTGAGACTCGCCCCAACGGAGACCCACGAACCCCACGGTGAACGGTGTGTGGGTATGGATCAGGTCGAATTTATGCTTGCGGAACTCGCGAAGCATGGGATAGAAGGGCGGAAAGGCCAGCGGGTAGTTGCGTGTCCAAGGCGTTTCCATGCCCCCAAATCGATGGGTGTTCGGATCGGAATCGACGTGACCCGCCGCGCGGGTCGTGAATAGGTGAACAGAATGCCCTCGTGACCGGAGTCCGGTCACGAGGGCTTGAATCGAAACACTCACCCCGTTTAGAATCGGGAGCATGCTATCGCTAAAGAGGGCGATGGTCAGCTTCCGATTCTCGAGGGTCATTCTTCTGGGTGCCGTCCGTGCTCTTCTACGAACTTGACGACGCCACTCAGGCGAAACCGTCGTTGGCCACCCTTGGTGCGGTGGTGCTTCATCCACCCACGATTTGTGTATCGGCGGACGGTCGCTGGGCACACGCCCAGGAGGCGGCTGGTTTCTTCTAGCGTCAACTCTGGGTCCAACAAGCGCTGAATGAGGTCGGCTCTTGTCTCGCGGAACTCCCCACGGTAGTAGTTTGCCGTGACGCTGTCGTCGAAAAAGCTACTCAAGAAGTGGATATTCTTCGGCAGCAATTGCCAGATTTCCTGCAAGTCATTGTCAATGACTTGCTCTTTCGGAGCTTTGTTGGTGACCTTTCTAGGTCGTGGAGCGCTCAGATGGCGCTTGCGAAACTTGACTTTGGAATCGTCGGAGCTTTCGTCCACGAGATTCTTGTGAATTCCATTGGAGGCCGCTCCGTTGCGGCTCGTCTCGGGCTCAACCTTCGAATCAGAAAATGCACTTTCAATATAAGCTAAAGGATCGAATTGTTTGGTGTCCTGACCACTCTTCATAATTTGATGACTCGGGTTAGATGATACTTTTTTGGGACCTCCCTGTACTTGGCCTCAAGGCGGTTCGTACCGATTTTTTTTAGTTTTTATAGGAGAAGCATGCTATCTCCGAAGCTGAGGAAACGATATTTTTCTTCAATGGCCAATTTGTAGCTCTCCCGCCAGGCGTCGTAGCCGATCATCGCAGAGACCATGAGAAGCATCGTGGTTCGGGGCATGTGGAAATTCGTGAGCATGCCGTCCACCGCCTGAAACTCCTTTCCGGGATAAAAGAAGATGCTCGTGGAGGTTCGGCCCGGGCTGACCTGCCCGCCAGGTTGCGCAAACGTCTCGATCGTTCTCGTCGAGGTCGTTCCCACCGTAATCAGTCGCCCCTTTCTCTCGTTCACCACCTGAGCCGTAGCGGGGCTGACCTCACACGTCTCCCCGTGCATAGGATGCTCGGTCACATTCTCCGTGAGAATCGGTCGAAACGTGTCGATGCCGACATCCAACGTGACCTCGGCGATTTGGACGCCCTTCTCGGCTAAAGCCTGAAGGATTTCGGAAGTGAAGTGCAGGCCGGCGGTCGGCGCCGCCGCGCTGCCGGGGACCTTGGAATACACCGTTTGATACTGAGCCTCCGTCGAGGCTCGCGACGTGATGTAGGGGGGCAGGGGAATCTCGCCCGCCTGGGCAATCTTCTCGTTGAAATCTGGAACCGGAGCAAACCGCAGCGCCCTAAGCCCTCCCTCAAGCACCCCCACGACTTCCGCGTGAAGGTCGTCTTGGAAGTCAATTTTGGCTCCCACCTGGAGCCGCTTTGCGGGTTTTGTGAGGGCGACAAAGGTGTTGGGCTCGGCCAATGGGGTGAGCAACAGGGCTTCGACCGCGCCTCCGGTGCCGTGTTTTGCGCCGAGAAGGCGGCGAGCGGTCACCCTCGTGTTGTTCATGACCAACACATCTCCCGCTTCTAAAAGCGAGACGAGGTCGCGGAACATCCTATGGTGGATCAAGCCTGTTTGTCGCTCCACATGGAGCATCCGTGAGCTAGACCGGTCGTCTAGAGGGACCTGCGCGATCAAACTTTCTGGAAGTTCAAAATCAAAATCCTCGATCCTCAACCCAGCCACCCCAAGAGATCCGAGAGCGTGGCGAGGAAGGGAGGCTGACTTTCGGATCGGCCCCGGTCGAGATGCAGGCCGATGAGCCCCGCGCCCCTTGCGCCCTGGAGGTCGTCGACCAAATCGTCTCCGATATGGAGCATTTCCTCGCACTGGATGCCGCACCGCTCGGCCGCAATCTGAAAGAGCAGAGGATCGGGCTTCTCGACGCCCTCTTCGAGAGAGGCGATCACGTGCTCGAAGAAGGGAGTTAGCCCCCAGACCTCGAGAAATCGGTGCAGAGAGACATCCCAGTTGCTGATGACAATGAGCCTGTGACCCTGGGCTTTGAGGGCTTGAAGCGTAGGGACAACATCTTCATAGAGCTGAAAGATCTCTTCTTCCCGGCTGTAAATGTGGTTCCAAGCGATCGCCGCCGCTTTGTCGGCGGCCTCGGGAGGCAACCCGAGTTCTTTCACCCAGGCTCTCCCCAGTTCATCCCACCAGGCATCACAGAGCGAGAGGTCGCGCGAGAGGTTGATCTCACGAAACTGCCTCCATCCCGCGCGCACCATGCTTCCATACAGGCCGTACGCACGCTCTTCCTCAAAGGCATATCCCGCCTCGGCAAGAGAATCAGTGGCGATGCGCGAGGGGTCCCACTGCACTTTGAGAAGCGTGTTCGCACAATCGAAGCTAATGACACGCGGGCTGTAGGGAGGCGTCTGTTTAAGGGAAGAAGTCATACTGGAAAAGAAAGAAGGTCGGGAACCCGTTTTACCATGCACACGCGCTTGTTCACTCGCATTTTGCCGTTCGCCCTTGTATTGGGGGGGAATGGTTTTGCTCGTCCTGCCGAAGACGACTTCAATCTTTCCCGGAAGGCTGTGAAGGGAGATGCTTACTCCTATCTCCTGACCATCGACACCACACTCGATGGGTTTCCGGTGAAGATCAAAGGGACGACCGCTTTTTCTGTGGTCGAGATTCTGCCCGATGGGACGTTCATCGAAAAGGTGGAAGACATGGGCACGGAGGTCGATATCCAAGGCACAGTGGTGGATATCCCTCCTCAACCTTTCTACAGGCAAAAAACAAGCTCGAATGGATCACGGATTGAATATCTTGACCGACCGTTCAAATCCGACGATGCCAGAGTGGCGCAAACCTCCAGTTTTCCTTTTCCTCCAAATCCTGTGAAACTAAAGGAGTCTTGGAAAGTGAGTTTTCCGGGCGACCCGAAAATTGGGTCTGAAAAGGCCGAGGGCGTGTACACCGTCGTCGAAAAGCTAGGGGCCGAAGGGGCTGCTTCTGTGAAAATCGAATTCACGTACAAAGAGCTTGCGAGTGAGAAGCCCATTGAGGCAAACGGCTATATGATCGTTCGTCTGAAAGACGGCCTTCGAACAAAGATGGAATTTACGGCGAGGAACGTGCCGATCAGGGCGGGGAAGCCGCCCAGCGAGGTCAAAACATCCTATGAATTGGTCCCTTAAGCTCTTCGTTGTTCTTGCATGCGTGGGGCAGACATCCGCCCCGCTGCTCCGATGGACGCCCGTGAAGGGGGCGACGCTCCAATACGATGTTTCGGTCCAGTTTATGGAAGGGAAGGACACGATTCGAATGAAGGGGCTTGCTCTGGAGAAGGTGATCAAGGTCTCCAAAGACCGCCTGAACGTAGAACGGGTCGTCACCGAACTGCAGATTCTCCATGAGGGGCGATCGATTCCTATTGAGGATCGTTGGATTGTCCGTCGGGAAG
>CAZBXR010000066.1:0-13509 GCA_964496145.1 uncultured Chthonomonas sp. | reverse complement strand
ATCATGACCTTTCGATCGGAATACAGCGTGTTCAGGTCGTTTGTCCCCAAGAAGGTGCCGAGATACGCGTAGAGGATGGAGAAGCCGCTCCCATCATCCATACCGACGACAGACGTGACCCCGGCTTTGAAATCTAAACTGCCAATATCTCCAGATTTTGCTTGCTCCAGCAGGCTAGAAAGCTCTGAGCGGGACATCGGAACAGAAACATTTCTTACCGGGCCCTTGATGTTGGTGACCGAAAGCCAACCGTCTTTTTCTTCGAACTTGAGATCGGTGTAACTCTCATACCCATCCAAGGTTTCCTTGATGGTTCGACGAGTGAAGTCGTATCCCTCGAACTGCCGGTTGTACTGGAAGAACGAGTCCGCTACCTTGATGACAGCCTCGAGCTTCGCATCTTCAAGGTAGGCCAGCAGGATATCGCTGGCACCGTAGCTGAGAGGGTCGCGCACCAGCGGGTCTTGGAGGAACGCCCGCATCTTTTCAGCTTGCTGCACGCGGCGTGTCTCATCGAACACCTCGTCCATCCAGGATGCGAGAGGTCGATTGGCATCTGAAATCTTGTAGACCACCTCGTCTGGTTTGGCAATCCCTGAGGGCTGGTTGTTTGGGTCCACGTAATAGTCCGTGTCTCGATTCGACATTTCATGCAGGTCGATAGAATCGGCGGCAAGCCATTGCCACTCCTCAGAGCCTTGATACTTGCCCATGAGTTGGAACCCGAGACTCATTTGGTCTCCCTCATAGGCTCCCCGGGTCACAACGAGTCGCGCCCCTACGAGCTTCGAAGGAGCGCTTTCCGGCGGGGTTTCTCCCCCGGAGTTCATGCCCCGATTGAGAATCTCGTTCCAAACGGCTTGGTCCTCTACCTGTCGGACAATGATGTCCCCAAGTTCTTTTGAAAGCTGGACCTGCATCCGGGTCGGCTGGGTCGAATAAACGACTCGCTGGCTCTTCCCTATTCTCGCAAGCTCTTGAGTGCCAAACCTCAGGAAGAGCTTTGTGATCGTGTTTGAGGACGGATCCATCCGCCGGACCTCGTCAAACTCTTTTCGAAATTCCGGATCGGTCCATGCAGATGGGTCCTCGGAACGCTGGTTGATGGCGAGACTTCGGGTTGCGTATTGGACGAGCTTTTCTCGAGAGAGGTCCGTTCCGTACCTTGGCTTGAGGAATGCTTTTTTGGCCTCAATCAGCTTGACTCTCTCCGCGAGATCATTCGAAGCCACGGGAGAATTGGCCCGAAGACTCCACTTGCCGTCGGTGACCTTCCAGTAGCCGTTCGTCGCAGAAGCCACTCGGTTGAGGACCTCTTGCACCGGCTCATCGAGGACGCGACAAAGAATTACAGTCTCCGCGACTGCGGGTGTGCAGTTCAGGTCCAGCCCCGTAAGATCGCGAAGCTTTGTCACCACCTCGGCGCAACGCGTGGCACGCATGGTGAAATCGATCTTCTTGGAAAGATCTCCATCCGGGGCGGCCATTCCAGTAACCAACAGACCTAAAACTAGAGAGTGCATCATATTTACTTCGCTATGGAAAGAGACGTCTTGGGGACGTGGCTTTATCCCAGAATATCGGAAGAATATCGATGGGTCCGTACGGCCACGGCCCGCAAATCGGTCGTTTGTAGAGCCGCAGTGGGTTCGCCCCCTGTGCGCTTTTCAAATTCTTGCCCGATATAGCCGAGAGCGAGAATGTTCCCTACGACCATGAGGCCGAGGAGAACACAGAGCACGGCGGTTTTTTCGCCGACAAAACGTCGAATGCCAAACGCGATGGGGATATTGATTGCGGCAACCGCAGGATAGAGATACCGCGCCTGCGCTTGAAAATACGTGAGGTTGAATTGTAGGAACTGGAGCGCGACAATCGCGAAGAAAGTGACCAGAAGCCAGGCCAACGGGCGACTCTCTTTCTCGGTCTCGTCTCGAGGTTTCCACCAAGAGAACAGCCCGGCAAGGCCCAAAACTCCCGTCAACCCGAGCAACACGCGATACACGAGATCACTGAAAAAGATGTCCATCTGGCTGAACACGCCCACATAGCTCCGAGCAGTCCACCACCCAAACCAGTTCACCCAATAGTCCGTTTGGGCTCCTTCTGGAGAGAGACCCTTGCTCTCCCGCATCTGGGCGACCATGGCCACGAGATCGGCGCGTTGCGCACTTCCTGCAAAAGCTTCTTTAAAGGCCTTCAAGCCGAATGCATCGCCATAGAGACTCGTGTTCCTCATCCAGATGGGCAGGACGATGAAAATCGCGATGCCGACGCTGACAAGCGCCCAAGGAACCTTATCTTCCTTCTTGCGGGTGAACAAGAAGAGCAGGAAGAGAGCCGGAACGAGGGCGAACGCGCTCGTTTTTGTGATGAGCGCACCCCCGACGAGAAGACCGAGGCCCACAGCGCGTCTTGGGGTCCACCCTTCGCGCAGCGCCTTCGCCATGAGAGCCATGGACCAGGTGCAAAGACAGATGAGGAGAGGATCATTGCTGATCGCCGCATGGAGCGCCAAGAACATAGGCGTACACGAGGTGAGAATGACCGTGAGATACCCGAGAAACTGGCTACGAAAACCCCACGTGCAGAGGCTGAAAAGGCCCACCAGAGTGGCGACCCCGATGAATGCGTTCAGGAGTCGTAAGCGTGTTCCATGACCAGGATCGATCGGATTTGCCTGGACCACCTTGCTCCAACCCGCCGCGAGGACATAGTAAAGCGGAGGCTGGTGGGATTGATAGGTTCGGCCGAAATCTTCGGCCTTAGGGTTCATGATCGGAAGGCCCTTCCCTGCCAGCAGATGCTCGATATAGGAAATGTGGGCTCGCTCATCGGGCGCCCCGATATCGGCCACCGTTGTTCGCTGATACAGAAGCCGCCCCCCGGTGAGGTAAGGAGTTGCAGAATTGTAGGCGTAGCAAAGAACAAAAAACACGAGGCAGGAAACCACCAAAATCGGCCTCGAAAAGATCGTTTGCAACTTGTTCATCAATATCCGTGACAAAGATTATCCTAATCTGCCAAGTTTAGGGTTAAAATAGACCAATCGTTGCAAAACGGGTGCACCTATCATGAAGAAATTACTTGGAATCGTTTCCCTTGCGGCGCTCGCTCTCGGAGCGTTCGCAGAAACACCAAAGCCACTCCAATCTTTTGTGGACAAGCTTAGCTCCTCCGACAGTGTCTCAGCGAAGTACACCGTGACGGCTACCGACGGATCTTCGGATTCTTACACGGTCGTGCTGGCGAAATCTGGCATGGCTCGAATCGAAACTCCCGAGCGAGTCCTTACCAGCGATGGCGACACCATCACTGTCCTGATCCGCAAGACGGGTCAGTACTTCAAGAAGCCTTACTCGAAGGATGAAATCTCCAAGATGCTCAAGGGCGATGCTCTGATCATCTGGGCCTCGTTCCTTGAGAACACTGCCCTGACAAGCAAGACCGCTACGGCAAAGGCCGCCGTGAAGCGAAAGGGCAAGGACATGACTCCGGTGGATGTCGTTCTTGATGGAAAGGGCAAGGTCCTCACGCTGTTGTTCGAAAAGACAAAGGGCGATCTTGGCCAAGCCACCCTCGCCGTAAAGTCTGCGAAGGGCACGAACACCCGAGTGATTGACCTTGAGAGTCTGAAGTTTGGCGATGTGGTTTCGGCAGATACCGTCGCGATGAAGCTTCCTGGCAACGCGAAGGAAATCTCTGAAGAAGACCTCATTGCATCGACTTGGTATACGAGTCTGGACGAAGCGCTCGAAGTCGCGGCCGCGACCGACCGACCGATTCTCGTGGACTTCTTTGCCACTTGGTGCGGACCTTGCAAGATGCTCGACGCTCAAGTGTTCAGCACTTCCTCGTTCAAGGACTTCTCGAAGGGCTTCGTCCTTTGCCGAATTGACGTGGACGAGCAGCCTGACATTGCTCAGAAGTTCAACATCGAGGCAATGCCCACGACGATCGTTCTGAACTCGTCCGGTTCCGAACTCGGTCGATTCTTGGGATTCATGCCCGCCGCTGAATACATCAGCGAAGTCAAGAAGATTTCCGGAAAGTAAATCCTCTTGCAGATATAAAAAGTGGGGCCCTCCGAAAGGAGAGGCCCCTAATTTTTTCTTTTTTCTTTACGGGGTTAAAGCTTGATTTGGATGTCGACGCCGCTAGGCAAGTCGAGCCGCATCAGAGCATCAATCGTCTTGTTGCTGGGCTCGTGGATGTCGATCATCCGGTTGTGAGTTCGTTGCTCGAAGTGCTCCATCGATTCCTTGTCGATGTGTGGTCCTCGGATAACGCACCACTTTCGAATGTGCGTAGGGAGGGGAATCGGACCCGAGATTCGGGCACCGCTTCGTCGAGCTGTCTCAATGATTTTTTCTGCCGACTGATCCAGGATTCTGTGATCGTAGGCGCGAAGTCGAATACGTACTTTCATGGCTTTGTATAATTTTCTGATTTGACCGCGAATTCCAAGTCTCCGCCAATGTGAGACTCCAACCTCTCGGCCACGGGAGATGATACCAGACCTGTCGTTCAAATTAGGCACAAAACAGATTCCAACCGGGTGGCTAACCCGTCTCAATTTTGCGAACCACTAGAATCTTCTAGAAAACTGAGAACTTTTGTAGTAAGATGCTTTTGTTTCTATTGATATGAGAGGTTGACCTCTCCTTCGAAAAATTGTAGCCATCCTCCGAGGTAATCCATGAGAAAAGCCTTTACGCTTATTGAACTCTTGGTCGTGATCGCAATCATTGCGATTCTGGCGGCCATTCTCTTCCCTGTTTTCGCGCAAGCTAAGCTTGCGGCGAAGAAGACTCAGTCCTTGTCGAACATCAAGCAGATGGGCACTGCGGTGCAAATCTATTTGGGCGATGCAGACGATCTGTTCCCCCTGGCTCACCACCCAAGCGATCCTGTCGGCGGTTGGAACTACAACCGATTTGTCCCGGTGCCAGCGACGCAACTCAACGCGGCAACCGAGCCAGCCTGGAAAGTAGACGCAGCCAATACGTTTGTCTTTAACTCGCTGCAGCCCTATATGAAGAACACGCAGATGCTTCAGTGCCCAAGCGGTCAAGTTCTTCGGACAACCGGTACCTACGGGCCAGCAGTTCAGCCAAACGGTCTGGTCTCGCCCACCTACACGTACAACGGGCTGATGCAGTCCTACTCCTCATCGTCGGTTGCGTCTTCATCCACGGTCCCTGTCTTCTGGCACGGACACGGGAAGCGCTCCCTCTACGGATTTGGTTACGCTTCCCCCTGGTTGGTTTGCGACACGACAAACGCTCCTTGCGTCTACGTTCCATCCGCTGGTACGGCATGCGCCACCGGTAACGGTGGTCAGGGAGGCTACACAACCAATACCTCCAACTTTGGAACCGACAACTTTAGCGGGTCCCTCCTGATGGTAGCGGCAGACAGCAGCGCCAGATCTTGGAAACAATCTCTGAACGCAAACACCGCGACCGCAAGGACAGATCCTCGAAGAGATCCTTGGGCACGATACGGTCCAAAGGGCGTTCCATGCGGACGTTATTGGAACCAAGCTGGAGGCGCAGGTTGCCATCCATACTTGTTCCGGCCTGACTGGGATGGTCAAACCAATGACGCTGCGTTTTACGTTGCTGGTGGGACGGCAACGACTTGCCCATAACATATGAAGAAACTACTCTTACTCGTACCATTCATAGTCATCATCGGAGCGGGCTGCGGAAGTGGCGGAAGCGATGATACGCGTCCAACTCCTAAGGAGCCTGCGAACGTGACCGAGGCCCCTCCTGGAACACCAGCTCCTGGAGACGCAAAGGGCGGCGGCAACTAAGCCTCCTTTAGCCACAGACAACGATGGGTGCCATTCCAAACGGAATGGCACCCATTTGCTTTGCGCTCAGCCCACAACTGCATCCATTGGGTGTAGACTCATCGAATCTACACTATGCGCGTTGTCATGCTTTCCTGGGAGTACCCGCCTCGAATCGTCGGCGGCATTTCGCCTCACGTTTACGACTTGAGCCAACAATTGGTGAAACTCGGGATCGAAGTCCATGTCGTGACCAAAGCGACGCCCCAGGCTCCCGATGAGGAAGTGGAGCCGAGCGGTGTCAACGTGCACCGAGTGCATCTCGACGCAGAACCTGACAATTTTGTCCACGAGATTCAGCTCCTCAACAAGGCGACGGATATTCGAGTTCGGCAGTTGCTTGAAGATTGGCGGCCGGGCGGAAAGCCCACCGTCCTTCATGCCCACGACTGGCTGTCTCTCGATTCCGCCAGAGAGCTGAAGTACGAGTATCAACTTCCGATGATCGCCACGGTGCACGCCACCGAGGCGGGCCGGAACAACGGAATCCACAACGATCTCCAGCGCTATATCCACGAGCAGGAGTATTGGCTGACCTATGAAGCCTGGCGCGTGATCGTTTGCACCGAGTTTATGAAGCGCGAGGTGAAAAAGCACTTCAATACCCCGGGCGACAAGGTCGACATCATTTACAATGGCGTCAACGCGGAAAAGTTTGACTTCGAATGGACCGAAGAAGAGCGGCTCGCTTGGCGGAACAAAATCGCCCTTCCAAACGAGAAGATCATCATGTATGTGGGGAGGTTTGTGCGCGAAAAAGGCATACACGTTTTGCTCAACGCCGCCAGCGCCGTCGTCGCCCAAGAGCCCAACGCAAAGTTCGTGATTGTGGGCGGCGGGCACCGCGATCACTTCGAGAGGTTTGTGCGGTGGTTTGGTCTCGAAGAAAAGGTCTTGTTCACCGGTTTCATGGCGAATCGATCCCTGCACCAAATGTTCCGATGCGCCGATGTCGCCGTCTTCCCCTCGCTCTACGAACCGTTTGGCATCGTGGCCCTGGAGGGCATGGCCGCCGGGGCGAATGTCGTGGTGAGCGATGCTGGAGGGCTGCCCGAGGTTGTCCAGCATGACAAAACGGGGACAACTACCTATGCAGGAAGCGCCGAAAGCCTCGCGTGGGGCATTTTGAGAACGCTGCGAAACCCGCAGATGTCAAAGCAAATGCGAGAGCAAGCGAAAGAGCGGCTCCATACAGACTTTAGTTGGGAAGAGATCGCCCGGCAAACTGCCGATGTCTACGAACGAGTTTGGAACGAATTCCTCACAAGCTACTGGGCGGACAATACGCTCTGGCCCGTTTCTCCCGGAGCCGAGGCCCGAGCAGAGAAGCTATCCGTCAAGGAAAAGGCGAAGACAGGCGCGTTTGCTTCGCGACCGGTTCGTCCCACCTATGTCCCGACGCCCAGCGCGGTCACGCCAGGCGTCGATAAGGTGATTGCCGATCCGCTCGAAGACGAAGACTAAAAGCGAAGGCCGAGTTCGAGGCTGAATCCTCGATACACCTTGCCCCCGGCGTGGTAGCTCAGTTCCACGAAGGGTTTGAGGGCTGGTGCTTCGAGTGTCTTCCCTATTCCAAGTTGCATCGCGGCGCTTGCTTTCGTATTGAATACGGTGCTTCCGCGCTTGGCAGCCGAGGCGTACCCGACGCCGCCGATCGCGTAGAATCCAGACCCAGGAATGGGCACTCGACCGGTGGCGAGGACACGGTAGATCGTGCCGTCATCGTCACTTCCCGATGCGAGGCTCCCGCCCCACTGGACGGTCGGCGAAAGAGAGATGCTCGCACCCAAGGGGAGGGTCAAGAGATTGATATCCGCGCCAAGGCTTGCTCCACTTAGCTTGATTTTCTTGTTGGTACCCTGGAATTCCGAGCCAAAATAGTATCCGGCTCGAACTTGGGTGCCGCCCAAACCCACGAGGGGCAATGGTTTTGCAAGCGAGACTGCCGCCAAGCTCCCTAACAACAAAAGAGGAAAGATTCGCTTCATACAGAGGGAACGTTACCCCTGTTTGGGCCGAATCGGCGCATGGATCTCTCCTGTTTCGAACGGGGGCTTGCGTGGGCCACGTTTTTTGAGGCATAATAGCTGTTCATCCCGAAAAGGAACATTAGAGAAATGGCGAAGATTTGTCAAATTAGCGGAAAGAAGGCCAACAGCGCCCAGCACTGCCGACACCGGCACTCGGCGTGGAAGTTTAAGGCTCCACACAAGCCGCGATTCCAGTATCCGAATCTTCAAACGGTGACGATCAAGACTCCAAACGGCAAGGTTCGCCTGACCGTTGCGGCCTCGGTCCTCAAGACGCTTGAATTCAATGAAGTCGTTGCAGGCATTCGACCGATCCCCAAGGCTTGGTTGAAGCGAGCCACCTACGGCGTCTAAGACTTAAACCAAAGAGATTCAAAATAGCCTTCCCCTTCGGGAAGGCTATTTTTCTTTAACACGACTCTACACCTCGCCATTTTGCGCAAGTAGAAAGTAGACTCAAGTCGTGGCTCATCCCCCTCAACATCACGACGAAACTCACCTGCAGCACTTAGGCGAGGAGCAACATGTTCTAGGGGCGGTGACTCCACCGATCTTTCAGAATTCCCTGTTCGTTTTCGACACGATCGAGGAATGGCATGCCGCGGGCGACCCCACCGGCACGGGCTATGTGTACTCCCGGGTCGGAAATCCCAATCTGACCTATGTTGAGAAAAAGATCGCCCAGTTAGAGCGTGCGGAAGCTTGTCGCCTTGTCAACAGCGGAATGTCGGCCATGAGCGCGGTCATCATGGGGACGACGCACTCCGGAAGCCACGTGGTGTGTGTCGATACCGTCTACGGGCCCACCCGCAAGTTCCTTGAATCGTTGATGCACCGGTACGGAGTCGAAACCACGTTCGTCGATGCCTCAGACTCTGATGCGATCCTCGCCGCGATTCGTGAAGAAACTAGCCTCATTTACTTGGAGACCCCGTCCAGCGTCGTTCTCCAAGTTCAAGACCTGCGGCGGATCGCAACCGTCGCAAAAGAGAAAGGCATCAAGACCTGTATCGATAGCACCTATAACGCGGGGATCGGGTTGCGACCCCACACCCTGGGGATCGACTATGTGATGCACACGGTGAGCAAGTATTTCGGGGGTCACAGCGACATCATCGGAGGTGCGATCTGCGCCTCAAAAGAGGACATGGATAAGCTCGTTACCCTGGAGTTAGAAACCCTGGGAACGCTCATGCCTCCGTTCAATGCCTGGCTCACGTTGCGAGGGCTTCGCACGCTTCACGTGCGATTCAAGCAGAGTCAACAGACGGCCAACACCCTTTCCGAACAAATCGCGTCCATGCCGGAATTCGAGTCGGTGATCCACATTGGCCGAAGCGATCACCCCCAGGCAGAGTTGGTTGAGGCTTTAGGCATGAGGTCGGGAGGATTGTTCTGCACCGTCCCTCGAACGCGCGATCTCGCCAAGATTCACCGCTTTTGCGAGGCTCTCGACATCTTCCAGATCGGAGTGAGTTGGGGCGGATTCGAAAGTCTGGCGATCCCGATCGAAATGGCTCCGGTTGCCTGGCCGGAGCCACGCCACCTGGTAAGGTTCTATTGTGGGTTGGAGAACGCTGAAGACCTTGTCGAAGATGTCAAGACCCATGCGCACTTGCTCCGCGACTAGCGTCTGAGATCTTAAGCAATCGCGGCTTCTTCGTTCTCGGGTTCCGGACTTGATCCCTCGTGCAGGTAGCGGAAGGGGTTTTTCGAGACAGTGACATCGCAAAGACGGACCGACCTTCGAATGCCTTGCAACACGGCGCTGGAGCCTTGGATTCTCTGTCGAAGTTCCATCGGAACTGCCGTTGAATCTTCGCCGAACTGAATGAAACATCGGAATCCCCCCGGATTCCCTTCTAACACCTGCCGCAGGGCTTCAAGCTCCGCACGAGTGGCGCGGCCAATGGTGATGTGGACCGACCCCTCCAGGGTCGAATCTTCCTCGTCGTGGATTCCAAACGTGCTTTGCTCTACTTCAGTCACGAGTTCCACACGTATCTCCACGGTCCTTTCGCCCCCGCCCCCGGGTCGTTCTCGGTGGCTGACGACGCCCTTAATCTGGACGACTTTATCCTTCTCTAGAAGCTCCCCGTATTTAGCGTAGGTCGCGGGAAACGCTGTCGCCGTCACTTGACCGGTAAAGTCTTCGATGACGACGCTGGCCATCTTCTCCCCCTTGGATTTTGTGACGATCACACGCGAAGCGGAGATGACCCCAGCCAATTTCACCGTCGTCCCTTCGTCCAACTCGTCGACGAGAACACAACTATGCGTCGAGGCATCTCGCAGGGCCTTTTCTTGACCTCGCAACGGGTGATCCGAGACAAAAATGCCCATCACCTCTTTTTCGTTTCGCATGTTGATGGTGCGAGAGAAGACTTCCACATGGGGCAATTCGGGATACGCCGCTTCCATCTCCGGGGCGCTATCTCCCCCGAAGAGGCTGTCTTGTCCGGCAATCTTGTTTCGCACCGCTTGTTCGGCATGGACCAGCGCGGCATCGACAAACTGCAGGAGCTTCGCCCGGTTCCGGTCGATCTTATCCAGCGCGCCCGCCTTGATGAGAGATTCTAGCGCGGACCGGTTGAGACCGCCTGGCTTCACTCTCTCCGCAAACTCATAGAGGTGGGTAAAGGGAGCCACTTCCCTTTCCGCGAGGATTTGATCCACAACCCCAGAACCTACGTTCTTGATGGCGAGAAGCCCAAATCGAATGGAGGCTCCCGACTTTGTGCGTTCGATGCTGAAGTCTCGCAGCGAATGGTTTACGCACGGCGGAAGCACCGGAATATCCATCTTTCGGCATTCTTCGATACATGCCGTCACGCGGTCTTCTTTGCCCTGGTACACCGCGAGCAAAGCCGACATGTACTCGACCGGATAATTCGCTTTCAGGTACCCCGTCTGGTAGGCGATGATGGCGTAGCACACGGCATGGGCCTTGTTGAAGGCGTAACCGGCAAAGGGGAGCAGCATATCCCAAATCGCTTTCGCATTCTTTTCGCTGATGTCGCGCTCTTTGCAGCCATCCATGAACTCGACCATCATCGAGTCCATGCCCTCCTTATCCTTCTTTCCCATCGCGCGCCGAAGAATGTCGGCCTTACCGAGCGTGAACCCGGCGAGCGCCTGGACCAACTTGAGAACCTGGTCCTGGTACACGATGACACCGTAAGTTTCCTCGAGAATCGGTCTCATTCGCTCGTCGAGGTATGTGATGGGCTTTCGACCGAACTTACAATCGACGAATGTCGGGATGTGCTCCATCGGGCCTGGCCGATACAGCGCGACCATAGCGGCTAATTCTCGAACCGACCGAGGTTTCAGCTCGACGATGTTCCGGCGCATTCCCCCGGACTCTAGCTGGAAGACACCCACCGTATCGCCCCGAGAGAGCATATCGTAGGTCTTTTCGTCTTCGAGCGGAAGGCTCCGCCAATCAAGATTCTCCAGCGAAGGGTGGTGCTCAGCGATGCTCCGCATCGCTCGGCTGAGAACGGTCAAGTTGCTCAACCCAAGGAAGTCCATCTTGAGCATCCCGATTTTCTCAAGAATGCCCATTTCGAACGCCGTGATCGACTGGCCTTCGTTGCCTCGGTAAAGAGGGATGAAGTCGCTTAGAGGGGCACCCGAGATGACCACGCCAGCAGCGTGAACTCCGGGATGGCGAGCGATTCCCTCAATATTTTTTGCGACCTCTACCAACGATTGGACGCGAGGATCATTGGTCACCATTTGCCGAAATTCTTGGCTCGACTCCTTGGCACGCTCGATGGATATCCCGGGGAGGTTGGGGATGGTTTTGCAGATCTTGTCCGTTTCCATCGGGGTGTATCCCAAGACTCGACCGGCATCCTTGATCGCGGCTTTTGCACCCAAGGTTCCAAAGGTAATGATCTGCGCCATCTGTTCGCGCCCAAACCGCTCTTCGACATACTTGATGACCTCGTCGCGCCGTTCATCCTCGAAATCCATATCGATATCGGGCATGGATACCCGTTCGGGATTCAAGAATCGCTCGAAGGTGAGATCGTATTCAACCGGATCGACATCGGTGATGCCGATGGTGTAACTGACCAGTGAACCTGCCGCCGAGCCCCGTGCGCCAAAGGCGATCCCTTGGTTTCGGGCGTACTCCGTGAACTCGCGGACAAGAAGGAAATAGTCTTCGTACCCAGTCTTCTCGATGACGCTCAATTCATATTCGAGCCGCTCTTCCTCGATGCCTCCGTACCGGGGGATCCGATCCTCGAGGCCCTTGCGTGTGAGGTGCCGGAGGTAATCCATGCTCGACATCCCGTTCGGGATGTTGGGGGCAGGCATGGGAGCTCGGTTTTTCGAAAGCGTGACATCGCACATCCTCGCGACTTCGGCGGTGTACTCCACCGCCTCGGGCGTGTCAGAAAAGAGCGCTCCCATTTCCGCTTGGGATTTTAGATAAAACTCATCGGTTTGGAACCGAAGGCGCTTGTCGTCGGACACCAAGGCCCCCGTGCCGATGCAGAGCAGAACATCGTGAGCCTGATTCGATTCTTTGCACAAGTAGTGGGCGTCATTTGTCGCCACCAAGGGGAGCTTCAGGTTGCGAGCAATCTTGATGAGATCGTCTTTGATTTGAGCCTGCTCTGGCAGACGGTGGTCTTGCAACTCGATGAGGAATGACCCCTCGTCAAAAATATCCTTGTAAAATCCAGCGCGCTTCTCTGCCTCTTCATACTCACCCTTCAGCAAGAATTGGCAGATCTCGGAGCCTAGGCACGCGCTCGTCCCCACCAGCCCCTTGCAGTGCTCTGCGAGAATTTCGTGGTCGATTCTAGGTTTGTAATAAAAGCCCTCAAGCGCGGCCGTGGTGTGGAGTTTGCAGAGATTCCTGTAACCTTCTTCGTTTTTGGCCAGCAGCAACAGGTGGTAGGTTTGGTTTTCTTCGCGGCCCGTTTTATTGTGGCGACCATTGGGGGCCATGTAGGCCTCCATGCCGATAATCGGCTTGACCCCTTGCTTGAGGCACTCGAAATAGAACTCCATGACGCCAAACATGACGCCATGGTCCGAGATCGCGAGGGCCTCCTGCCCAAGCTCCTTTGCCCGCTTGACCATGTCCGAGATGCGATTGGCCCCGTCGAGGAGGCTGTACTCGGTATGGTTATGCAGGTGGACGAAAGATTGGCACATAAAAACGGCCCTAAAGTTGGGTCGGCTTAAATTGTGACGGATTTGCCGGGGGAAAGGCGTCTGGCCAAGAGGGGGAATTTCCCAGCATCATTTCCAGGTTGTAGTTGCCCTGATTTGTTAGTACAATACATTCGGGACGTTCTTATGAAAATCTTTTTGTGTGGTGGATTCGTTGCGAGCCTGCTCGTAGGTTCGACAGGGGTCGCGATGGCTCAGTACTCGACTTTCAACCTCGGGACGGAAGGCTGGGTTGTGTCAGGAATTGATCCAGACATAAATTTTGCAGGCAGCGGCTACCCTCAACAAGCCGCAAGTTTGGACTTCTTGCAAGGGAACCCGGGCCCTAGTCTCCTCGTCCCGGATGTTTATGCCTGGACCTATGTAAAGGCGCCAGCCAGCTATTACGGCAACCGCCTGGATCTGTACGGCAAAAAGATCTCG
>CAZBXR010000065.1:0-13656 GCA_964496145.1 uncultured Chthonomonas sp. | reverse complement strand
TTTGGCCCACATCGTGATACAATATCATTGGTTTTAGGCCGAGGAGTCCGAGCAAAGCCTCGACTCTGATCGGGTCTACGATTGAATTCTCTTTATAGAGGTAGAGGTGGTAATGAAAATGAATACGCGAACACTCGCTTTTGCTCTGGCACTCGGCGTCGCTGGTGCTGCTAACGCTCAAACGCTTAGCTTCGTTCTCGGATACGGGGACGCTGCTACGGCTGCTCTCAACGGTTCTTCCGTTGGTTCCGCTATCGCTCCTGGTACGGTTATCAAGGTTGGCGCAATCGGAACTTCTTCGACTTTCCAAGTCTGGGTAACTTCCTCGACGACTGCTAACTTTGGTGGCGGAACGATCTTCGTTGGTTTCGACCAAGCAACAGCTACCAACACCACATCTTATGCAAACAACAATGCTGCACGAGCAGCTGGCGTTGCAAAGAAGATTGGTCTCGGTGATGCATACACCAACTATGCAACTGGTCTTCCAGGCGTAGATGGCGGCGGAAACGATGCAGGTCTTCTTGACTTGGGTCAAGCTGTCTCGGGTTCTGCAGGTGCTGCAAAGTTCCGATCCGCTCGAACAACTTCGACTGCATCCCAACTGAAGTCCATCGGACTTAACTTTGGATTTGCTTTCGGTACAGGTCTCAAGGCAACCTTCGCTGGTGGCCAAGCAGTCCGACTTGCTGATATCTCGGTTTCCAACCTCGGTATCGCTGCTGGCGACATCTTCGGTGATGCTTCTGGCGAAAATGGTCTGACTCTGAACCGAGACACGAGCACGGCTGTTGCTGATGGTGCAAACTTCCTTCAAGGCAACATGACTGCTCCTTCGGTCAGCTATGACCTCCAAGCAGTTCCTGAGCCTGGAACAATTCTTGCCATCTCGGCTGGTCTTGCAGCTCTTGCACGACGCCGCAAGAAGTAAGAAATTACTCCAAACGCTTAGAATCAAATTGGCTCCTGGGAAACCAGGGGCCGATTTTATTTTTCACGGTCTGTGAATGTGTAAGATAGAATACTGTTGAGGATCTGAATTGAACGCCTCGGAACCGATGGAGACATCTCTTGAAGAATCTACTTCTCTTTGGAATGGTATGCACTGCGTCCATGAGTTCTGCTCAAGGATTTAGGTTTGACTTGGCATTTGGGGATGCCGTAACCGCCGCATTGAACAATAAGAGTGTGGGGGACTTTTTAGATCCGAACGGCATAACCAAGATAGGCGCGATTGGATCGCACGCAGTATTCCAGTATTGGATCACCCCATTCGAGAGTCAAAACTTTAGCGGGGGCAACATCTTCGTGGGTTTCGACATGGCCACAGTGAATAACAACACGAACTACGCGTCAAACGCAGCTGCTCAGGCAGCTGGACTGAACAAGAAGCTCGTACTGGCCGACGCCTACGAGAATTATGCAACCGGCGTGCCATGCGTTCTTGCTGATGGCACGACGATCATCGGAAACATTCAAGCAGCTGTTTCTGGCGCGGCAGGTAGGGCGAATTTTCGAGCATCGCGGATTCAATCCCCATCGGCAATGACGTTCAGATCTATTGGGCTGAATTTTACGTACGGAGTGGGGCCTTCTACCAAGTTTAGTTTGACGGAAAGTTCGCCTCTGCGGGTTATGGACATTAAGGTAACAAATGCCTCAATATTCAATGGCGAAGTTTTTGGAGACGCTCTAAATGAGAATGGGCTCACGTTGAACCGCGAGACGTTATCGGCAGCAAATGGGGCGAACTTCCTTTCGGGATACTACGGTGCCCCATCCCTCAAGTACCAACTCCAGGCCGTGCCAGAGCCTGGAACCATTCTTGCCATCTCGGCTGGTCTCGCTACTCTTGCCCGACGCCGCAAGAAGTAAGTTAGCGAAGGCAAGCACTTGGAAGAAGCTCGGCCCCGGTAACCCAGGGGTCGAGTTTTGTTGTAGAGTGCCTAAGCGCAGAGAAAGGACGAAACCTGGGGCCAGCAAGAGAGACTGAACAAGGTATCGTTGAATTCATGCCGAAGATTGCTGTCTACCCAGGATCCTTTGATCCGCCAACTCTTGGGCACCTCGACGTCCTCGACCGAGCGGCTCGACTCTTCGACAAGGTCATCGTCGCGGTCGGCAAGAACTCCACGAAAGCCCCCATGCTTACCGTCGCGGAACGAGTAGACGCTCTCCGCAGTTGTTGCTCTCACCTACCCAATGTCGAGGCCGACGAATTCGACGGCTTGTTGGTGGAATATGTCCGAAGGAAGGGAGCCTCAGCCATCGTTCGAGGCCTCCGAGCCACCGCTGACTTTGACTACGAGTTCCAAATCGCGATGGCAAACCGCCGACTGGCGGGCGAGATCGAGACCGTTTTCCTCATGACCAAGTGGGAACATAGCTTCCTCAGCAGTTCCATCGTGCGCGAGGTCGCTCGGCTGGGGGGCGATTTCGATCAGTTTGTGCCGGCCACGGTGGCAGAAATCGTTCGAAAGAGCCTTCAAGAGTAGATTGGCTTCAACCCGCACGCAATCCTACGGGCGCTATTCCGGGAAACCCTGTGCCAAAATCAATACTGGGGACGTCCTTTCATAAAGGGACTACAATGAGAGAAGTACCAATGGATATCCTTCGAATGTTGCAACAGCTGGAAGAGATTGCGGTAGAGAGGCCAAGCCACATCGGCCCGCTCTATTGGCGAGTTGATGTCGAGGAGATCTCGATGCATATCGCAAAAATCCGAGCTTCTCTCCCGCAAGAGGTCAAACAAGCCGCGAGTGTGACCCGCGAGTCTGAGCATATCATCAACGCCGCAAAAGAAGACGCGGATAGCGTCTTGGGCCGAGCTAGAGCCGAGGCGGAAAAGATCATCGAGGAGGCAAACGCGAAGGCAAAGCTACTCGAAGAGCAGGGCAAACTAGAACAATCTCGCCTTGTTTCCGAAAACGAGGTTCTGAAGTTAGCAAAAGCTCAGGCAGAAGAAGTGATGAATGAGGCCCAAAAGCAGGCCAGCACCACTCGCCGTGGAGCCGATGATTACGCCTATCAAGTGCTGAACCACATCGAGGCCGTTCTGAACAAGACTCTCCGCAATGTAGAAGCAGGGAAGGAAGAGATCTCAGGAGTGCCCAAGGTCGCGGCGGTGCCGATCGAATCGAGAGAGCGCTTGAAGGTCTGACCTCGCTCCAAACCAAAACTCAAACGAGCCTTGTTCATAACCTGAGCAAGGCTCGTCTGTTTGGGGGATTCCGAATCTATTTCCCCATCAAGAGATAAACACCCACCAGCGACAGTAAGACGAAGTTGTGAATGGTGTGATAGAACGCCGCATCGCGGGTCCCTCCCACGAAGTATCTCCAAGTAAAGAAGAGGCCGGACCCGATGAGCCCTAACGCTGCAGCGACGGGGACTCCGACGACCATATGGATGAATCCGAAGCGGACTGACCGAGGGACGGCGTCCTTCCAAGAGGTGGTACCCCGGCGAAACATCTCTTCCTCACGCCGCGCCAGGCGCGGAAGGTTGAGGCCAAGGAGAACAAAGAACGCGATGCCGGCCCACGGTACGGTCGCCGGGGCGATCATCAGATTGGTCCCTGTTTTCTCTTCGGGAGTCTGCGCAAGGAGCGAAAGCCAACTGAAGCCAAGGATCTTTGGGGAGAGCGCCAAAAGGGTGGCAATCACCACCAGAAGGAGAGCGAGCTCGATCGAAACGAGCACCAACACTCGGACCCAGTCTGTCGCACTTCGCCTAGAAAAAACGCTCCAATGGCGTTTTAGCATGCCCGACCGAAGGTACTTGATAAAATCGTACGCCAAGAACAGCCCGAACGCAATTTTCAGGACATCGAGGATGGTCATTTCGGGGGTGGCGTCCTGAGAGCGTAGGTTAGCGCGATCGCCAGAGCGTCTGCGATATCGTCGGGCTTGGGGGTCTCAGCGAGATTGAGGAGTTTCGTCACCATGAATTGAACCTGTCCCTTCGAAGCGGCTCCGTTTCCGACCACGGAAAGTTTGATCTCGGGAGGCGAGAATTCTGTCCAGGGGATTCCAAACTCACCGACACAACACAGGACCACCCCCAGCGCCTTACTCACATCCATTGCCGTCGTCTTGTTGGCGGCAAACAGCAACCTCTCGGTGGAAACCGCAGTGGGCTCAAACTCCTTGATGATCTGCCGAGTCTCTTCTTGGATGAGTCGCAACCGATCCGGGAGGGCGATACGAGGCGTTGAGATAAGACCATAGGTCACGCATTTGATGCGCGACCCTTCACGGTCTACGATTCCGTACCCTAAGCGCTCTAGCCCGGGGTCGAACCCAAGGATTCGCATTTAGGGAGCAACCGGCGTGGGGTCTTCGCCTTGATCGCCAGACTTCGCGGCTCGCATCGTGGCCAACTTCTTTTGGAACAGCTCTTCCGCTCGTCCCTCGAGCCCCGAGGGGCGTCCCTCAAGGATCGCAGTAAGGGATTCAAGCTCGGACCGCGAGAATCGAATCGAGCCTTGGATATGCTCTTCAAAAGCCTCGTAAGCGAGCGGAGCGACCGCCTTTGCACATTGCGCCATCGCTTCGGCGTACACCCGAATCTCGTACTGGGCGTGACTGTCTAGGCGCAGCCACAAAAAGCGAAACAGGTTGTGAAGATCAATTTGCCAATACCACTCGGTGTACAGCGAAAGGGGGAGGTTCGTGCGTGCGATTTCTCTCGCCAGGCCCTTCTCGATCATCCCTTCATAGTGTTCATATAGGTGTCGCTGGTCGGCGGCCATTTCGCTCAGGATATCGGCGGTCACATCGGCTGGGAGAGTTTCTTCGCTCCGAGCTTGCTTGTTATCATTGCTTTGCGACCGCAATTGATCGGCATCGGGGACGTAAAACTCGTCCCGCATGATGCTGTACCGCCCGCTGATCTCGTTCAGCCGGGCCGTGCGGTGCCGAACCCATTGCCTGGCCACAAAGATGGGCATCTTCGTGTGGAATGTCAAGACGACTTGCTCAAACGGAGACGTGTGCTCATTCCGAATGAGGTAGTTGATCAGGCCCTTGTCTTGTCGAACCGTCTTCGTTCCTTCCCCATAGCTCACCCGAGCCGCCTGCACGATGCGATCATCGCTGCCCATGTAGTCAACCAAGCGGACAAAGCCTTTATCAAGCACAGGTATGGGCTGATCAAGCAGTGCTTCGGCAGCCGGAGAAACAGAATGGGCCATGTACTGGATTGTACACGGCCCATTGCGCCCCGGTGGGGAGCCTCGATTAGTCAGGCAAGATCGGCGAAGGAACAGCGAACTTGTATTCTTCGCCTCGCAAGGATTGAAGAGCCTTGTCTTGCTCTGGAGTGAGCATCGGCTTAATCTTTGCCGCAATTTCCTTGATCATCTTGTTTGGCTCAAGGTCGGTTCCTGTAAAGGTGCCGTCGGCCTTCGTCCGATATTGCTTCATGAGCAGCTTATTGCCGTCTCTCACGAGCTTTTCGATCGCTTCCTTTTGGGCTGGGGTAAGGGCTACGGCTTTCGCAACATCAAAGGTCGTAAGCGCGAAGTACCCGTTGTACTGCACAAACAACTCGTCGAGGCGACCTCGTTGCTCCTTGTTGATAACCTTCAACATCGCGTCCTCGGTGTTCAACAGCCAACGCTTGTAGGTGCCCTCGGGGTCGCCAGATTTCGTCCAGTCTTCTCGAGCGATTTTCATCCGCGCTTGCAGCGCGTTGCTGGCCGTCGTTCGGTCAATCCCGAGTTCAGTCATCACGTCGTTCATAAACATGATTTCTGATTTCATGCGGGGCATGAGGAATTGCATCCTGTTGGTCTTGCTCGTGCCAGAGTTTGGACCAGAGTTTCCCCCGCCTTGTCTTCGCCCGCCGGCAGATTGCTCACCCACCTGGGCTGCGACAATGGCAACACACGCGAGGGAGCCGATAAGAATGGACAGAGTGCGAGTCATAAGCTTATTACTCATCTTAACCAAGGATTAGACGGCTAAAGTTTCACAAGGTGCAGTGAATCTCGCTTTTATGCAAGCGAAATCGACTCATCCAGGTAAACATCCTGGATCAGGTTCAGAATCTTGACCCCGGTCTCGAACGGCTTTTGGAATGCCTTTCGCCCCGAAATCAGGCCCTGTCCGCCCGCTCTCTTGTTCACGACGGCAGTCATGACGGCATCGAATTCATCGTTGCTTCCGCTCGCGCCGCCGCTATTGATGAGCCCGGCTCGGCCGCTGAAGCAGTTCAGCACCTGGTATCGGCAGAGATCAATCGGGTGATCCGAAGTGAGTTCGCTATAGATGCGCTCATCCAACTTGCCATAGCTGCTGCCGCCCGAATTGAGAGCCTTGAACCCGCCGTTGTTTTCTGGCAACTTTTGCTTGATGATGTCGGCCTGAATCGTCACGCCAAGGTGGTTTGCCTGACCCGTGAGGTCTGCGGAAAGGTGATAGTCCTTGTCTTTCTTAAAGTCGTTGTTCCGCAGGTAGCACCACAAAACGGTGGCCATTCCAAGCTCGTGAGCCCGGGCAAAAGCCTCGCTCACTTCTTGAATCTGCCGGGTCGATTCGTCGCTACCGAAGTAAATCGTGGCACCGATGGCGACTGCGCCCATATTCCAGGCTTGGTCCACCTGGCCGAACATAATCTCGTCCGCTTTATTTGGATAGGTGAGAAGCTCGTTGTGGTTGATCTTCACCATGAAAGGAATCTTGTGGGCATACTTGCGGCTCAAGAGTCCCAACACGCCGAGAGTGGAGCACACGGCGTTGCAGCCGCCCTCGAGCGCCAGCTTGATGATGTTCTCAGGATCAAAGTACATCGGGTTCTTTGCGAAGCTCGCGCCCGCGCTGTGCTCGATGCCTTGGTCTACAGGGAGAATGCTCAGATACCCCGTGTTGGCCAGTCGCCCAAACCCATACATGGCCTGAAGGCTTCGTAGAACCTGGTTGTTTCGGTCGGAGTGCGAAATGACTCGATCGACAAAGTCACCACCCGGCGCGTGGAGCGTGGAAGCAGGGACAGTGGAGCTTTTGTGCTCAAGATAAAATGCAGCCTGGTCACCCAAGATCGAAGCGATATTTGTGTTTGCCATCGGAGTCTCTCCGGAGCGAGTCGTTTGACCCTTCCCGTTCCTCCATTTTATCTGTTTTCTACGGAGAATCCCCGGGACAAGCCATACTTAAAGAGTGAATATCACCGGCAAGCGTATCGGCATCGTTGTCAGTCGATGGAACGAATTGATCACAAATTTGCTCTTAGATGGCGCCCTTGAGACTCTTGAGTCGATGGGAAACCCTGAAGTTGTAGTGGTCAAGGTGCCCGGCACGTGGGAGATTCCTCCCGTCGCGAAGCATCTCCTAGAGGCAAAGGGGTGTGATGGGGTCGTCGCCCTCGGTTGCATTTTGCAGGGGCAGACCACCCACGCTCAGCTTTTGGCCTCGGATGTGGGGAGCGCGCTGATGGGACTCCAGGTTTCTACCGGAAAACCGGTTTCTTGGGGCATCCTCACGGTGGAGAGCGTCGAGCAGGCGATGGACAGGTCGGGTCTTAAGCTGGGCAACAAGGGCCGCGAAGCCGCATCGGCTTGCGCCGAAGTTGTCAATCTCCTGAGCGAAGGGTCCTAGTCCCCAAAGGTCATCCAGGGATACACTGGAGGACATGACGCCCGATCAGATTCAGGCCAAGGTTACCGCTCAGTTTTCAGACCACATCAACCCCTACCTGGGGAAGCTGATGAACTTCGCCGGATTCGGCGTCGAGGATCACGCCGAGGGCTGCTTTATTTGGGACCACGAAGGCAATCGTTATCTCGACTGTCTGGGCGGATATGGCGTGTTCAGTGTCGGGCACCGAAACCCGCGCGTCGTAGAGGCGGTGAAAGCCCAGCTTGACAAAATGCCGCTGGGGAGCAAGGTTTTCTTCTCCTCGCAAGCCACCGCTCTGGCGACGAAGCTCGCGGAGATCACTCCCGAGGGGCTGGAGTACACATTTTTCAGCAATAGCGGGACCGAGGCGGTCGAGGCTGCCCTCAAGTTTGCTCGGGCGAGTTCGGGCCGACCCAACTTTGTGTCCACTCACGGGGGCTACCACGGAAAGACTCTGGGAGCCCTCGCCGTGACCGGTCGCGAAAAGTATCAGAAGCGATTCCAGCCGCTCATGCCAGGCGCGACGTTTGTCGATTACGGAGATATCGACCAAGCCGTATCTGCGATGGATGACCAAACGGCCGCCTTTATCGTGGAGACCTTGCAGGGCGAGGGAGGCATCATCGTGCCACCGGCCGGGTACATGAAAGCTTTGCGCGAGGCATGCACAGCGAAGGGTGTCCTCCTCATCGCGGATGAAGTGCAGACAGGCCTGGGGCGCACAGGCAAAATGTTTGGATGTGACCACGAGTCGGTGGCGCCAGACATTCTCACCTTGGCCAAGGCGCTCGGGGGAGGCGTGATGCCGATCGGGGCCACCATGGTCACGAAATCGGTGATCGATTCGATGTACTCCGAAAATCCGTTGCTCCACACGAGCACGTTCGGAGGCAATCCCCTCGCCTGTGTGGCGGGTCTTGCCACCATTCAAGTCATTGAAGAAGAAGGCCTTGTGGAAAGGTCCGAAAAGATGGGAGCTCTTTTGCGAGAACACCTGGGCGGTGTCCGCGAAAAGCATCCAGATCTGGTCGCCGAGGTCCGGGGGAAAGGGCTCATGATCGGGGTCGAATTCACGATGGACGAAGTGGGCGAACTCACGATCGCTCAGATGACCAAGCGGGGATTGATCGCAGCGTATACGCTTAACAACCCGAAGGTTATCCGCTTCGAACCACCGCTCATCATCAACGAAGCTGAGGTGGAGGACGCGGCAAGAATCTTTGGTGAAGCAGTCGCGGAAACGGCTGAACTCTTGGCCAGTTTGGTTTAGGCTGACTTCTGCTCTTGGGGCCTGGCGCTTTGTTGGGCCGTGGAAACGGCCTGAAACGCGGTGTTTGCGGCCTCTGAAATGAGTTCAATGTGCTCGTCATACACCGCCTGAAGCGATGCATTCAGGGCACTACAACCCACCCAAGACTCTTGGAAAATGCCGGTGTCCACCGCGGCGTGGGACCCTATCCTCACGAGCGTGCCGATAGACGGCCACTCGGCGAGATAGGTCTCATCGAACGCGCCCATCGCCTTTTCAAGTTGCACGCTCAGGCCGAGCCGCTGGGAGAGGGTGATCCCAATGTCATAGGGAGTTTTGTTGTATTGACAAGCAAACCCGATGTCGAAACTGACGGCGCAGGATTTGGCAAACCGCACCGTGTCGCAGTACAAGGGCGCGGCCATCTCGGCGATGTAAAGCGTCCCGATGTTATGGAGGAGCCCGGCAGTCGCCGCCCGCTCCGGACTCACTCCAAGATTTGGCAACTTAGATGCCGCAGAAAGGCAAAATTGTGAAATGAATCTCGAGTGCCGAGAGAATTTTGCGTACTCAAACTCGGGGTTAGGAATCGCAGATTTCACACTCGATGACAGGTTGAGTCGCGACAGATATTGCCGCATCCCTGTTTGTCCCAACCGACTCACGATGGATCGAATTCCGAGGTCCTTTCCCGCCTCCATGCCGATTGCGATCCCGTTGGCTCGGATGAAGTTTAGGGCCGTGATCGGATCGAGCAAAATGAGTGAGCCGAGTCGCTCCTCGTCAAAGGAGGCGTCACAAAATCTTGTGAGGAGCGAGACCATGACTGGAGGCGTAGGAAGCTCAACGGGGCGACGAAGAAGGAGATCGAGCCGTTCAATTGAGAAGTCTTTTGTGTCCAAAGAAGTCATGGTGTCGAGGAATCGTTGAAAATATCCTTGCTAATTTTGGCTAGGAACTGTCATGTAAAGATGTATACAGGAATCATTGGAGAATGTCCCGCCGAGTAGAGAGGAAAAGATCACTTTCCGCGGTTTTTTCACAAAATTTTCGCTCTAGGGTAGGATTTATTGAATTCGCCCCAAGAGTTTTCAGAGTTTTTCCCCATGATCGACCTAAGAAGTGACACGGTTACAAAGCCAACCCCGACCATGATCGACAAAATGTCGCGGGCCGAAGTGGGCGACGACGTTCTTGAGGGCGACCCAACAGTACGCCAATTAGAGGCACACGTAGCCGAGGAAACCGGGAAGGAAGCCGCTCTGTTTGTCCCAAGCGGGACGATGGGGAACCAGATCGCCGTCGCGGTGCACACCAGCCCCGGCGATGCTTTTCTCGTGGATGAGGAAGCTCACATCGTGTACTACGAAGGTGGAATGCCCGCAATATTGTCAGGGGCGATGCCGCGTTCGGTCCCTTCAAAAAAAGGCGTGATGGACTTCTTAGACCTGGAGAAGCGGTTTACGAAGAAGAATTTGCACACGCCAGGTGTCAGTTTGCTCTGTTTAGAAAACACCCACAACCGGGCAGGCGGAGCGGTGATTGACATCGAAACCATGACCGAATACCAGACCTTCGCTCGTGAGCGGGAGATCCCCATTCACCTCGATGGGGCACGGGTGTGGAATGCTGCCATCGCCCTTGGGGTGGATACAAAGAAGATTACTGAGAAGGTCGACACTGTGTGCGTGTGCCTTAGCAAAGGCTTGGGCGCGCCGGTGGGATCAGTCTTGTGCGGAAGTTCTGACTTCATTGAAGAAGCCAATTTTTGGCGAAAGAGGTTGGGGGGCGGCATGCGGCAATCCGGAATTCTCGCCGCGGCGGGCCTCGTCGCGGTCGAACAAATGGTCCACCGCCTTCACGATGATCATGCGAACGCTCGCCACTTCGCCACTCTGTTGCAGGATGTGCCCCGGGTCAAGGTCCTGGAATCGTGGACGAACTTCACCATGATTCAGGTCGATGGAATGGCCTCCGACTGGCTCACTGAAATGAAGAAGCGTGGGCTGTGGGCTCTTTCTCCAGGACCCAGCCGCATTCGGTTTGTGTGGCACCACCAAGTGGGACGATACCAGGCAGCCATGGCGGCCGAGATCATGCGGGAAGTTTCCAGAAGTTTGGAAACGGATTAAGTCTCCAACCCTTAAGAAGACGCAGGAACCGGAACGGTCTTTGCAACGAGCCCGTCGTAGGCGATTTTCGCAAGGGTCTTTAGATTCACGACGTCTTCTTCGTTGTAGGCGATGAGAGTTTTGAGCGCTCCCTCGTCGCCTCGCTCGTAACGATTCCACAGACGAACGGCGTCTAGACCGGTGAGGCCATCCACCTCGTCGGCGCGAGAAATCCCGAGCTGTCGCTCAATCTTTTTCAGTCCGCCGGCGTACCCGAGTCTCTTTAGAACAAAGCACAGGTCGATGTGAATCTGATCAAACTTGTGGCCGGAGAACTTTTTCTCCAGCATGGGGAGATCAAAGCCTGTGCCGAAAAACGTCACGATGAGGCCATAGTTGCTGATCGAATCGAGGAAGTTCCCGAGGTCGATTCCTCGAACGAGAGCCGTAAACTCCGAGCCGTCATACAGACCCACGATCGTGACGGCGTTTCCCGAGCGGCCGCCATCCGTTTCTATGTCGAGGTAGACGCACGAGTTTTCGAACTCGGGCCAAGCCCGCCAAGCCTCTTGCCCGAGCGTCCTTCGAAAATATTGGTGTTTTCCGGTTTCCAGAGATTCTTTCGAGGTCTCTACGGCCCGTCGAACATCCTCGGTCGAGGCGTTCCCGGTGCGAAACTCTTTTGGGTTCTCAAGAAACGTGTCCCAGTCGCCACACCCTTGCCCCCAAAGGCTGAGCTCGGTTTCTCGACCGACCCCCGGGATGTGACAGAACGTCTGTCGGAGCACAGGTTAGCCCTTGCGTTCCTTGATGGGGATATCAGAGTTGTCGTACTTGACTTCGGGAACTGCAATTTCGTGAACGCCGCCGCTGAACCAATACGATTTATTATTCGGATCGTTGTACCAATACTGGCCAGTGACCAATTCTCCGGTCTTGGGATCTTTGAAGAACTCTGAGATCAGGCGAATACGGCCATTACCCCACCACATGCCGTTGAGGTTTCGGCCAAACCATTGGACCGCCTTCCATCGCCCCACCATGGTGCAGGTGCCGGACCCAAAATAGACTTCGCGGCCGCGACCCTCGTACTGTCGCTTCACGTCTCCGGTGAAGGTCACCTTTGTATCCTTGTACACGTTGAGCATAACGCTGCCCGTGAAGGAAAACTGAATCTTGCCCTCACCCTCAAGGAGCTTGAAGCTCCCGATCTTCGTGTTGAAATGGAGAGTGGCGTACTTCTCTTTGGTCAATTTGCCGGTCGAATCTTTGTAGGTAGGAATCCCAGCTCGAAATGCCTCGGGGGCGGGCTGGGCATAGGGAACCACCGTCAAGGCCCCCGCTACGAAACAAACCAACACTTTTGCCATTGTTCTCATGGATTGAATAACGCCTATTGTAGCCGATCTTGATCCCTAAAGGGCTCAAATTGGGCGATAAACTCCGGGGCGATAGCGTACAATCTATCAGGAATATGACCAAGGGCGTTATCATTGCGGCGATTGTAGGGGGGCTGGGGGTGACCGGGATGCTGGCCGCCTTCTTGACCTCGGCGAGTCCGACGGTTACCGTCGCCGATGCAAAAGAGTCCAAGGCGAATGTCTATCTCGCCGGAACCATGGTGGATGGCTCGCTCAGCGTGAAGCCGAAAGAGCTCATCTGTGAGTTCGATCTGAAGGACGATAAAGGCGACACCATCCGCGTTTATCACAAGGGTCACCAACCCGCAAACCTCGGGAGTACCGCCCGGATCGTCGCGAAAGGGAAGTCCGATGGGACCCGCTTTGTTGCCGAAAAAATCATGACAAAGTGCCCTTCGAAGTACGAAGAAGAGGGTGAACCGAAGTCCTCTGGCGTAAAGGTCGCGAGGACCTAACCCAGTGGATCCCCATCAGCCGGTTCCCCTGCAGGCCGTTACGCAAGCTACTTGGGCCTTCGAAAACCTGGGTCGAGGATTGGTTTGGGCCACCCTCGCCCTCATGGCGCTCACCATGCTGGGGAACCTTCTCTCCGGAAAGGTTGCCAAGCTCGAAAAGTTTTCTAAGTGGACTTTTGGTCTCGGGTGCTTCACGCTCCTCGGCGCATTTGGCACGCTCGGCTATCTCATCTTCACCGAGCAATTCCAGTTCACCTACGTTTTTCGGCACACGGACAAATCGCTCGAGACGCCTTACAAGGTGGCGGCGATCTGGGCCGGTCAAGAGGGAAGCTTTTTGCTGTGGGCCACGTCCTGTGCCATCTTTGGCGTGTGGGCTGCGGCCCGAGCCGCGCAGTATCGGCGTTGGTTCACGTTTGCCTATGCCGGCTTCTTAGCCTGTCTCGCTGGAATCCTCTCGTACGAATCTCCGTTCAAAGTCGAGCTGATGGAAGGCAAATTCCTGCCGCCCGACGGCTCCGGAATGACCCCGGCGCTCATTAACTACTGGATTACCATTCACCCGCCGGTGATCTTCCTCGGATTCGGCACGCTGACCGTTCTTTACGCGTTCGCGATCAGCGCGCTCCTCGGAAAGTCCACCACCGACTGGGCTTCTCTCATTCGGCCATGGGCCATCTCAAGTGCAACTCTCCTTGGGGTCGGGCTCTGCATGGGAGGCCTCTGGGCCTACGAAACTCTCGGTTGGGGAGGGTTCTGGGCGTGGGGGGAGGGTTCTGGGCGTGGGACCCGGTCGAG
>CAZBXR010000064.1:0-13762 GCA_964496145.1 uncultured Chthonomonas sp. | reverse complement strand
AAATGTTCGTGACCCCTTGCTCTTCACGGGTGAAGGCATAGAAAGTGCCATCTGGAGACACATCCCACTGGCTACCCGTGGGCTGGAACCCGGAATCTGTGCCAAGAATTTTCTTGACGACGGTTCCCTCTGCTTGATACAAGCCTCCGTCCTTTCCTGTTTGCGTGAAGAAGACACCCTTCTTGCCGGAAACCCTCTTCAGGCCCATCACGTCGAGAGTCGTGTTGGTCACTCGCTCAATGGCTCCCGTGGCCCCCCGAGAATCGGTACAGTTGCATGCTCCCAGCCCGGTCGCTCAAGAAGTAGCCAAAGTCTGCCTCTGCATCCCAAAGGGGCGATGAATCAAGACCTTCGTAACTAGAAATAGGCCGTGCATCTTGATCATTCGGACGCTTGCCCTTCTTGATCGGAACCGTAAACACCTCTCCCCGAACCACAAACGCAACCGCGTCTCCCTTTGCGTTCAGCGAGACTTCAGAGGCGCCGCCAGTCATGGTGATGCGCTCTGTCTGACCCATCTTGTCATCGGCGTTCGCCGTGAGGGTGATGGCGACGGGCGACTTCCCTGCCTTAGCGACGAAAACCTTGCCGCCCTGACAAAACGCCCAATCGCCCGAATCTCGGGCCACCGAGAGCCAGCGGACCGGATCCGACACAAACTTCGTGAGCTGCGTTGCCTTGCCGGTTGGCGAAACCGCGTAGACATTGGGCGTTCGTTCGGGGCTGTCTGTAAACTTCTTTGGCGGCTCATTCAGCTTGGGCGAACTAGGCGTGACATCGGTCGCCGTGACGCAGAAGACATCGGCCCCGGGGCCTGTCCTCGACCAAAGGTGCTGAAACCCTGTACTGCGGATCAGCGTGCGCGAGCCGCTTGTTCGGTCAAAGCGCCACAACTGGGTTGCAGCCGAACCATGGTAACGAGATCGATACCATGGGAATCCAAATCGACCGTATACGACGGACTTTCCATCTTTTGAATAAGCCGGGTTCTGCAAACTGGCCGTATCGATAAAAAGCTCGTTGACCCGCCCAGTCTGCACTCCGATTTCGTACACTCCGGAGGCGATATTCCCCCGGCTGGTGGCGACCAGAATGTTTTTGCCGTCTGGCGACCAGTCGGACGGGACATCATTCGAGCTGTGGAACGTGAGCCGGCGCGGAGTCCCTCCGTCTAACGAAATGATGTACACGTCGTTCGAGCCATTTCGATTCGAGGCGAAAGCGATCTGCGTTCCATCGGGAGACCAAACCGGCGATTCATCTAGCTCCACGTGGCTTGTGAGAGGGATGGCTCGCCCCCCGGATGCCGGGGCTAACCAGATATCACCGCGATACGCGAAGGCGAGATTTTTGCCATCGGGAGACAGCGCGACCTGGCGCGCACCAAAGACTTCGTTCGTTTGGGCAAATGCAGCGCAAGAAGCGACAACAGCGCATGCAATTGCAAGGGATCGAGATTGAAAACCCATGATGCTTATCACATTACCGAGTTTGGCTCCATAATCTCTCAGCGATGTTGGAAATTGAGTTGCGGGCGATCATGTGCGACGCGGGCCGTCGGTTGTGGCAAAAGGGTCACGTTGTTGCATCCGAGGGCAATTTGTCGTGCCGACTCAGCCCCCAGAGACTCCTCTTTACGCCAAGTGGCATGAGCAAAGGGCATCTCAAGCCAAATGACCTCGTCATCACGGACATGCACGGGAGTGTCATCGGGGAGGGCAAAGTTTCCAGTGAATATCTGATGCACTTGGAGGTGTATCGCCAGCGCCCGGATTGTCAGGCCGTCGTCCACGCGCATCCGCTTCACGCGACCGCCCTCGCAATCGCGGGAGAATCCATTCCTGACCTTCTCACCCCCGAGGCAGTTGATGTCCTCGGTTCGGTGGCGCTCGCCCCGTTCGCGATGCCTGGAACTCTCGAGGTGCCCGCCTCCATCCAACCTCTGTTGCCCGATCACCGAGCGATCCTGTTGAGCCATCACGGCGCGCTCTGCTTAGGAAAGTCTATCGAGGATGCCCTTTTTCGCATGGAGACCTTGGAGCGATGTGCCGAACTCACGTTTAAGGTGAAGCAGTTAGGAGGAATCGCCAAGATTCCCGGGGCCGCCCGACGCGCTCTCGAGATAAAGCTCCAAGACCCTAGTCTCTAGTGTTCGCTGAATTGGATTGGCCCAAGCGGGTGCTTGCATTGGTACTCTTGCGCTGAAAAGGCGTCCGCCGCTTTGGCGGCAATCCGGTGATACACCCCCGCTCCGTCCAGCTCCCACGCGTTCGTGGTATCGCGCAAAACCGGCTCGAACACGTATTTTTTGATCAGCTCGATGAGGTGCGCCGACCGCACAGGGCTCAAAACTTCCACACGGCGATCTAGATTACGCCGCATGAGGTCCGCGCTTCCCAAGAAGACCTCTGGGGTTTGGCCGTTCGCAAAATAGTACGCCCGAGAGTGCTCGAGGAAGCGTCCCACCACGCTGACCACACGAATGTTTTCGCTCATGCCCGGCACGCGGGGCCTCAGACAGCAGATTCCGCGAACCAGAAGCTCAATCTTCACGCCGACTCGACTCGCCTCGTACAAGGCGTCGATTGTCTCGGGATCGACAAGTGAATTCAGCTTGAAGATGATATGCCCTCCCCCACGATTCGCTTTGTGGACATCGATCTCGCGTTGGATTCGTTCAAGAATCCCCTCTCGCAGGTTGATGGGGGCCACGAGCAATCGGCGGTATTGATGCCGTCTCGAAAAGCCTGTCAGGTAGTTAAAAAGCTCCGAGATATCCTGAGTGACCTCAGGATCGGCCGTGAACATCCCTAGATCGGTGTAGAGCCTCGCGGTCGCTCGGTTGTAGTTTCCGGTGCCCACGTGGGCATAGGTTTTTATGCTCCCGCCCTCGCGACGCACCACCAGGCAAAGCTTCGCATGGGTCTTCAAGTCCGCAAAACCGTACGTCACGTGCACCCCAGCCCTTTCGAGTTGACGAGCCCACTCAAGGTTGTTGCTCTCATCAAATCGGGCCTTGAGTTCGACCATGACGGCCACTTGTTTCCCGGCCTCGGCGGCGTCCTTCAGCGACTGGACAATCGTGGAATGCTCGCCGACTCGGTAGAGCGTCTGCTTGATCCCAATGACGTTCGGATCTTTGGCCGCGCTAGCGACAAAGGTCTCGACCGAATCGAAGCTATCGAAAGGATGGCTCAGGAGAATGTCTTGCGCGGCAATCGACTCGAACAGCGTTTCCGGGGCCGTCAGTTTCGGAATGATGGTGGAGGCAAAAGGCTTAAACTTCAGATCGGCTTTGTCGATGCCCGCGAGGTCCCAAAGCGCCTCCAGGCCGAGTGGACCTTCTATCTGGTGAATGTCTTGCTTGTCGAGGAGGAGCAGCCGTTGCAACGTTCTGCGCACATCGCTCGGACAATCGGGAGTGATCTGCAAGAGGACAGGGTCGCCAAATCGGCGCATCTTAATGGTTTGCTCTGCGTGAGAAACCAGGTCGGCCGCTTCTAGCTCGCGAATCTCGATATCGGCATCACGAATGACCCGGAATGTATAGGACCCCTCGACCACCACACCCGGGAAGAGGTGGTGCAGGTTGGCTTGAATCAAGTCTTCAAGCAAAACGTAGTCGTGGCGCCGCTTGTTCACCCGGACATAGCGAGGGAAAACGGACGGGATTTTCAACCGGCACAGCTTTTTCAACCCACTTCCATCACTGAGCGAAACCGCAAGGTTCAGCGATCGGTTGGAGATGAACGGCACGTTGGGGGCAGGGTTCAAAAGAAGCGGGGTGCAAACAGGAAAGATCTCACGAAGAAAGTGCTTGTCCATCACGGCCCGGTCGGCGCTGGACAATTCATCCATGCGGAGCACATGAATGTTGTTTTTGTGGAATCCCGGCAAAAGCTCGTTCTTGTACACCTGCGAGGCCCGGCGGCGAAGGGGCAGCGCGGCCTCATGGATCGCCTCAACCTGCTCCTCGGGGCTCAGCCCATCTGGGCTTCGGGTGGTCGTCCCGGCCTCGACTTGTTCGATAAGGCCCGACACCCGCACCATGAAAAATTCATCGAGGTTCGATTCAAAGATGGCCAAGAACTTGGCTCGCTCCAGAAGAGGGTTGGCCGGGTTTTCGGCTTCTTCGAGAACGCGAGCATTGAACCGAAGCCAAGACAGTTCCCGATTGATATAGGCATCGGGAGATTCGGCATTCTTCTTTCTCGATGAGTTCTTCGTCATAAATTAGGCTTGGTCAGAAAAGAGTTCGAGAATCGCGCCCTCTCGGACACCAAAATCACTTACCTTCATAGATACATGTCGGAAGACTCGAAGCGTAGCTAGATACACAGTCGCTCCCGGGAGAAGGGTCGCGGCTCTTTTTAGCTTTACGCCGAACCTCGCCATGAGGGTTTCGACTGGGTACTTACTCGCGGCCCAAATTGCGTATTCCAACTCTTCGGCATGGATCGTTCGATCTCCATCGGGGTGCAGAGCGCGAATCAATCCTCGGGCGAGCCCGCCGCTACTGACAACATGAGACACGCTTGGGTACCCATGGCAGGGTCGCAAGTGCTTGTCCACCCACGCGTTGAGCGCAGTGAGTTGGCCGACACTGGGCGGATGCGTGAGTCCGACCTCGCCGATGAGCCGGCCGCTGCCCAGAGGCAGAGAAATCTGGTGGGTGGTCACTCCATCTTCGCATCGGGCGATCTGGGCGCTGCCTCCTCCGACCTCAATCAGGAGGGTAGGACCCACGGTCGGTGAATCGAGCTGAACGCCGCGTAGGCTGAGTTCAACTTCGCGCCGGGGGCTGATGATCTCAACTTGAACCCCTGTCTTGTCGCGAATCTGATCCACCACGTCTTCGTGGTTCGACGCCACACGCATCGCCTCGGTGGCGAAGACATAGAATCGCTCCGCACGTTGACCATCGGCCAGCCGTTTGAACGTGGAAACGGTGTTGAGAAGCCTTTGCGTGAGTTGCTCCGGAATTACTCCCTCACGAGTGACAATCTCGCCGAGACTGAGCCATTCCGTCTCGTTGACGAGGCGCTGAATCTTTGTGCCGTCGGTGCTTGCGACCAAAAGATGACACGTATTGCTTCCAATGTCGGCGGTGGCAAGAATTCGAGGCATGAATCAATGAAGAGTATGCCACGAACGCGATCTGCCGCGAACTCATTTGGGCGGCGAATTTGATACACTGGGGCCAGTATGTCCGTCACGCTCCCGCTCGTTGTCTTCTCTTCGATGCTCTTGGCCCAACCGGGCCCAGAAAGAGTTACGAGCGTTCAAGGGAAGCTGATTCTGCACGAAGAGTTTGCTTCGCGAGTACTGGACAACAAACGTACGATCCGAGTTTGGCTGCCCGCCGACTATGAAACAAACCCAAAGAAGAAGTTTCCGGTCCTCTACATGATGGACGGCCAAAACTGCTTCGACGGCATGACGAGCTACATTCCAAACAAAGAGTGGAGGGCAGACGAAACGGTCACCTCACTTTCAAGTTCTGGATTGCTGCGGTCGATGATCGTGGTGGGTGTAGATAACGCCCAGGCGGACCGAGCAAACGAGTACCTGCCCATCGAGATTTCATGGCAGAAGGATCAAAAAGCCGGGGGCAGAGCGGATAAGTTTGGCGACTTTTTGACGACTGAACTGATGCCATTCTTGCGAAGCAAGTATCGAATGGAGACGGGGGCGGGCTCGACGGGAATCTGCGGATCGTCCTTTGGGGGCATCATCTCTCTCCACCTCGCGGCGACGAGACCCAATGTTTTTGGGAGAATCATCGCGATGTCCCCCAGCCTGTGGGTGGGCGACGGTTGGAGCATCCGTCAAGTCGAAGGTCTCCCGAAAAAGACGAATCAGCGAATCTGGATCGATATGGGGACAGCCGAAGGGCGAGACCTTGACAAACAACTCGGTCGCCTGAGCACTGCTTTCCAAAACAAGGGCTGGGTTCTCGGTAAAGACCTCGCCGCGGTCATCGACAGCGGGTCCCAACACAATGAAGAAGCATGGGCTAGGCGCCTCGACGCGGCCCTGATGTTTACCTTTGGGAAATGAACTCTCGAAGGGCCTCCGCCTGGAAATCAGCATCGAGCAAGAAGCTATCGTGACCATAAGGAAGGTCAATAGTGAGATGCCTAGACTTGCATCCTGCCGCAAGCGCCATCTGGTGGACGTTCTCGCTCTGATACGGCGGATACAGAAAGTCGCTTGAATAGCTCGTCAACAGAAACTCTGCGGTACAGCCTTGGAGCGAGTCAATCTCGTAGCGGTCGATAGCATTTGTCAACACCACCAGCGAGTTGGGGTCGAACCTCTTCCCAAACTTGTCGCCTTGATAGTTCAGATAGCTCTCCATCTGAAACTGATCGCCCTTCCCTTCCTGCCTTCGTCGCCCAAATTTCGTGTCGAGCGCCTCGCGGCTGAGGTAGCTCAAGTGCCCGACCATTCTTCCCACGGCAAGGCCATCGAGAGGAGGTTGTCCATCGTAGTAATCCCCGCCTCGATAGTTGGAGTCTCTGAAGATCGCCTGCCGCGCCACCTCGTTGAACCCTATCTGGAGGGCGTTGTGGCTCCCCGCGCTTGCGGTCATCCAGCACCTCTTTGCGCCATTTCGCCTCGCCCACTCCAGCGCCTGCATCCCTCCCATGCTCCCGCCCACGACGAGCGCCGGCTTCTCCACGCCGAGCGATGCCATGAGCTTCTGTTGAACGGAAACCATGTCTCCAATCGTGATTTCGGGGAACGACGACCCGTAGGGTCGGCCCTCTTCGTTCAGACTTCCGGGCCCGGTGGTGCCTTGACAGCCCCCGAGCGCGTTAGAACAGACGACAATATACGACCGGGTGTCAATCGCTTTCCCAGGGCCTACGATTCGATCCCACCACCCGACGGCGTTGCTGTCGCCACTCACGGCATGGCAAACGAGGATACAGTTATCTCGAAGTGAGTTGAGTTCTCCCCATGTGCGGTACGCAACTTGGACGCTAGGCAGAGCGCCTCCTTTCTCTAGTTGAAAAGAGCCCGCCTGAAAGACCTTGGGTCCGGCATCCTCGGTTCCGTAGGATGCATCTTCTTCGAACAGCTTGTGATCCACGAGATTAGGCAGTAATGTACCCCCCTCGGTGTGGGCTAACATACGGGAATGGATCGACGTGACTTCCTCAAGATCACTGCCCTCACCGGAGCCGCCGCCATGGTCCCTCCCGCAGCCGTGGCCAGCCTTCGACCAGGAGGTACAACTTCACGAGAAATGGTACGCCCACCCGCACTGAAGCCTGGGGACCTTGTTGCGATCATCGCGCCCGCAGGCGCGAGCGATGGGCCAGAAAACCTAGCCTCTGCAAAGAAGAACGTCGAATCGCTGGGCTATGAGGTGGTCGTCTCCCCGAATGCTGGCGACCGCTGGGGTTATCTCGCCGGAGAAGACAAGATTCGAGCGGAAGATTTTAACTGGGCCGCGCGCAATCCGGATATTCGAGGAATCTTTTGCCTTCGAGGAGGCTACGGAACCACTCGAATGCTGCCCTATCTCGATTACAAGGCGTTTCGCAAGGACCCCAAAGTCATCACCGGGTACAGCGACATCACCGGAATCCTCAATGCGCTCACCCGACAATCGGGCGTGATCACATTCCACGGCCCGATCGCCGAAGCCACGTTTAAGGACTTCGAAGGCGAGTGGTTCGCCAAGGCGACCACCAAGGCCGATCCCCTGGGAATTCTTGCGACCCCCACCACGCTCACCGGCAGAGCCGTCAACCCCATCGAGGTTACGATTCAGTCAGGGGTTGCAAAAGGACGCCTTATCGGAGGGAACCTGAGTCTGCTGAATGCGATGATGGGTTCGAAGTACGCCCCCGACTATCAAGACGCCATTTTGTTTATCGAGGACACGGGAGAAGCTCCGTACCGAGTGGATCGAATGCTGACAGGCCTGTGGCTGAGCGGCGATCTTGCCAAACTGACCGGCATCGTGATTGCTGACTTTCGTCCTAGCCGCGAGGACACCGAGGAAAAGAGCGACCCAAGCACGACTTTTTCCATGATGCAGGTCTTTGAGAACTTGAAACTGTGGACTAAGGTGCCCATCTTCACCGGGTTGTACGCTGGACATATCCGCGACAAACTGACTCTGCCCATCGGGGCCATGGCGAAGATTGACGCGACAAATCGGACACTCGAGATTCTCGAGCCGTGCGTCACGGGCTAAGGGTGCCATAATCACGGGTATGTCAGGCAAAGTTGCCGTCCTCCCCGGAGACGGAATTGGGATCGAAGTCACCGCCGAGGCCGTCAAGGTTTTGCGCACTGTCCGACCGGACGTCGAATTTGAGGAGGCCCTCGTAGGTGGAGCCGCTATTGATGCCCATGGCATCCCTCTGCCTCCCGCGACTCTCGACCTGTGTAAAGCCAGCGATGCGGTGTTGCTCGGGAGCGTAGGTGGACCCAAGTGGGATGGTTTGCCCCGAGATATTCGTCCCGAAATCGGCGGATTGCTCAGCCTCCGATCGAATCTGAATTTGTTTGCCAATGTCCGTCCGACAAAGGTCATGCGCTCGATGCTCTCGGCAAGTCCGCTGAAAAATACGGGCGGCATCATCGACCTCGTGATCGTTCGCGAACTGACTGGCGGTATTTACTTCGGCGAAAAGAAGCGCTCGGAGGATGGCGAAACCGCGATCGATACCTGCATCTACTCACGAGGCGAAGTGCGCAGAATTGCAGAAGTAGCATTTTCTATCGCCAAGAGCCGACGACACCAAGTCACGAGCGTGGATAAGCAAAACGTGCTAGAGACCAGCCGCCTGTGGCGTGAAGAAGTAGACGAGGTCGGAAAGAGAAATCCCGATGTCAGCCTCTCGCACATGTTGGTGGACAACTGCGCCATGCAGCTTATCCGCGATCCGCTCCAGTTCGATGTGATCCTCACAGAAAACATGTTTGGCGACATTTTGAGCGACGAGGCCTCGATGCTCACGGGTTCTCTTGGGATGCTGCCTTCGGCAAGCCTTAGCGAACCAAAGGGCGCCGCTCTCTTTGGAATGTACGAACCTGCTCACGGTAGCGCACCCGACATTGCGGGCCAAGGAAAGGCCAACCCCATTGCTGCCATCCTCTCCGCCGCTATGCTGGTGCGATACAGCCTCGGAGACGATGCGAACGCCACCCGGATTGAAAATGCAGTGGAAGCCGCTCTGGATTCGGGACACCGAACCGGAGACATCTTCTCTCCTGGTTGCTCTCTGAGATCGACTTCCGAGATGGGAGATGCCATCGTCTCCCATTTAGGCTAGAGTCAACTCACGTTCGCTCGTAGAAACTGCAGAGTCCGCGCCCATGCGTCCTCGGCGGCCTCCCGGTTGTAGACCTCCGGACGGTCGTCGTTGAAGAACGCGTGATCTGTCCCTTCGTAGATCTTCAGATCGTGCGATTTCCCTTTTTCAGTGAGCACCGCGCCGAGCTTTGCGACCGCCGAAGGAGGGGTGAGGTCGTCCTCCTCTGCGAAGTTTCCCAGCACCGGAGCCTCAAGGGCATCGTAATCAGGCTGCACCTTGGGATGGACCCCATAAAAGTTGATGACCGCCCCGTAGGTTTGGGGTTGTTTGCAACCCGCGTAGAGCGCAAGTTGCCCACCCATGCAGAAACCCATGACTCCAAGTTTTGAAGAACTAGTTCGGGAGTCAGCCAAGAGATCATCGGCGGCGGATGCCAAGATTTGGGTGATTCGGTCGAGCTCCAAGGCCATGAAGAGCTTCTGTGCATCGCCCGGCTCCTCTGCCACCTGGCCCTCCCACAGATCGGGAGCCAAAGCCAAGAAACCTTCTTCGGCGAGTCGGTCGCAGACATTTTTGATGTGCGGCACCAGACCCCACCATTCTTGCAAGACAATCACTCCGGGCCCCGACCCCGCCGGAGGAACCGCTAGATAGCCCTCCACAAAAGGGCTCTCGGAAATTGAAATCAACTGACCGTTCATGGATGCATATTATCCAAAGATTGCCGTCCAAAAAACAGCTTGGGCCACCCAATTGGATGGCCCAAGACACAAGAGACTTCTTTGAAACTTTTAGCTCGCGATTCCGCGCTCCGATCGATCCAATTGGTAGCAAGCATCTTGGCAAACCTTGAGAAGATCATCGACACCTTCTGAGATCACGGGTCGAGCCGCCGTGGGCTGCTTTTTCGCAAACAAAAAGGTGGCGAGGCCAATGCCCAGGAGAATGCCTCCTACGAGGAACGAAATCTTCGCCGAGGGGAGTGATTGGGTTGCAGCTTCAGTGTGCGTGTCCATAAATCTTCTCTTGTTAAATTTGTTTTGTCTTGCTGAAAAGACCGTAGTTTTATCGTCGGAGTTCCCACGCAAATCCATAGGGAGTCTTTTCACAGATTTTCACAGCATAATAAGAGCGAATCTATGGCACGCAAGTTCTCCTTGAGCCCCACCCGCATTTCGACCTTTTTGGCGTGCCCCACCAAGTACTTCTGGACATATCTTGACTCCAGAGGTCGATACTTCATGCGATCGAAGAGCTACTTCTCCTTCGGAACCAGTCTCCATACGGTTTTACAACGGTTCCATGATTCGAAGGACACCGGGGTGGAGTCAAAGGAACAAGCCATTGCTGCATTGGAAGAGTCTTGGATTGATGCTGGCTACTCTAGCTCTCAAGAGATGCTCGAGGCATTAGGCGATGGAAAAGAGGTCTTAGAGGCCTATATCGAGCGGGTCGCCGCGAGTACGGAAGTGGCGAAGACTCTTCTCATCGAAAAGTTCTTGAAGTACGACATGGGTGAGTTTATCTTGCAGGGAAAGCTTGACCGGCTCGATGAACTGGAAGATGGGACCCTTGAAGTGGTGGACTACAAGTCTGGCCGATCCACCGTGACGCCCTCGGATATTCAAGGCGACCTCGCCATGAGCATCTACCAATTCCTAACGCAAAAGAATTATCCCGGCAAACCGGTGCGGGCCAAGATCATTGCCCTAAGATCGGGTGACGAAGCCTTTTATGCGATGACCGATGAGGAGCACGTACAGCTTGAGGCAGATGCCCTCAAGGTCGGCGAAATGATCATGTCGTTCACAGACAGGGTCACGGGAGAGGACGCCGAGTTCGACCGACCGGAACCCAAGTCGCTCTGCCCCAAGTGTGATTTTCTCCCGCTTTGTCAGCGCCATGGATTGAAGATCGAAATCGCCGAGCCCTCTCAGTCGAACATCTGAACCGAGGGTTTCGATTCCAGAATTTGGGTAGCCAGCGACTTCATATCGTCGAGGGACACAGAATCTAGCGCTGCCTGAATCTTGCTGATTGTCACATCGGTTCCGTAGATGCGGCTCCAACCCATAAAGGAAGCTCTCGCCATCGGTGACGTATCCAGCCGTGCCGAGGAGGTCAGCCAGAACGGCGGCACCGGATTTGTCCCCGCCAAGCTCGCCGTGGCGAGCTGTTTTGCTCGTACAACATCCTCTTCCTTCCAACCTGCCACCCCCTCTTGGAGCGCAGATTTCATCTCTTCCGCTCGCAGTGCAGGGTCATCGGGTTTTGGCTGAACCGTGAAAACTTTGATCTGCCAGCCTTTCTTGCCAGGCACAAGGATCGCCTCTTGTTGGTATCCCCACCGGTGCTTTTGGCGCACGATGGAGTGAAGAAGGCTAGATTTCCCTCCTCCGATCGCGCACACGGCCACCATCTGCGCGGCGACATCATAAAGGTTCTTTTTCGGTTCGCTTTCCCACACGGTCAGGCATTGCTCTCCCGCGATCTGGGGAGCCGGAGGCCGCCTGTCCGCCGTTTGCAATCTCGGCAATGTGCGAACGCGCCAGTCGCTAAATCTGGGGGTGATGAGGCTTTGCACCGAGCCCTGGTCTAAGGGGCCCGCGACATGGATCGATAGTGACTCAGGTCGAAATGTCTCGCTGTACAGCTTCTTGATCTCTAGCGGCGTGGCCACGGGAGCCTTGGGTCGAAACGGATCCATGACCCGGTCCCAAACCGTCGGCGTAAAGTCTTTGCCCCTGCGAACGGCGAATTCAAGCGATGTATCTGGCAGACTGGGAGACTTGATTATGGTCGCCAATAAATCGGCGATGACCCGAACTCCGTCTGCCGTCGGGGGAGCCTCAAACCGGATTTGCATGACGCCTGGCCAAACCAGTACGTCTGGCAAAGGGCCATTTTGAGACCCAAAACTATAAATGGATCGGCGCGTGTATGAGCTCGCTCCATCGAGAAGGATCGCGCCGAGCAGTTGCCACTGCCCGTAATCCAAGGAGTTCATCTCCCCGGCCGAGATCGTGGCCACGACCGCGGTACCTTTCAGATCGCGATGGCTCTCTTCCCCATACGTGATGGAAGGAGAAGTTTGTCCGAGAACGAGGCAGGAAAGTAGAAGTCCTGTCATGGCATGACCTTTCCTGGTTCCGCTGACATCCACCGATCGTATTCGGCTTGCAAGACTTCCGGGGTCACCTTTTGCAGGGCAGTTTCAAATGCCGAGGGGCGCACTTCGGTCGTCGGAGTCACCAACATGCCGTGAAGGTAGGCGCAGCCACTCGGGTTTTTCATAAGCCGGTCATACCACTGCTTCGCAGTTCGTCTGGCTTGATCGGGTGCCACCAATGTCAGGCTCGTGATGAACTCCTTCGCGCTTCGCCAGGCCTCCGCATCGGGGAACGTGAGCGTCACCAAACCCTCTCGGGCACTGGGGGTGTAATGAATGCGGACCCTCGAATCGAGATTTCCGAGGGCCAAACCGGTGGCGAGCCGCGCCGCATGACTGGGCGTGCCCCATTCGTCAATCTTTCCCGCGACAAACGCGCTGGATCGAGAGACCTTCGCTTCAAAGGGGCCTATATCTCCAAAGGGAATGTCCCGCGAGGGCTCAAGGGTCTGAAACTTTGGTCGGAGACTTTCGAGCGTCCTTTCTGCATTTAAGTTGCCCGCGACCACCAAGGTTACGCGAGACCCTTCGGTGAGCCAGGTCCATAGACCAGAAAGGATTTCAGGAGTGACCTTCTCCATCCCTGGCACGATGCCCGCCGGGTCGGGCCGAGTCTCCCCGTAGGCGGCAAACCAAGCGGCTTCACGCTCTTTTCGCTCTGGAGCGGTCAGCGAGAGTTCTTGCTGAAGAGTCACTCTCTCACGCTTGACATCATGCTCAGAAAAAGCGCGTCGCTGAAGCAAACCAAACAGCTTTGTGGCCGCGTACACGCCTTGAGACTCTCCGGCGACGATCTCGAACCGGACGACATCACGATACGTTGCGGCGGTCAAGAAGGCCCCCTGCGACTCAAGCTCGGCGTCAAGATTCTCGTTCGCCGCGACAACGAGGTGCTCAAGCATATGCCGCGCCCCCGCCTTGTCGATCTGCGGTGCTAAACCCTCCGACGAGATGAAGAGTTGAGCGCTCACCGTCTTGGCGGCGGGCAGGTGAACGGCCATGAGCCGTGCGCCGTTGGCGAGCCTCTCGACCCGAATGGGAGACTCCAAGATGCGGTCAGAGAGCGCAGGCTCCGCCGCCGCAAAAAGAAGAGTTGCGACGGCAAGAGAAATCAATGGAAGTAGCTTGCCCCGTTGATGTCAATCACGTTCCCGCTCAGATAAGACGCCTGATCGCTGAGGAGGAAGGCAACCACGGCGGCGCAATCTTCGGGCGTTGCCATGCGGCCCAACGGAATATCGCGCAGGATGCTTGGCAGACGGTCTTCCATGCCCTCTCGCGCCATGGCCGTGTCCACCCAGCCTGGAGCGAT
>CAZBXR010000063.1:0-13878 GCA_964496145.1 uncultured Chthonomonas sp. | reverse complement strand
CCCGCCTCGGCCGGTACTTCCACGCACCGATTGAAACCCGAACTTACGGAAGATCTTGTTTTGCATATCCCCGTCTTTGCTCAGGCTGATAATGGTCCAGACCCCTTGACCCCGGAAAAAATGGGTTGCGATCAGAGTTCGACCATGCCATCCCGAGTAAATGAGCGACCGTGGGTCATCCTTAATGGCTTCATAGCCGGGGCCCTCAATCTTCAGAGTGCGCGTCAAGCCGCTGACGATATGGTAGATCGGCACGCTCACCACGTGGGGACGGAATCTTCTCCACCAAGCTTTCATTGAATGAGCCCCTTTGCCCGGGCCCGGTCCAGAATGGGGTCCCCGGGATAATCGGCCATAAGAAGAGCGAGGCAGGACTTCGTCTCTGCTGGATCACTCACTGCCAATGCATAAAGCGCCTCGGCGCGCTCGGGATTGTTTCGTTCCTCGATCAGGCTCTGAAGCAAAAGCTTCGAAGAAGGACCGTCCCCCAACTGCTGAGCCAGCTTGAATCGGCGGCGAGACTCGATCTTCCCCAACGCTTTCAGATCGGCCAGCAATGCGATCTGGTTGCCTTGCTGGTCTACATTTCCAAGCTCGACTACCTTCAATCGGGCCTCGATCTCCTCTTCTGGATGATGGAGCATCTCTTGCCCTTCGGCCAAACGCTCCCACGCCTCGACATCATCGGGATGCTCCTTCAGATGCGCCAGTACTGCCTGGACCATCGCTTGGGGCGACTCATCACTCTTCTCTCGGATATAGCGTCGGCCTTGGGCCAAGCTCGCCGCCTGAGGAGCGCCAAAAACGGCGGCCGCCGCGAGGCCAGCCACAATCCCGCCGAGGTGAGCCCAAAATCCTGTCGCCGAGGCCTCGCCGATCTTCACGAAGGCTCCGGTGAGTTGGAGAGCGGCCCACACCCCTGCGACACCCACGACGGGCAATTTGATGCGCGGACCAAAGGGAACGCCACTCCACATGTAGCGCACGCTCGCATAGGCAGTGCATCCCGCGACTGCGCCCGAGGCTCCGATGAGAGGAAGGACATCAAGCGAGTTTCGCACTCCAAAAAAGTGAAGCGCCACCCCGGCGAGCCCCGAAACCAAGTACAGCAAGAGGTACCGGAAATGGCCAAGCGCATCTTCCACCCAAGCGCCGATAGCCACCAGCGCGAGCATGTTGCCCATGAGGTGCACGGCGTTGCCATGGAGGAATAAGCATGTGAACGCCGTCAGGATCGACGGTTTTTTGGAGTCAAACCCAAACTGCTGGCTCCACTCTGGATGCAACACGAAGAGCAGGAAAGCAATGACAATGTTTCCTGCCGCAAGGCCGAGAGTCAACCAAGGCGTACGCTTTGGGTTCAAATCATTCTTCTTCGTTGGGAAGCTCGACGTTGATGTATGTTTCTTTCACATCGTCGAGGTCGTCTAGCATGTCTAAAAGCTTGAAGAGCTTTGCCATGTCATCCTCGCCGGGATGCGCCCAGTTGGTCGCGACGCGGGTGAGGTTTACCTCCTCCGCTTTGATCCCATTTGCGGCCAAATGGTCGTTGCAGCGATGCAACCCTTCGATGAGGGTTTCAACGACGTAGTACTCGTCGTCCGAGGTGACATCCTCCGCCCCGCCATCTAATGCTATGAGCGTGAGCGTATCTTCATCCGTTGCGCTTTTTGGCACAATAATTTGCCCACAATGCCGGAATTGCCAGCTCACCGAGCCGTTTTCGGCGAGGTTTCCGCCGTTCTTGCTGAAGGCGTGTCGAAGGTCGGCCACGGTTCGGTTCCGATTTTCAGAATAGACCTCGACCATCACGGCGGCGCCTCCCGGGCCATAGCCCTCGTAGGTCAGCTCTTCGTAATCTGCCCCCTCGATCTGCCCGGTTCCACGTTCAATGGCTCTCTTGATGTTCTCTGCCGGAACTGAATTCTCCTTCGCCTTGTCGATGGCGACCCGTAGACGAGAGTTCGTCCCAACGTCTCCACCCCCAGATTTCGCAGCCATGATGATTTCACGACTGAGCTTGGTAAACAGTTTTCCCCTGAGAGCATCCTGCTTCCCTTTGCGTATCCGAATGTTCTTCCATTTACTATGTCCGGCCATATCTATCTATTTTGGCCTATTCCCGAGGACGAGCGAAACTCTGGTAAACCAAGGAGGATGAATCAGCGTGAACTTGGCAACAGTGGCCTCTTTGTAAGCGAAATTAGTTTGGGATGTTGGACCATGGGCGGACTGAACTGGGTCGATGGTTCGCCCAACGGCTGGGCAAACGTCGATGAGGATGAAGTGACCCTCGCCATCAAGACTGCCATTGATGAGGGAGTGAATCATTTTGATAATGCCGATGTGTACGGCAACGGGCACGCCGAAAGAATGCTCGCCCGAGTTTTGGACCGGTTGGGTGTCCCCACGAACAATCTCGTCATCGCGACAAAATTGGGGCACTTCAAGGGAACGGCCGCGCACGCCTATGAACCCGCGCACATCCGCCATCAATGCGAACAAAGTCTGATCAACTTAAAAAGAGACTATATTGATCTCTACTATTTCCACCACGGTAACTTTGGGGCGAGCGATATGTACCTTGATGATGCGGCGGCGGAAATGGACCGGCTGGTCGAGCAAGGCAAGGTTCGGGTGAAGGGTCAATCCGCATACTCCAACGACGACTTCGTGAGAGTCACCCCAAGGGTGCGGCCCTCGGCCCTCCAGAGCTGGGCGCACGCGATGGACACTCGGTTTATCGCCCCAGGAACTCCGGTGGCCGAGCTCATGGCTTCCGGAGAGATGTCATTTGTGGCGTTCAGCCCCCTGGCTCAAGGAATCCTGCTGAACAAATATAGTGCATCCACACCGCCAAGCTTTGAACCTGGAGATCACCGGGCCAATGCCGCCAAGTTCTCTCCAGACGGCCTCAAGGCCATTGAGGAGCAGATGGCATCGTACACCAGTCGGTTTGGGTCCAGCCCAGCCGAACTCGCCCCCGTCGCCCTTCGGTATCTACTTGATCACGACAACGTCGCCTGCGTCATCCCCGGGTTCCGAAACGTGAATCAGGTCAAGGTCAATCTCGCTGGCAAAGACCGGACACTGACACCAGATGACCGGGCGTTTATCAAGGCACTCTTCGAGCCGACCGCTTAAACAAAGAAATAGCCGGGCTGGAATCCAGCCCGGCTATTCAATCTCTTTGAGCCTAATTAGGCCGTTTCTACGTCACCCGGAACAGTGAATCGATTTCTCTGTACGGGGGGAGCTGCCGGTGCGGTCGGCTGTGGAGTCGAAACCACCTGAAGCGGTGGGGCTCCTGCGCCTGCTTGCACGGGCGGCATGGCCGACGTGGGGGCTGGAGCAGGTTGCTTGTCCTTCTTTCCTAGCCGATCTCGGAAACCACCTTGCGGTTTTTGAGGCTGATTACTGTGGAGACTAAAGCCTTTCCTCAGTGCATCATTTTGATTCTTTTTGCCAAAGAGTCCTGCTTTCTTCTGAGGCACCTCTGGGGCTTCGGGCTGCGGGGTGGAGAATGGGACTTGCGCCGCCATTTCATGATTCTCCGCGTTGCGAGACTCTGCAAAGTCCCAGCTACCCACGTCGCCTGGTCGAGGCCGATTGCTTTGATCAGTCACCGCTTTCATTTCCTCGGTGTAATCATTGGGTCCAAAATTCGCGGTGGGCAATGCCTCCGGAGTCGGAAGCTTTTCGATTCCAGGTTCTGGCATCGGAGCCAACTGCGGCTGAGGAGCCGGCTTCGGCAAACCGTCGAGTCCCGTGGTCACCGCAGGGGAAATCTCCATTTCCTGTGCGATAGGTGGAGCCATCGTCGCAGGTTTTGGCAACCCATCGGCTCCAATCACCACGCTCGGGGCGATCGGGGCTGCGGGCGCCGGTGCAGGAGCTGCTGCGACGGGAGGTGCTGGCGCCTCGGACTCGGCAAATCGTCGGGCAATCTCTTCAGGAGAGAATGCAGCCGCGGGCTTTGGCTCTGGAGCTTGGGCGATGGGAGCTACGGGCGCAGCCGGTGCTGTTCCGCTCGGTGTTTCTCCCTCTTCAAACCGTCGGGCGATCTCTTCTGGAGTCAGACCCCCGAGGGTAGGAGCGGGCTTGGGCGCGGCCGAGACCACCGGCGTGGTCGGCGGGATCGCGGCTCGTCCGGCTTCAATCTGATCAAACTTAGCGGCAATCTCCTCTGGCGTCGGCTTCGGAGTCGGCGCGACCGGTGCTTGCGCAACGGGTGGCTCGGCAGGAGCGGATGCCACGGGCACCGGCGGTGCAGGAGCCGGAGTTGGAGGCACCATCGGCTGAACCGGAGCCGGAGCGACGGGCGCGGAAGGCGCGGGGGTCGCTTGCTCAGGGGCCGAAGCCGTCGCACTTCCCGTGCTACTCATCTCAAAACTGGCCAAAAGGTCTTCGGCGGTCTGGGGCCTTTGAATACTTCCCGCTTGAATCGCTTGTCCAAGGGTGAGCGGCTTTGTTTCCGCCACAGGAGTCACGGGTCGAGCGACAACAATGTCCTCTGGTTTCGTCGTGCTAACAACTTCAGCAGGCATCACCGGCTTGACTGGCTCGGGAGCCTTTGCGACTTCGGCTGGGATCACCGGCTTGACCGGCTCAGGAGCCTTCGCGACTTCGGCTGGCATCACGGGCTTGACTGGCTCAGGAGCCTTTGCGACTTCGGCTGGCATCACGGGCTTGACTGGCTCAGGAGCCTTGGCGACTTCAGCAGGGATTACCGGCTTTACCGGTTCGGGAGCCTTTGCCACTTCGGCTGGCATCACAGGCTTGACTGGCTCAGGAGCCTTCGCCACTTCGGCAGGGATCACTGGCTTGACTGGCTCAGGAGCCTTCGCCACTTCGGCAGGGATCACTGGCTTGACTGGCTCAGGAGCCTTCGCGACTTCGGCTGCAACCTCCGGCTTTGTCGGCTCTGGAGTCTTTGCGACCTCAGCAGGGATTACAGGCTTGACCGGCTCGGGGGCCTTCGCGACTTCGGCAGGTTTGAAAACTGATTCAGCGGGCTTGACGGGGGCTGGGGGGACCACCGGCGCAGCAGGCGCGGGCCTTTCGGATGAGAAGATAGGTGTGGAGATTCCATGAGAGGGCTTGGCCGGTTCTTGAACAGGCGGCTCACTGACCTTCATGCCAAATCCTGAGACGGCAGTCTCCGTGGCAGGCTCATTCGCCTCGGCTTCATCCAGGGCCTCGTTCAGGAGTGTTCCCAACTCAACGAGGCAATTTGCGATACGCCGACCCATCGGTCGTGATGCCTGCAAAGCAGGCGGTGCAAGCATTGCGGTTAGGAAAAACCACTCCGGTCCAGATCCAAAATCCTTTTTACTCATGTACTTGTTCCCCATCCCCATCCCGCCAAAAATGCGGGGAGGATCCTAACATCTAGTTAGATATTGGGTTTTCTGGTTGAGTTCCTTCAGGGACCACTTCAATTTTGTCCATGTTTTTTTGATCCCCCGAGGTATCGAACACCATCCGAATCCCCAAGAGCACAGCCCCCACGCAGATACAGGAGTCCGCCCAATTGAACACAGGAAAGTTGATGAGCCGGAACCAAAACATGTCGGTCACCTTGCCCAACCAAACCCGATCGATGAGATTTCCTACCGCCCCACTGGAGATCAGGGCCATCGCCGCGTGCATCAAACGCCAATCGGTGGGATGCTTCACGCTGTGCCGGAGCGCAAAGAACGTTATGAGGACCGCGAGGGGCGCAAACAAGGCCCCACTCCCCTGAAAGAGGCCGAACGCGATCCCCTTGTTGTAAGAAAGCGTGATCTCGAAAACACCCGGCCAAGGCTGGCTCGTCGATTCATAAAGATTGAGGTTCCCTCGGCACCAAGCCTTGATCGCTTGGTCAATTGCAAGGAGCAAGACAAAGGCGAGGAGGGTCCAAAAAGGTCGACTTCGAGTGAAGGGAGGTTTCAATATCTTGTCCTACGAACTTGCAAGGAGCCCCTGTTCCATGGCGACTCGGGCATCTCTCGTACTGAGCATCGCGGAGAATCCATCCGTGAGTGTGTAGGCGGCGACGTCGGGGCGACGAACTCGGCTTCGCTCGCACATCGGGTGATCGCTTACCTTAAACTCGATGCTCGGATCTCCTACCTTCACAATGACCTCGCTCATCTTGAAGAGGTTTGCAATGTCCTGCCCCATCTTTTCAAGAACGGCCGCGTGCGCCTCGCTCACCGTGAGGGTGCAGATCAGGTCTTGGCTATTCTTGACCCCGAGAGCAGCCTTCTGCTCCTCGAATGCCGCGAACGCTTGAGCGCGAATCTCTAGGAATGTAGCAAAGAGATCGAGAATCTCTTGCGAGGGAGGAGCCGGGGCCGGGAGGGCTTCCAGGTGGACACTTTCCTTCTTCTCTGGAATCTGCAGCCGGTCGTATACTTCCTCGGCGGTGTGCACCAGAACCGGAGTGATCATCCGCACGAGCTGGAGCAGAACGTGAGAACTCGCCACTTGTGCGCTCCGTCGGCTGGCCCAATCTCGGCCATCACAATACATTCGATCCTTCACGGCGTCGAGATAGAATCGGCTGAGGGTGACGTTGCAGAAGAGCAACACCTGCTTCATCATATTCATCGTGTCGTAGTTCTCGAGGTGTCCGCGCACCTCCAGAGCGAGTTGATCGACCGCCGCCACAATAAACTGGTCCACGAGGAGTTCTGGCTTCTCACCCGGCTGCGCCACAAATCCTTCAAGATTTCCGAGCAGGAAGCGGAGTGAGTTTCGGATGCTTCGGTAGTTTTCTCCCACCTGAGTCATGATGTGCTCGCCCCACACCACGTCATCGGTCGCATCGACGGTCGCCACCCAGTATCGAAGAACGTCCGCCCCGAATCGCGCACAAGCTTCTTGAGGATCGAGCGCGTTTCCTTTCCGCTTCGAGACCTTCTCCTTATCCTCGTCCACGATGAATCCGTGGGTGAGAACAGTCTTATAGGGGGCCTCCCCTCGGCATCCCACCCCGATGATCATGCTGGTGTTGAACCAACCTCGGTGCTGATCGCTCCCTTCCAGATAGAGATCTGCCGGAAGAGATTCCTTCCACGCCGGTTCCACATTGCCCTCGAGCACGCACAGGTGCGTGGCCCCGCTGTCGAACCAAACGTCGAAGACGTCGGTTTCTTTTCGGAACTCAGTTTCTCCTGTCGTCGGGTGTGTAAAGCCCGCCGGAAGGAATTCAGAAGGTTCGCGTAGCCACCACGCATCACTCCCTTCGCGTTCGATGAGTTGGGCGATGGCCTCGATCACGGTGTCATCGAGCACGGGCTCGCCCGACTGCTTTCCGTAAAGGACAGGAATACCGACGCCCCAAGGTCTTTGACGCGAAATGCACCAGTCAGGCCGGTTTGCGAGCATCGATTCGAATCGGTTGTGAGCACCTTCTGGCATCCAACGCACCTTTTCGGTCTCGGCCAACATTCTCTCCCGGAGTTGATTGGCCTCCATGCTGACAAACCACTGTTCGGTCGTGCGGAAGATGATCGGCATGTCGTCCCGCTCTCCGTGTGGATAGCTGTGCGGATAATCCGACACATGGAGCAACGCGCCGGTCTCGGTCAGGTGGTCAATGATCGCTGAATTGGCCTTGAGGTAGTACAACCCAGCAAATGGCCCTGCATCAACCGTAAGCACTCCTTGTTCATCCACCGGACAGAGAATGGGGAGGTGGTGGGCGATGCCCGTGTGGAAGTCGTCCCGACCGTGGCCGGGGGCCGTATGCACGACGCCCGTACCGTCTTCGGCAGTGACGTATTCTGCCATCACTGCGACCGACTTACGATCAAGAAATGGATGCTGGAATGTAATCCCTTGCATTTCAGCCCCAGCGAACTGTTCTAGAACCTTAGCCTCGCCTAGGCCACAAACTCCGGTCACCTTCTCGACCAAGTCTTCGAGAAGAATGTACTTGGCTCCCCCGGCCTCGATCACAACATAGTTCATTTCCGGATGGAAGGCACATGCCACGTTTCCGGGCAGCGTCCAGGGGGTTGTCGTCCAGATAATTGTGTGGAGGTTGGAGTACTTCGAAAACCTCCCAGAGGGGTCTTCGGCTAAAGCGAACTTCACGTAGATCGCTTTACTTACGTAATCCTTGTAAACGACCTCCGTATCGGCGAGTGCCGTGCGGCTCGTGGGGCTCCAGATGACCGGACGGAGGCCACGATAAACATAGCCTGCCTTTGCCATGCGCCCAAACACGCGCACAATCTCCGCCTCATATCGGAAACTCATTGTTTGATACGGCGTTTCCCACAAACCAAAAATACCGAGGCGTTGAAACTGCTCCGTTTGGATGGCAAGGTACTTTCCGGCATGCGCCCGTGCCCTTGTGCGGAGCTCCTTGATATGAGTGGCACTCGCCATCCGGCGGAAGATTTGGGCATCTCCAAAGGGCCCCTTTGAGTCCATGAACTCTTCCATCCCGGCGTCCCCTTTGCTCTTCAGTTCCTCTTTCCAAACCTTCATCACGGCTTGCTCAATCGGCAAACCGTGGTTATCGAAACCGGGGACGTACGGAGCCCGCTTTCCGAGCAAAGTCTGACCCTTCACCACGAGATCCTTGAGGATCTTGTTCATTGCCGTGCCGATATGGATAGGCGAGTTCGTATACGGCGGCCCGTCGTGAAGAACAAAGGTCTCGGCGCCTTTTCTCGACTCCTGAATCTTGTGGTAAATCCCCATCTCTGCCCATCGCGCAGCAATCTTTGGCTCGCGATCAGGGAGGTCGGCCTTCATGGGAATCGTGAAGTCCGGATTGGGCAATTGCAGTGTGCTTTTCCAGTCCATGGGGGAAGGGCCAGTTTACCTGTCTAGGTAGGAACCCAGTCCCCTCTCTACGATCTGCCCGAGGAGAGCCCCCAACGTGCCGGCCACCGCTACGACCAGACAAAAGGGCCAAGTGAGCCACAAGAAGCTCAAGCTGATCAGGTCCTCACTGAGGGAGTACTCGATGGGGTTCAGCCCGGCAATCATCAGTCGGGCCCCAACACAACTAAGGGTCAAGAGCAAAGAGCAAAGGCCAGCGGCCACAAGTGAGAGTTTGCCCGGGGTGGGCAATACCCATTCTCGCAGGTCACCCCAAAAGACAAAGAGAAGGGTCATGGCCAACCAACCAAGAACAGCCGGGACTGCCACCGTCACGATCGAAACCCCGAACCGAAAGGAGAGCGCGTAGAGGAGCAACACAAAGGAGGTCAGCCAACCCGCCGTCACAAAAATGAGGCAGGCTCCATCGCTTTTCCACCGGTCGCGGAATCCTTTCATAAAGATCGTTTAGAAATACGTCTTAAGTTTCCGAGAATTTACTTGGATAATAGGACTATGAAGAAGTTTGTTCCATTTCTCTTGCTCGCAGTGACTGCGGTTGCCCATTCTCAGAACCTTTCCGTGACAGGAACAGTATCGTACCGCGAGCGAATCGCCCTTCCTCGCGATTCTGTCATCAATGTCGAACTTTGGGATGTTTCCAAGAATCGTCAGGTAAGCGCGTGGGCGACTCGAAACCCGGCGGGGATTCCGGTGCCGTTCAACGTGCCCTACCCAGCCTCTGCCATCGATTCGAATAATTTTTACGAGATTCGAGCTTCCATTGCCGTCGAGGGCATCACCCGCTGGCGAACCAGCAAAGGGGTTCCGGTCATCACGAAGGGCAATCCAGCCTTCAATCTGAACGTGATCGTCGAACAAGCGGGCGCTGAACTCTCAGACGGCGAGGGTGTCGAAGACCTAGGGGCCGGACGCAACCGGGTGTACAAGTCTTGGACCAGCGGGGGCGAAGAGCATGATTGGGAATCCTATTGGGAGGGCGGCCAAATCATCAGCTCGATGGAAACCATCCGATATCCAAATGGCGATGTGAGCACCCACAGCTTCGCGTTTTCACGCGGCGCCCTGGTCACCGCCACCGCTCTTCAATCGAGAAAGCGCGGGACGCAGGTGGAAGGATGGGTCATTTTCTATGATTCAAAGGGCTCTGTTCTGGGCACCCGAAAGCGCGCGGGCGAGAGAGAATCCGGCGTGCCTTCGGTAAACATCAAGGACATGAAATCGCGGGCGGACAGGATCACCCGTGACGCCGAGGCTATTTTCCGCAAACGCAGATGAATTCTTCACCCCGCCTGTACTCAATCGAGTCTGGCGGGGTATAATCTTCTCTTCGGAGGAAACGATCCTTGGTTTACGTTGTTGTTCAACCTAATGAATCCATTGACAGCGCACTGAAGCGATTCAATATGAAGCTTCAAGGTGCCGGTGTGTTGCGAGAGCTGAAAGAGCATTCGCACTATGAGAAGCCGAGCGAAGCGCGCCGACGTGCGCGACGACGCGGCGGGCGACGCAGCTAAGCGTCTCAAAACGATTCGATTGAGCCTAGTCTTTTGGCTGGGCTCTTTCCATTCCAAAGACTCTTTGTGATCAAGCGACTCTTGTGAAGAGCCCCTATCAAATCCAGATTTCAAATGAATCTGGCATGAGGAGTTGCACCCATGCCATCCGTGAGATTTTGCGGTTTGCCCTGGCATCCTCGGGCTTGAAACAGGCCCAAGTTTCCGTTCTGCTGACAGATCGCGAGCAAATTCGTGATTTGAATCGTCAGTACAGACAAGTGGATGCCCCAACCGATGTCCTCACCTTCCCTGCGGCTCCCTGGGCCAAGCCCATGCTAGGAGATATTGCGATCTGCCTGCCGATCGCCCGCGAACAGGCGCACCTCCGAAAAGCAACTCCCAAGGACGAGACCCTTTTCCTGGCCATTCACGGGCTGTTGCACCTCTTGGGTTGGGAAGACGAATCCGAAGCCGGTCAACAGGCCATGGTGACCAAAATGAACGCGATTGCGTCCGGATTTGGGCTTGAGACTGACCTTGATTGGTGGTCGCGGCACTACGGCGAGGCGATCCATGCTTAAACCCGGCGAAATCGTCAATCCGTTCAAAGTCGCGGTCCAGGGCATGGTCCACACCTTTCGGACCCAACGCCACATGCGCGTCCACCTTTGGGTGACGCTTGCCACCGTTTTACTCGCGCTTGCCATCAATCTTCGCGTTCGCGAAGTTTTGGTCTTGCTCTTTATGATCACGTTTGTCCTCGTGGCCGAGATGTTTAACTCCGCCATCGAGGCTTGTGTCGATCTGTCTTCACCAGGATTTCACCCTCTCGCCAAGTTTGCGAAGGATATCGCAGCGGGGGCGGTGCTTCTCACGACGATTATGGCGATCGTGGTCGGCGCCCTCATTACGCTCGGAGAAGATAGCTGGGAGCGGATCAAAGTGTCCCTCTCCACCGACACCGTCGGACTCCCCTATTCCACCAAACTGATCCTTGGTTGCGTCCTCCTCTTTCTGATCGTGGTGGTGGGCAAGGGTCTCGGAAAACGCGGACGTGTCCTCCAAGGCGGACTGGTCTCCGGACATGCCGCTTTCGGCTTTTTCTTTGCTGGCGCGGTGATCTTCATCAGCGACCGGCCCCTCGTTTCGGGCCTCGCTCTCATCTTGGCCATGATCGTTGCCCAGTCTCGATGGGAGGCAAAAATCCACTCGATCTTCGAGCTCACCCTTGGTGCTACCGTCGGGCTCTTGATGTCTCTCATCATGTTTGGACTCCTCCCAAAGTGAGCATGGTATGTCTATGATTCCGGCTTTTACCTATACTCCGATGCAAATTTTCCTTCAAAATCCCGAAATTCGTACCATAATGCTACTAGCGGTTCACGTCTCGCAAGAATGAAAAAACGATCGAAATCTAGCGGGCGACCTGGAGAAGTCGACTACCCTCCTCCTCCTCGTCGCGCATCATCAAATATTGGAACGGGCCTCGTGGTCCTTGGTCTCGTCGCGGTGCCATATGTGGCCCTCGCCCAGTCTGGGCAAGGCACACCGCTAGAGATAGACCCTTTCATTCGGGCTACCCTCTGGCCAGCGCTGGTCTGGATTCTCGCGCTCATCTTTATCAACGCGGTTCTCACTGCCTCAGAAACCGCGATGACCTTGCTTCGACCCAGCCACGCCCGAGCGATGGAAAAGGACGAGGCAAACTCCAAAAAGCTTAACGACCTTCTCGCCATCCGCATCGAAGCGATAGGAGGTCTCGCGCTCTGCCGTCAAACCATTCTGTGGTGGATCGTCATCTCCAGCTTGGTCCCCGCCGTGGCCGTTGCGAAGGCCGCCGCCACGAACGGAGTCACGTTCCTGACGCTTCTTGGCTGGTGGCTGGTCATCGGCATCCCGATCGCCGCAGTCAATCTCATTTTTGGCGACCTGATCCCGCGTACGCTCAGCGTCCAGAAGCCCGTGCAAGTCGCACTTCGGCTCTTCCGCACGACTCGAATTGCCTCGTTGCTCTTCAAGGTCCCAAGCCGCACGATCATGGCACTGGCCAGTATCTTCACGAATCGTTTTGGTGCGCGAGCGACCTTCGTCGTCGGGAATCAGGCCGAAGAAGAAATCAAGAGCTTGGCGGAATCCGCCGAGCAATCTGGCGAGCTTGAAGTGGGCGAGAAAGAACTTCTCCACAGCGTCTTTGAGTTCACCGACACCATCGCTCGGGAAATCATGACGCCCCGAGTCGATATGGACGCCCTGCCCATCACGGCCACGGTGGCAGAACTCGTCGCGACCATTCAGGAAACGGGGCGCTCGCGAATCCCGATCTTCGAATCGACGGACGACCAGATCATTGGGTTCATCCACGCGAAAGACCTCTTAGCCGTGCGGGCAGAAGACGCCAAGTCTCCGGTAAATCTCCGCACCCTTTTGCGGAAGGTGATGTTCGTCCCCGAAAACAAAGGCATTCACGACCTCTTGCGCGAGATGCGGGTCGATCGATACCAACTCGCGATTATTCAAGATGAGTTTGGCGGGACGGCAGGTCTCGTCACGATCGAAGATATCGTCGAGGAGTTAGTCGGTGAGATCGTCGACGAGTACGACAAGGAAGTTCCGGATGTCCTTACCAACGGATCGGGCTGGATTGTCGCCGGGAAAACGAATCTTTACGATCTAAACTCCACCATCCACAGCGACTTCGAGAGTGATGAATTTGACACCGTTGGCGGATACGTCTTTGGGCTCTTTGGTCGACAACCGAACATCGGCGAAAAAGTCCGAGATGGAGACTTTGAGTTCGAGGTCCTTGAAGCCGACGGACGACGCATCACGAGCCTCCATGTCGTGCGCGAAACGGCGTCCATCTCGGTAGCCCAATAAGCGCCTTACTCCGCAGGATTTGAACTTGGCCGAGCCCGAGTGGAGGCCCACTCCCTCAGCTCGGCAATCTCCTCGGACATCATCCGGCTGAGAGGCACCTGCGTGCTTGCTTCTTTCACGAGATCTTCTTGAATGAGGTCTCTGCCGGCGTCAAACGCGTGGAAAAGACTCGCCACCACCACTTGCTCAATTTCGGCTCCGCTAAATCCGCTCGCGAGTTCAGAGAGTTCCTTCAGGTCGTATTTGAGCGGGTCTCGATGCCGCTTGGAGAGGTGAATAGAGAAAATCTCTTCTCGCTCCGCTCGGTCGGGCAAGTCGATGAAAAATATCTCGTCAAATCGCCCCTTTCGCAGCAACTCAGGAGGAAGCGCCGAAACATCGTTGGCGGTTGCGATTAAGAAAACGGGCTTTGTCTTCTCTTGCATCCAAGTCAAGAACGTCGCAAAGACCCGCTTCGTCGTCCCGTTGTCTCCTCCTCCGCTTCCCGAGACCCCACCGAACCCCTTTTCAAGTTCATCGGCCCAGAGGCAGCATGGGGCGACCGATTCGGCGACGGCGATCGCGCGCCGGATGTTCTCTTCGCTTTGCCCGACAAACGAGCCGAGTCGATATGGACGCCCTGCCCATCACGGCCACGGTGGCAGAACTCGTCGCG
>CAZBXR010000062.1:0-14289 GCA_964496145.1 uncultured Chthonomonas sp. | reverse complement strand
CGGAGTCACCAAAGACGGACAGCTCGTGCTCGTCGCCACCACCAAGAGCATCTATCTGAGCGAACTCGGCAAGGCCATGGCCTCGCGCGGAGTCGTCGATGGAGTGAACCTAGATGGAGGGAGCAGCACCGCTCTCATGTTCGGGGGCAAGATGCTCATCAAGCCCGCCCGAAAGCTCTCCAACCTCCTGGCGATCTACGAGACAGAAAAAAAGCCTGGGACTCCAGGCTACATTCAGCTCAGCAGTTGGATGAGATTCCGGTAGGTTCCGGTATCCTGTCTCACACTTGAGCGAGCCCTATCTCGCCGTGCTCGTGCCGGCATATAACGAATCCGAAAGGCTCCCGAAGACTCTTGCCCGGTTGCATGAGTATCTCTCGGGGCAGCCTTATACGTGGAGCGTCACCGTCATCAGCGATGGCAGCACCGACAACACCGTCGCCGTCGTGAAAGATTTTGCCGCCCAACACCCTGGGTTCATGGTCATCGAATCCACGCCGAATCGAGGCAAAGGCTATGTCATCCGCACAGGGATGCGCGAAATCGAAGGTCAGTACCGACTCTTTTCCGATGCCGATCTCGCCGCCCCCATCGAAGAAATCGAAAAACTTCTGCCAAAAATGGCCGCAGGCTATGACATCGCCATCGGCAGTCGCCCGCTCAAAGAAAGTCGCCTAGAGATTCGGCAACCTAAGTATCGTGAATACGCGGGAAGGGCATTTAACAAGGTTGTCCAGATGCTCGCCATTCGCGGTATCCAAGACACGCAGTGCGGTTTCAAGGTGTTTTCCGCCAAGGCCGCAGAAGATGTTTTCAGCCTTTGCACACTCGATGGGTTCAGCTACGATTTTGAAGCGCTCATGATCGGTCGAGATCTGGGATTTCGTATCGCCGAGGTGCCCATCCGGTGGGCCCACCAAGAAGGAAGCAAAGTCAGATTCCTCCGAGACGGGTCTCGGATGCTCCTCGATCTGGTGCGTCTCCGCCTTCGGGGCAAAAAGGGCCGACTCGGGGAGAGGTCGTAAACCGCCTTGGACCACGCCGAATATCAGCGCATGTTCGAGCGCGAAGACCGCTACTGGTGGTTTGTCGGCCGCCGAAGACTGGCGCTCGGGTTGCTCGACCGAGAGCTAGGACCGGCTCGCCATGGGCGTGAAATCCTCGATTTGGGCTGCGGCACCGGAGTCGTCCTCCAAGAACTCCAGGCCTCGGGCGCACACGCCACCGGCCTCGATTTTTCGTCCGAGGCGCTAGAATTTTGCAAACAACGGTCTCTGGAGAACCTCGTTCTCGGCGATGCCCAGGCGCTACCGTTCGGCGACCGAACCTTTGATGCCATTCTTGGCCTCGACGTTTTCGAGCACCTCGAGAGCGATGTGCAAGCCTTCCGCGAGGCACATCGAACCCTGAAACCGGAGGGCATTCTCATCCTGAGCGTCCCCGCGTTCAAGTGGCTCTGGGGGCCTCATGATGTGGCTCTTCATCATTTTCGCCGATACACCCGCGCCGAGGTGGTGCGCAAACTCGAAGATGCAGGCTTCGAAATCGTGCAGGCAAGCTACGCCGTGTTCTGGCTTTTTGGCATCGTGCTTTTCACCCGCTTCTTCGAAAAGTTTCGGCGAGGCCCGGCGAGAGCCGTGCTACCGCGCGTGCCAAAGTGGGCGAACGACCTCCTCATTCGGTTGCAGACTGCCGAGGGCTCGGCCATCGTGCGCGGCATGCGTTGGCCGGTTGGATCGTCGGTAGTGGTGATTGCGCGCCCTCGAATCGAGTAGAACAGAAGAGAAAGCTATCATGAATCGCTTTACCGTTGGAAGTGTGCCCTTCTTGAATGCGGCGCCCCTCATCGCCAGGCTCGATGACGGGTTTAAGGTCATTCTCGATGTGCCAAGCAAGTTGCCGCCGCTCCTAGTAAATGGAATCGCCGATGCGATTCTGGTGAGCAGCATTGAAATCTATAAGGATATGCGTCACCTCGGGGTGCAGCAGATCGGCATCGCATCGACCGGGACGGTGCTGAGCGTCCGCCTCTTCTCCCCTGTCCCTATCCAAGATGTCACGCACTGGATCCCTGATCCGGCCAGCATGACGAGCAACGCGCTCATGGAGATTTTGTTCAAGGAGCGATTCGGCATTTCGCCCACGAAAACCCAAACGGAGGGCACCACCACGGCAAAACTCCTCATCGGCGATGCCGGAATGCGGTCTGTGGGGACGGGAAACTACGAATACGATTTGGGCGAAGAATGGACCGCCCTCACGGGTCTTCCGTTCGTTTGGGCGCTGTGGGTCGGCCACACCGACATGCCCCAAGAGCTCGGCGAGCGCCTCGTCCAGGGTTACTATAATGCCCGCGAGGACTGGGATGCCATCGTGCGCGAATCCGCGCTCGAATACGGCTTCGACAAGGCCACCGTGCGCCGGTATCTCTCGGAAAACGTGCAATATGAACTCTCGAGCCGCCATATCGAAGGGTTCGATCTGTTCGGCGCAAAACTCGCCCAACATCGGCTCATTCCGCTGCCCACCGTGTCTCTATGAGCTGGAAGCTGGGCACCATTGGGTTCGCCTATCCCGATTGGGCCGGAGGTTTCTATCCGCCCGACCTGCCCACCGAGAGGCGACTTTCCTACTACGCGACCCAGTTCCCGGCGATCGAGCTCGACACGACCTACTACGGTCTGCCGAGTGAATCGACGGTGGACCGCTGGCGAGCCCAGGTCCCCGAGGAGTTCATTTTCAGCCTGAAATCGCCTGCGCAAATCACCCACGAAGCCGACCGACTGGTCGGCGAACTCGCCCTTTGGCGCGAGTTCGAAAAGCTGGCGGCGCGCCTGGGAGAAGACCGAACGGTGCTGCTCCTTCAGTTTGGGCCGTCGTTTGCCGCCCCACGACTCCCCGACCTAAAATCTCTGCTTCAGAGCACCGTGACAAAGGCGAAACTGGCCGTGGAATTGCGCCACCCCAGTTGGTGGGACCCCGCCACAATTCCGGCGGTTGCGGGGTTGTTACGGGATCACGCGGCGTGCTGGGTGCAGAACGATTTGGCCCCGCTGGACGAGGCGGGCAGGGTGCCTTTGGGCACGAGATATACGCCGCGGCCTGCCCCCGCCACAACGGATTGGACCTATCTGCGGCTCTGCGGAATCCACGACCAATGCGGAGATTCGCGCGAGTTGGTCGACGCGACGCCGAGGCTGCAGTGGTGGCTTGATCAGCTTGGTGAAGTTCGGTCCGGATTGGGTTTCTGCGGGAACAGCTATGCCGGCTACGGCCCCGGCACGGCGGCCAAGCTGGGCAGACTGCTGGATATCCCCGAGCCCACGCCTTGGCAGCCCGGGCTCTTTGATGGCTGATACTGGACTTACCGGGTAACCTCTCTGGACTATGCAACCCGGCGTTGTGCCCCATTCCGTTTTGCCAGCTCATAGCCCTCGGCACAATAAGGTCTCAGCTTCAGACAGCTCATTTCACAATTGGTACCGCTTTGTCCTCTCCTTCCCCCCCCACCTCGTTAGAGAGTATCTCAGCAAATTTGGGATGGTGCCTGGTTGTACAGTCCTAGACCCATTTTGCGGAACAGGCACCACGATTGTGGAAGCCCAGAAGAACTCGCTCCAGGGTATTGGAGTAGAGGCAACGCCGATGGGGCATTTGGCTAGTAGGTGCAAAACAAACTGGAGTGTAGACCCCAATCTTGTTCGTAAAGAAGCAGACAAGGTAATGGAGCGCGCCGAAAAGGAAGGATTACTTGGGGTCATCGAAGGCTCTTTCATCGCCGAGCGAACGAATTTATTTGGATACAAGTGTTTATCTGATGAGCAGGCGAGTCTCCTTCTGAAGGGTTCGATAAGTCCGTTGCCGTTGCATAAGACACTTACGTTGCTCAGTCTGATTGAGGACGTGGATTTATCTGTACGAGAAGTGATGAGACTCTCAGTTGCATGGAGCCTAGTAAATGAGACGGGAAACCTCAGATTTGGTCCTGAAGTAGGAATCACAAAGCCAAAGGAGGACGCCGATGTTTTCGGGGTGTGGAGGTCGCATCTAGAGGGAGTTGCCTTGGACCTTGAGTCTGCTCCACCATCCCCAAGAGCGCTCGTTTTTCACGGAGACGCAAGGGAGTTTCAAGTTGCAATTCCGCTCCGCTCCGTTGATTGCGTTATCACGTCCCCTCCGTACCCAAACGAGAAAGACTACACTCGAACAACCCGTTTGGAGTCCGTCCTTTTGGGCCTAGTGTCTACAAAACAAGAATTGAGGTCCCTGAAGCGCACCTTGGTAAGGTCTAACACCAGGAGCGTGTACGTGGACGACATTGACCACCTAGAGGTGGAGAGCTTCGCCGAAGTACAACGCGTAGCTGCCGAGATTGAACGCAGGCGTGTTGAGATGGGAAAGACGTCGGGATTTGAGAGGCTGTACCACAAGGTGACCCGATCGTACTTTGGAGGCATGCGACGCCACCTCGTCGCAATCGCACCCTATCTCAAGCCGGGGGCGAGGTTGGCGTATGTGGTCGGTGACCAAGCAAGTTACCTCCAGGTGCTGGTGAAAACTGGGCAGCTTCTCGCGGAGATTGCTGAGAAATCTGGTTATGAAGTAGAGTCGATTGACTTGTTCCGAACTCGACTGTCAACGGCGACGAAAGCTCAGCTCAGAGAAGAGGTCGTCGTGTTACGGTGGCCAGGTCATGAGTAGCCCCCGATATCAACAAGTTCTGGAGTTTATCTTCGAGCAACACTTCAAAGAGGTTGGCTCTCCCATCTTCTTTTCGCGAGACGAAATTGATCAGGCTTGTGTAGCGCTTGGAATAGCGAGGTTAAAGAACTTCGGAGACCTCATCTACACATTCCGATATCGAGCAAACTTTCCTGATAAGATGACCCAAGTTTTGCCGCCTGGGCACCACTGGATTCTGTTTCCAGATGGAAAGGCAAAGTATCGACTCGAGGCGGTCCAACAACCAGAACTTGCTCCCTCCCCTGCGCTCATTGCAACAAAGATTCCAGACGCAACTCCCTCGATAATATTGAGCAACGGTCTCTCAGACGAGCAGGCGCTCCTGGCGCGCCTTCGCTACAATCGACTTGTCGACACATTTCTTGGGATAACATGCTATTCCTTGCAGAATCATCTCCGAACGACGGTGTCCAACATGGGACAAATCGAAATCGACGAAATGTACATCGGCGTAGATCGTCATGGAGGGCAACACATAATTCCAGTTCAGGCCAAGGGTGGAAAGGATCGGATAAGTTCTGTCCAGATTCTCCAGGACATCGCGTGCTGCGAGTCTCGATTCCCACTTCTACGGTGTCAGCCCATCGGAGCCCAGTTTATTGGGAGCGATAAGATCGGGCTGTTTTTATTTAGGAGGGACGGGAATCGGATTCTCATTGAACTTGAGAAGCAGTACAAATTGGTTCCTGCTGCGGAAATCTCAGAATCTGACCTTCAAGCCTACAATACTCACGTCTGAGACAACTGGTTCGACAAAATAACAGAATACGTATTCTTGGACTAGACTAAGGGTATGGCGATTCTCCCCACCATTCCGCTCGATGTGCCTCGAGAAGTCCAATTTCGGTTCAAGCCAAGTGTTGAGCAGAGTGTCGATCTCAAGACCGTGCACGTTGTGGGAGGATTCAACGCCTGGGACAAGGCTCGGCACCCGCTTCGCATCGCCGAAGACGGCACGTGGACGGCCACGGTCGCGATTGAGCCGGGAGTGTACGAGTACCTTTTCGTCCTCAATGGCAATAAATGGGTGCCCGATCCCGGCGCTCCTCTCAAGCCCGATTTGAACGGGAACAAGAACTCCGTTCTTCTTGTTCAGCCGGCGGTGTTTGACAAGTATCCGGGCAAACACGGGGATGGGGTGATCACCCTGGAAGCCATATTGCACCGGCCCAATCCGGCCGATTCTCTTCGAATCAACGAGAAGCTGTTTGGGGTTTTTCTGCGCACCCGTACGAAGGATGTCTCCAAGGTCAACCTTGTTCTGGAGGGCGGAAAGAAGACGCCTATGCGAGTGGTGCGCAGGACCGAGTTGTACGATACATGGTTTGCGAAAGCACCTATCCGCGACACCCATGGCTATCGGTTCGAATTGAGCGACGGGCCGACGACTCTCCGATATCCCGAGGCGGAAGCCTTCTCTCAAGCCTTTGGGGACTACCCCCTTCCCTCTCCGCCAGATTGGGTTCGCGATGCTGTTTTCTATCAGATCTTTCCTGATCGCTTTGCGAATGGAGACCCAACGAATGATCGCCCGGGAACCGTACGCTGGGGGACCAAGCCGCGCCCGAGCACGTGGATGGGCGGCGACCTTCAGGGTGTGCTCAACCATCTGGACCACATCACCGAGCTAGGCGCCACCGCGATCTATTTCAATCCGATCTTCGAAACGATCTCCTATCACGGATACGATACGGTCGATTACAAGCGAATCGAGCCTGCTTGGGGCACCAACGAGCTTTTTGCCGACCTCGTTCGGCAGTCGCATTCCCTGGGACTTCGCATCATGTTGGATGGCGTTTTCAACCACTCCAACACGAATCACCCTTTCTTTTTAGACCTGATTGAAAAGGGCGAAAAGTCGAAGTACGCAAGTTGGTACTACCCTCTCAAATTCCCCATCGACACCTCAGAAGGACAACAAACCTATCGCGGTTGGGCGGGAGTCCGCAGCATGCCCAAGCTCAATACTTCGAACCCCGATGTGCAAGAATTTGTGGCCGATGTAGGATCGTTCTGGATTCGCGAATACGGAATTGATGCTTGGCGGCTCGATGTCGCGGACGAAGTGGACCCTGCGTGCTGGAGAGTTTTTCGATCGGCCGTTCGAGCCGCAAATCCCCAGGCCTACATTCTCGGCGAGGCATGGCATGATCCCCGCCCGTGGGTGCAAGGCGACCAGCACGATGCGACCATGAATTACCTATGGCGCAAGGCCGTTCTGGACCTCTTTGCAAACCGATCCATCTCCCTCAAGGAGTTCGAGGCCCAACTCCAAAACACTCGGGAACTCATCCCTGAATCTACTGTGGGCGTGCAGTTCAATGTGTTGGGGAGCCACGACACGCCGCGCCTGCTCACGCTGATGGGCGGCAATGTGGCCCGCATGAAGCAAGCGGTTGCATTCCAGTTCTGTTACCCAGGGGTCCCCAGTATCTACTATGGCGACGAAATCGGCCTGACCGGCGGCCACGACCCTGATTGCCGCAAAGGAATGACCTTTGATCGGAAGCGCTGGAATAAGGATATCTACGAACACTTCCGCAGCTTGATCCAGCTTCGCTCAAGTTCAAAAGCCCTTCTCCGTGGCACGTACAAGACCCGGTTCCTTGACCAAAAGACGCAACTTTTTGGATTCGAGAGAGTGCATGGCAGGGAGAGGGTCAAGGTTCTCTTTAACCTCTCCGATGAGTGGCGTGATCTCCCTGCCGGCTGGGCCGAAGAAGGTTTACATGGCCATGGAGAGACTATTCCTGGACGCATTGAACCTGATGGGTATGTGATTCTTAAAAATTTCTAAATTTACATTTTAGGGCATTCAACGCGCAGTTATGTCATGCTAGACTTGACCCGAGCCGCGATTCTGATTCGCATGGCTCCTAAGCGAGTCATTCATAATGCAAGTCATAAATCGATCGATGACAGAACACGCCCGAACTCCTAAGCTGGCGAAGTGGCTGGTCAAGGCTGTGACCTGAGGAGCAATTGTGAGAACAGACCCTGAAATGAGACCGCCAGCCAATATCCCGAAACTCTTCCTCAAGCCAAACGTGGATCGGTTTCGGCACCTCGCCAACATCTTCGTACAAGCCCTTGAACAGGGCGAGTACAAAGTCTCTGGATCCGACAGTCTGGAGAGCTTTTCCGACGAAGAAAGGGTTCAGGTGCGACGTTTGTTCGTGGAGGAAATCGGGAATCCAAACACGTTCACGGTCGACCAATTCCCCTCTCTCAACTGGCTGGATATCGGGTCTTCGTTTCAGGGTCAGCTCATCGTGGATGCGCCCCAGCTCTCCTTTCTCTCTTGCTCCACCGATCAAATTGATTCGAGACATCCTCTGTTCCTCGACAAACTGCGAATCCTTTTTGCCAGGCATCCTCAACTTGCGTTGCCAACGGTTGTCGAGAGCGTTCACGATTTAGTCGTCCAAAAATGCGACGCCCAAAGCCTTCAACTGGGCGCGAATCGCCTGGGAATAGAGTCGCTGACGGTGATGCAGTGTGGACGGCTCGAATCGGTTTCTGGGCCGGCCGCGATGGAGGGGGTCAAGAGAATCTATGCATCTGGCTGCCCGCGTTTGGGTCTTGCGGAGCTCCCCATCCACCTTGAATCTCTGGATCTACACGATTGCGCTCCGCTTGGGTCACTGCGGGACATTCTCTCGTTACAAAAACTCCGACGCCTCTCCTTCTCTGGGTCCACCAAAATATTGGATGGCGATACCCAATCTCTCCAAAACCAATTGGATCGATTCGAATATGTTTTCATCAAGAATTCCCCGTCATACAATTGCCGAGTCGAGGGGAAAGGGGTCCCCGCAAGGGCCGAAGTGAATCCCAGCTTCCACAGGACGGTGTACTCGTCGGAGGATCTGCGAAAGCGAGCCGCCGCGATCCCAAGAGTCGAGTACCGGCTGCTCCGAACCTTCGGCGATGAACTAGGGGGGATTCTCCTGAAGCACATTGAGACGGCAGATTTCGAGGAAACCGTGCTTGGCCAGAGCGAGGATCGCCCGGCGATCGGCATCTAGCCTATAGCTTCTGGACCCGAACCCCGGATCTTTCACCAGAATTGCCCCCATTTGCGCGAAAAATCAGGACAAACACCCTCTCCGGCGAGCGTCCTTATCAACATGAAGATTGCGATTACGACCTTGATGGTCGGCTCCTTGCTCGTTTCGATCCCAGCCACCGCCCAAAACGGGGGCGAAAAGGCGCAAAAGGACATCATCAAGTCCACCCACACGATCACCGGAAAGCTGGTGGCCTATGAGATTGGAGACTACGTACACGCAATCATCAAGGATTCGAAAGGCAACGAGCGATCCATGTTCGTGGGAGGCGGCGGCGTGCAGTACTTCATGGCGATCCACGCAAACAAGAACATGAAGATCATCTATCAAGTCGTGGATACGTACATCCCAGAAGCAGGAGGACGCGACATTGTCGATCGCGTTGCCTATGCAAAATTGGGGAAGCTCGACTCTCGCACCTGGTGGAAGAATGAGCTGAAGAAGTCCTCGTTCGAAAAACTTGCCGAAAAATATGACCCCATCGTGCAAAAACTCGTCAAGTGAGTCTATTCAGCGTATGATAAGTAGGAGATCATCATGAAACTTGCAACTAAGAAATGGATTCTCGTTACCGTGGCTAGCCTTAGCATGGTTGCCGTAGGCACTGGACAAATTCGGGAGATTCTCAAAGTCCTCGGCGTTGGCGCCGCTGTCCAAAGATTCGGACCCGACATCAACAAGGCGATTAACAAGCTATCCAATCATAAGGATACGGACGCTACCTTCACGAAGGTGGTCCCCATCCTCACCGTAGGGATCGGGAAATCTTCTGCCATCGGGGCCGCTCAGGTGACCGGTAAGAAGTCGAATGTCGACAAGGTTCGAGCCGTCGCCGCCCCCGAAACCGAGCTATTCGGAAAGGAAATTCGCATCCGAGCCCTCATCCCGATCTCGAACGACAAGGTCGATCAGGGAATCAAGAAAGTGGAAGGGGTCGGGATCAGCGGAATCGTCGATCTCAAGCTCTAAGTCAAACCTTCGAGCGCTAACTTCAGCATGGCCCGTGCCCTTTCCGGGCATCGGCCATGCGGGGCCTTCACAAAGGCTCCGCACATCACCGTCAGCATGAGGTCGGCCGCGGCCGCGCAGTCGAGATCGGCCTTGAGCTCTCCGAGACGCGACCCGCGCTCTAACGTGGTGACGAGCATCGCCCGAACTTGCTCGAAGTGCTGTACCAGCAGGTCTCGAATCTCAGGGTCGTGGGCTCCGAGTTCGACCTGAACATTCACGCAAAGACATCCTCGGCCATCCACTTTTTCGATGAGCGGGCTCATCAAGAACTCTTCAATGAGAGGGTACACGGGGCCGGGCTGCTCAAAATGAGCGCGCATTCGTTCGGCATCGTCGACTTGATACTTGTGGAGCGCCTGGAGGAACAAGGCACGCTTGTCGCCAAAGGTCAAGTAGAGGCTGGGCTTTTGCACGCCCGTGCGTGTGGTGATGTCATTGATCGACGTTCCTAGGTAGCCGTGCTCCCAAAAAGCATCAATGGCTCGATCCAAGACTTCTTCGACTTGAAATTCCTTTGGTCTTGCCATGGGTTCGATTCACCAGCGTCTAACCCTTATACTAAGGTTTCCAGCGAAAATTGGTTCCCTTCAGACAAAAAAATGACCTGGCGGGAAGGAGAGGACAAAACCCACCAGGCTATGCTTGTTGCTTCGTTCTTCGCTCTGAGCCGCTTCTGCCGAGTTGCTTCAGACCGTTGCGCTGGCATGGTTGCCAGTCTTGTACATTTCTTATCGGCGGGTTCTCCCGCGAGAATTAGGGGGTCTAAAATAAAATTACCTAGCAGGAAGGAGAGGACAAACCCTGCTAGGCGATATGTTTAATTTGTGTGCGGAATTCTTGTTGTTTCGTTGAACTAAAATCTCTTTCGGATTTTTCGTCCGCTACACTCCCCACCCGTTTTTCGGGTGCAGAATATATCTGTGGGAGGCACTAAAAAATGTGACACCCTTCTGAAAAAATCTTCAGAAAGGTGCCGTTTTTGTCTCTTAAAGGAGGATCAGGCCGTTCTTCGAACCCTTGAACTGAGGTGTTTGTCTCGGTCTCGGTACTTCGCGATGGTCCTCCTCGCGATCTGGATGCCCTGATCATTCAATCGTTTTGCGATCTCAGCATCCGAGAGTGGTTTGTTTGGGTTTTCGAACCCAAGAATCTCTCCGATGAGGTCGCGAATCTTCAGCGAGTGATTGAAGAACAGATCAAAGCTCACAACCTCGCCGGTGGCAAGCTGAATGCACTTTCCGTTCGTCGCACGGCTGATGGTGCTTTCGTGCAAGCCGACTTCTTCGGCCAGTCGAGCCCGCGTGAGGTCCTCTAGGAACCGAAACTGACCCGTCAGGATGAATCCTTTTTGGTACTCAAGAAGGAATGCCGCGATCCGGCGCAGGGTTTCCTTCCGCTGTTCAAGGGCATTCAAAAGTCGATCCGCCCTCTTCACAAACTCGACCAAATGAACCGTAGACTGCTTTGACTTCGCCTTCTTGGCGTCGTCGATCGCGGTCGTGTAGGTTTGATTGATCCGCAGATCGCTCTGATCCGATCCCATGATTTGGACATCCCAACCGTTGTCATCACGGTTGAAGATAATCTCAGGCAGGGCTCTCCCTTCGGTTCGAGACTGACTCGTCACGTGAGAGCTTGGCGAAAACTGCTCGCCAGGGTACGGCTCGAGACTTGCGATCAGGCTAAAAATCTCTTCGACCACGTCGGGAGTGCATCGTAAAGCTCGCGACAGACTTCGGGTGTTCTTCTGAACGACCCAGTCGAAATGATCGGTCACTGCCTTATAGGCTTGCTTGGCATGAGGGTGATCTTCCACCCGAAGTTGGAGGGCAATGCATTCCGCGACGGATCGAGCGGCAACACCCGGGGGATCGCACTGCTGGACGATGTTGATGGCATCCTCCACCTCTTCTAGGCTGCAGTTTGCCGAGAGGGCAATCTCCTCAGCGCTCAAGCCGAGGTACCCGCGATCATTCACAGATTGTACGACCGTCTCCAGCACGTTGGCTAATTCTTCATGGGCGGGCTTACTCACTTGAGCCAGCAGATACTCATGCAGCGTGATGTCTCGACCCGAGAGCTCGACCACCTCGACTCCGTCGTCTTCCCCTCCCGATCTCCAACCCTCATGGTCCTCACGGAGGTTGCGGGTGCAGGATCGGAAAGAGACCGCGGTTTCGACGGGTGCTTCGGCCTCGCCACCGACTCGTTCTAGCGCCGGATTCTCCGCCAATTCTTGGCGAATGACTTCCTCAAGCTCGATCGCGTTCAAGCGCATCACCTGACTGGCGACGACTACCTGGGCGTCGAGCCGAACGTTTTGTCCGACGCGTAAATCATTTCGTTGAAAGTGTCCGTGAGCCATTGGTTTGCCTCTGTATTGGTCCTACAGACAATTCTTGGAGCCTTGGCATCCACCCACACCCTGAGAGATACGGGTTTTCTTAGACCGCTTTCCGGAGCTCGGTCCAAGATGTGACCCGGTTTCGGCCACTTTCCTTGGACTCATAGAGAGCCTCATCGGACCGCCGAACAAGTTCATCCAGAGTCCCAACCGTGGGATCCCACTCGGCGACTCCAAACGAGGAAGTGACCTGGCGCCACGACCATTCATTATTCTCAATGTTGACCCGCAGAGTCTCGGCAAGTGCCGTCGCCTGGGCCAAATCATAGTTGGGAGCGATGACCACAAATTCCTCGCCACCGTATCGCGCAACAAAGCAATCCTCGGTTTTAGCAATCGTCTCTTTAAAGATCGCAGAGACCTTGCGAAGGACCTCGTCGCCTACTTGGTGACCAAACTCGTCGTTGAAAGACTTGAACTTGTCAATATCGGTGAGGATGACTGACAGAGGGGATCCGAAGTCCTCACGCTGGGCGATCTCCTTTGTGAGACGCGCATGGAATGTTCGGTAGTTGTGCAATCCGGTCAGTCCGTCTGTGCTTGCCAAAAGTTCAAGCGCAGACTTCGCCTCTTCGAGTTCTCCATTCAATCGTTGCTGAATGCTGAGCTGCGAGCGAATCTCGGTCTGCAACTTCTTCTCTCGGGTCACATCCACAAGGGCAATGGCGACGCCCACCTGAACTCCCTGCTGCGACTTGAGAGGAAAAGTGCTTACGAGCAGGTTGAGGCCGCGCCCATCGGCGAGGGGATAATTCCATGCCAAAGAGTCGATTTCTTCCCCGGCGCTGCATCGCTTCACGAGGTTCTTGGCCGCACGTTGGTGCTTTTGATCCACGATCACCTCGTGCAGAGGTTTCATCCAAACTTCGTAAGAGGACTTTCGGAACAGGCGCTCGCTCGCCCGATTCCACTCCATGATGGTCCCCTGGTTGTCGATCGTAATGCACGGAATCGGCAAACCCTTAAAGAGCTCATTCACGCGGCGATTCGCCGTTTCGAGCACCTTGGCTAAGTTCTGATTCTCTTGAGCGTGCTGTTCTCGCTCTTGACGAATGCGGGCGTATCGCGAAGCCGCTTCAATGAGAGCTTCGATCGCTTCTACCCGGATGGGTTTTGCGATGAGATCGTCTGCCCCGGCCCGGATCGCCTCCAGTCGCGTCGCAGGATGCTGGTCATCCGCGAACAAGGCGATGTACATGTGATTGCCTTCTTCGAAAAACCGAAGTTCCCGGCAAAGTTCCAGCCCGGTCATCTCAGGAAGATCCCAAGCCGACAGAATCGCATCAAACGATCCCTTTCGAATGACATCCAATGGGTTGTCACCGGTCTCGCACAAGGTCACGACGTGCCCTTGGCTGGTGATCGTTTCTTGGATGACCTGAATCGCGTTCAGATCAGTTTCGACGAGAAGAACATTCACAGGATTTAGGCCACTTTTCGAATCTCTTCTTGGGTACACTCCCAAGTCTGGTTCACGGTTTTGCTCAGGGAGGTTGCCTGGTCCCATTGTTCGAGCCTTGCCGCGTCTTCAATCTGAGTTGCCAACGAAGCCAGACGAACCGCCCCGATGGTCTTGCTACTGCCCTTCAAGTCATGGGCGGAGCTTTGGACTGCGAGTGAATCTTCGCGTTGGATGGCTTGATCCAGCTCAGAAACCAAAGTGGGTACGACAGAAAGGTACTCCTCAAGGACTTCGAGAACGAATGACTCATCTCCATCGGCGATGGACTTGAGCCCGGTGAGATCAAGAATTGGCGTTTCCATAGACTTTACTGGCAATTGTGCCTACTCAAAAAGAGTCGGCTCGTCCAGCCCAATCTTCAGGGTTCGCCGAAAAACCTTAATCTCCGACGAGATTGTAGTTATCCGAAAGAATAAAGTAGTCCAGCAGGTCTACCGAATCATCTCCGTTCAGGTCAGCCATCGAGTTGAACCCTGAATCGCCCAAGACCAGATTGTATGAATCAGAGAGAGCGAAGTAGTCCAGGAGGTCTACGGAGTTGTCATCCGTGGTGATATCCCCGTTCAAGACGATGTGAGTACCAACGGCAGATGGGGATA
>CAZBXR010000061.1:0-14325 GCA_964496145.1 uncultured Chthonomonas sp. | reverse complement strand
AATACCCTTGGCAAGACGTCGCCTGGAAGATCGGGGGAAAGGCCTTTGTCTTTGGCTCCCCCGGTGGAAATCGGTTTACGATCAAAGCGACCAAAGATCAGCAGCAAGCGTTGGTTCAGTTGCCCGGCGTCGAAGTTGCCGCCTACGTTGGCCGCTTCGGGTGGATCACGATCGAGGTGGACACTGAAGAGCAACTAGACCTGGCGAAAACTCTCGCCGAAGAAGCGTTCCACCAAGTGAAGCCGAAGAAGTTGATCTAAGTCCAGATGGGTGTGGACACCGATCCTGCGAGAATTGGCCTATAGCTGCACGTATTCCTTGTCGCAATAATGTCCTCAAGACTCTTGATGGAACAAAAATCAGTACGCAGCCTTCTCGTCACCTCTCTGGGCCTTGCCATGGGGACAATTGCTTACGCGGCTCCCTCTGTGGATTGGGAACGAAGCGTGGATGGACCGCAAAGTGCTCCCGAACAATATCAATCGATGGAGCTTTCGGGAACCGGAGACACTTACATCCAGGGCTACTCCTACGACGGCTCTACGTTTTCGTGGTTTGGATCCCTCCTCGCTAAGGTGAATTCACGAGGAGAACTTGTATGGAGCGTTCAAAAAGGAGGTCCCACGGAGCAAGGAGAGTCCATTACAAAGATTTTCGCGTCGGGCGACGCAGTTTATGCAATTGGAACGACGGCCGGAAGTCGGTTTGGAGCCAACATCTTCAAGTCGACCGTGTGGAAGTTTCGGGCCACGGATGGGACTCTACTCTGGAGGCGAGTGTATGAAGACGCACCATCAGGAGAGAGCAACCCTCAAGACTTGACTGTGGATGGCAACGGAAATCTTCTCGTAGTCGGTTCGCAACGGAACGATTCGGGATTTTACGTGGGGGATGACGCGTTTGCGCAGAAGTTTTCCCCGCTCGGAGAATTGGTTTGGTCGTTCGTCGAGGCTCGCCCCATATTAGGACTCTTGTGGGGACAAGGTTTCCACTTTGTACGTGCGGACAGCAACGGGGATGTCATTGTCGCCGGGACCTATTCGCAGGGGGCCCTCAACGAAGTCCTTGTGAGAAAGTTGAATCAAGACTCCGGGACGGTGGACTGGGAATACAGCCCAGAGGGGGACACCCGAGGCACGCCCAACTCATTGGATCTCACCTCGACGGGGGACCCTGTCCTTTCAATGAACTTGTCTACGACCATTGGCGGTGACCATCGACCAAGAATTGTTTTTTCCAGATTGAGTGCGCAAACTGGAGCTCCCAAGTGGACCACGACGGAAACCATGCTTCCCCTTTATGAGCAACTTGACTTCCGCGACCAGGTTTGCTTAGACTCGTCCGATAATGTCTACGCCACCCTAAGGTACGACACAGACGGGAACGCTTTGGCGTTTCAAAAGCACAACGACAATATGCGAACTTTCAAGTTTTCAGGTCAGACGGGAACCCGACTCTGGGCAGTGGATCGCGGAACGGCAGTGAGAAACGACTACCAAAGCTCGAAGGCCATTCGGGCCGCAAAGAACGGCAAGGTTTATGTGGTCGGCGAGGAAAACCTCCCCGTGGGGAGCGGGCCGGCGATTTCGAGCGCGATGCTCCTCCTAGAACTCTCCCAATCGACGGGGCAAACGCTCTCCGCTACACGAGTCACAACGCCTGGTTACGCATTGCCATTCCGGGTGCGCATCGATGCAAAGAGCCGTCTGCACATTGCGGGAGTCCATATAGGCTCTGGTGGAAACCAAAATCTCTGGGTTTCCAGATGGTCTACCATGTCCCCTCTAGTCGCGCCAGGAAAGACGCGAATCTCCTTAGATTAGGTCTCGCTTCTGATCGAGGTGCACCAAAGCGCGTGGGGAGCACAGGAGTGGGTCTAGACTAAGGGACAATATGCCGCAAGAAACCCAAAAAGCTGGTTTGACGCCCCAAGTCGCGATCGGAATCCTGTGCGTGTTCCCCTTCGGGGCGGGAGTCCACTATTTTGGGAGGATCATGTTAGGGGGCTGGGCGGTGATCTTCGCGATCGTGGCTTTCGGGGCCTTTGCCCCATTCTTTGTGTGGCGGCGGGGTGTTCATTCCGCCGCCAAGTTCGAGCGAATCATCGTTCAGGTGCTTTGCATCCTCAATCTTGTGGCGACGCTCATTGTCATCGGCGCCATCGTGAGTTGGTTCACGTACATGAGCCGAAGCAGCTGAGGTCGCGCCAAACATACCAAACCGAGGGATAGCCGTTCCACTCCGTCTCGGCTCCGATGATGCCCCCCATCTTCTCGTAAAACGAACGTCCGATCACGTTTTGGGCAAGGGTGTGAATCGCCATCGACTCGCTTCCTTTCGATCGAAACACCGCCACCATCTCAGATACAAGAAGCCTTCCAACACCGGACCCTGCCGAGTTCGGGTGGACATAGAGAGCCGCAATCTCGGACTCAGCCTCTGGGAATCCTGGCGTCTTTGCCTCGATGGCAAAGCCCACGACCAGCCCAGCATCATCGACAGCCACCAACCTCGTGGCCATATCTTCCCAAGTCTCGGTCCACCGCTGGATTCGTTTCTCCGGCCCGCAATGAAATTCGATTTCGGATTCAGGCATGAACCCGCTGTACGCCCACAGCCAAGCCTCGTAGGCAATCTGCGCCATGCTTCTCATATCCTCGATGGTTGCGGCTCGAATGTTCATGGCGAATCCTGTGGGGACCGGGTTAATGATAGGCGCTTAAGTCTACGGGCTCGCAAGACCGTTCCCATGTGCCCTGGCGAGCCCATACCCAAGATTCAAATCCTGTGTTCGGCGGCTCTTCATCGCCCGACTCCCTGGGATTGAAAACGAAAACGAAGTTGCTGGGGTCTTCCTCATCCTCCTCGATGATCGTTGCCACCGCGTACGTACTGAATCTCGGAACACGAAAGGTGTCGGACTCGGCTTTGCGAGCCTCGTCAGCCGCCGCAAGAATGCTTGAGAGCCACGCTTGATGGGCCTGTGTAGGCAGCAGACTTTTCCATCTCGTTGCTCTCTCTGGATACAGAAGGAACTCAGTTTGCCAGAGATTTTGCAGTTCGGCAAGCGAATCAGGGGTGTTCATTTCGAGCAAGGGTTGTAGAAAATCAAACGTATCCACTCGATGCCACTCAATCCCGGCTAGAAAAACGGTCCGACTGAGGAGATGGTCATAAAACTCTTCGTTCGTTTCGCCGATGTAGGTTGGTTCGACATCGCCACGCTTCACGTAGTCGATCATCATAAGTGCCGCTTCGGGCACGATGGCACCTCCGGAAAATTGGATGGCGATGCTCGAAGACCGGAGCTCGAAGTAACACTGAGTGGCGTACAGGGTCATCCAGTCGAATTCACTCAAGGTGAGAGATCGTGGCTCAGTAGGGATCGGGGGAGTCGCCTTGGGCAAGGTCATCATGAGCTTGACGTGGGAGTCAAGACTAACTCCTAGGGCCAGATCAAAGCCCCTAGAAGCTAAGATCCGCTCAAGAATCTCGTCTGTATTTGGGCGTGGCTTGCTGTAGGGCCCCTTGTACCACCAATACCACTGAGCCGAATCATAGAGGTTCGTGAGTCGCTGAGTCTCTTTTCGACGCTTTATCCAACCGAACATGGGATGATTAGGCTACCCGCTCGAACTGCCCAGAGAGTCCCAGGGACCTTTGGCCCACCGACTAAAGCCGCACTGGGAGTAAGATACGCCTGCTATGCGACGCTACACCTTCCCTAGTTAGCCCGAACGTAAGGCTTGGATCCACCGGAACCAAGACCTTAGCGTCGCCATTTCCTCCAAATCGTTCCGAGGCCTTTTTGCGCCTCGCCTTCCCCTGTATTAAAGAAGATCAAAACAAACATGAGCAACATTAGCCTGCTCGTGGAGGAATCCATTTCGCGTGAAAAGCACGCGGCAGCCTTTGCGGTCACTCGCCGCTTGGCCGATCTCTTCCCGGGCAAAACTGTCTATTTCGTCGACGACTATCGGTTCGATTTCGACCGATACGTTCGTTATCATCAACTTGAGGTAACGCCCGTCCCCCATCTCCACCAGTTTGTGGAGTTGGCGTGGTGTGGTGCTACCAATCCTCTTCGCATTCGAGCGCTCTCCTTCTGGGTGAAAGTTCAGTTCGAAGGGGTCACGCTCGACGTCGTCAGGGTTCCTACCGATTACTGGTCCTATGAAGTGGTGATCGGGGATTCCCCCGCCCACGTCGAGAAGTTCTTTTCGACCGTTTGCGCAGATTGCGCCAAGGGCGACCCTTCGGCACTTGTCTATCAAGATCAGAGGTGGCGGACGGACACGGCCCTCGATAAGGCGATCGAAGAGTCAAACCTCGACGATATGGCTCTCGAGCCGTCGTTCTTGCAAAACTTTCGTGAGCAAACCACCGGATTCTTCAGGGCCCGCGATACGTACGATCAGTTCGGGATTCCGTGGCGACGGGGTCTCCTCTTGACCGGGCCTCCGGGCAACGGAAAGACGAGGGCACTTCGCGGCATCATCCGCGAATGCCAGCGACCGTTCGTGTACGTGCGCGGGTTCGATGGTGAAGACTCGGTGGATGTCGCGATCACCCGGGTGTTCGACCGGCTCCGGGCGGTGTCGCCCAGCATCCTCGTGTTGGAAGACATTGACTCTCTTGTTCCGGAGGACTCCTTGTCCGCATTCTTGAATGAGATGGATGGAGCCAAGCCTTTGCGCGGGGTGCTTACGCTGGCCACCACCAACCATGTTGAGAAGCTTGACCCCGCCCTGAAGGATCGGCCGAGCCGATTCGACAGGATTCTCAAGTTCGACAACCCGGCGGCAAAGGTCCGAAGGAGCTACCTGCGCACCATGATGAAGAAGTGGCCACCGGAGATGCGCGTTGCGCTCACCGACATCACGAAGGTGGTGAGGGCTACGGACGGCTACTCGTTCGCGATGATGCAAGAACTCATCACGAGCGGGGTCATGCGGTGGATGATCGACCGACGCGAGGGTGCGATGGTGGAAGCGCTGCTCCACTCCGTGGAATCCATTCGGGTACGTCCGAAGGACTCGCCCGAGAAACCTTCGAAGCCGAAACGCCGCTCTCGAACTCGAGTCTAAAAAGTTTGGCCCTGTCGCTTTCGCGACAGGGCCAAATTGGTTTGGTGAATGGACTCTTAGAAGTCCATGTCGCCCATTCCGCCGCCGGGCCCCGCATATCCCGAAGTCTGAAAGGTGATGCTCCAAGCTGATCCATGGTCCTGGTGGAAGGGTCGGTATGGCGCTTGTTTCCCCATTATTTGATTTTGATTAGAAAAACTAGCACTGAAACGTGAAAATTCGCGCAATTTCTGCGTAAAATAACCTTAAGGACAATTTTCTATTTCGTTAAGTCATCATGTTACTTTCTTTTGATCTCGAAAACTTCAAGTCATTTCGGGGGCGCCAAACGCTCTCAATGATTGCTAGTTCGGAAAAGGGCGGGGAAGGAAACGTGGTTTCATTCCCAGACGCAGGACTTTCCGTCCTTCGAACCGCGTTTATCTACGGCGCAAATGCTAGCGGGAAGTCGAATATTCTGAAAGGGCTTTTGGCATTCAAGCGGCTCGTAGTCTGGTCAGCAACGAAGTTAAACGAGGGGGATATGATAACGGGGATAGACCCTTACCGACTCCATGCTGAGACGATTCATGAGCCTAGTTTCTTCGAGTTCAAGGTTTTACTGGACGGGATAGTCTATCGTTATGGTTGCGAAGTCACGCAGAGCGCCGTCCACAGGGAGTGGATGTATCAGAGGTCTACAAGAGCGCGTGCACGTGAGTCGGTTGTGTTTTTACGCGAAGGAGAAGATCGGGATGCGTGGATATTCTCACCAAAGTTCGTGACGGGGAGAAAACATGCTCTCTCAAAGTCGACCCGATCAAACTGCCTCGTCCTTTCGAAAGCTGCCCAAGAAAATCACGAGTTCGCAATACCGCTCTATCGCTGGTTCACCTTGATGCTCGACGCCGTCGATATGGGGGAGAGGCCGGGTGAGCAAATCTTCCGCGCAGCTATTAGCTCTGTTGAGGATGATCTGGACCGCGAGAGCGCGCTTCAAATTGCGCGAGCGGCGGATGAGACGATCGTAGACGTCTCTGCCGACAAAGAACACTTGGAAGTGCCTGTTGAGGTCCGTGCCGCTCTTACTGAGCGTGGAGCGCTAATGCTTGATGCGTTCGTTACACCTCGAGTTTCGTTGCACCGAAAGATTGACGGATCGGATCAAACAGCCGAGTTTGATCTCCATGAGGAATCAAACGGTACCCAGAGATTTTTTGCAATCGGCAATATTTTGATCCATGCGCTGGAAGAGGGCCAGACGATTTTCTTTGACGAACTGGAGTGCTCGCTACACCGCTCGCTCGCGAGCGAACTGATGGAGGTGCTTTGCGATGCATCGATTGGTTCCCAGCGGGCACAGTTCATAGTCGCAACCCATGACTCAAACCTCCTCGAATTCCCGGAGCTTCGCCGCGACCAAGTGTATATCGCCGAGAAGAATGAGAACGGCGAAAGTAGTTTGACCTCTCTATGGGATTTCGACGACCCGCCTCGAAAGGGTGCCTCGCGCGCGAAGCAGTATCTGGCAGGGCGGTACGGGGGCGTCCCGCCCCAGGGAAGTCTACGTACCACGATCTGCTCTACACTGCGGGATCGGGGTGAGCGTCCGGGATAGTCGAGCAATGGGAAGTCAGCAATACCGGCAAAGGAACCTCAAACCAACGCGGCCAACCTGGCTGCTGTACGTAGAAGGGTCTGATGAGAGGAAGTACTTTCAAGATCTGCTTACCGGTGGCAACAAGGAAACGCGAGTTACCATAAAATCGGGAGGTGGCGGGTCATGCTCGGTTTTGATACAAAAGGCCATCAAGGAGATGAAAGACGGTGGGTACGACCGAGGATGGTGCGTGCTCGATTCGGACAGATTTCCATCTGACAAGTCTGCCGAGGGTGCTGTCGCGAAAGCTTCAAAGGTCAAAAATTTTCATATCATCTTCTCGAATCCGTGCTGGGAAGTGTGGCTTCTGCTCCATAAGGCTGACTGTGACTCGTCAATCACGACAGACTCAGCAAAGAGCCAAGTCAAGCAGAGACATCCGAACCCATGCCGAATAGTCGAGGAGCTCGCCAACGACTTAAGAGAATTGCGCCCGGTAGAGCGGTGTCGCAAAAGAAGGAAGTGGAGAGAGGAGCAAGGGTACAAAGTGCATGACATAGCAGCTAGGCCTTGCACTGATATTGACATCCTGTACCTGGCGCTAGAAGAACGGAGGTAACTCTAGTACTGACAGTCGATTTGCAGAACGATATAAAAGTTTGGCCCTGTCGCGAAAGCGACAGGGCCAAATTGGTTTGGTGAATGGACTCTTAGAAGTCCATGTCGCCCATTCCGCCGCCGGGCATTCCGCCTGGCATTGGCTTCTTGGGTTCTGGCTTTTCGACCACGAGAGCTTCTGTCGTCAGCACGAGGCCAGCGATCGAAGCAGCGTTTTGGATCGTGGATCGAGTCACCTTGGCAGGATCGACGATGCCGGACTTGACCATGTCGACCATGGTGCCGTTGCTGGCATCCAGGCCTTGACCCTTTCCTGCAGCGCGCACTCGCTCGACGATGACGCTTCCTTCCAGACCTGCATTTTCGGCGATGGTTCGGATCGGGGCTTCAAGAGCTCGCTTGACGATCAAGATTCCGGTGTTCTCATCGGTATCGCTGCTGTCAGCCTTCAGATCTTCGGCAGCGAAGAGAAGAGTGGTACCGCCGCCAGGGACGATGCCTTCTTCCACAGCCGCTCGAGTGGCGCTCAGGGCGTCCTCGTATCGGTGCTTCTTTTCCTTCAGCTCAGTTTCGGTGCTGGCGCCCACCTTGATGACGGCCACGCCGCCGGAAAGCTTGGCAAGTCGCTCTTGCAGCTTTTCTCGGTCGTAGTTGCTGTCGGTGTTTTCAATTTGAGCCTTGATCTGGTTGATTCGGCCCATCACGTCTTCCTTCGTGCCGGCACCCTCGATGATGGTGGTGTCTTCCTTCGTGATGACAACCTTCTTCGCGGTTCCGAGCATGTCCACAGTGACGCTGTCGAGCTTGGTGCCCAGGTCTTCGCTGATGAATCGACCCTTCGTAAGAACGGCGATGTCTTCGAGCATGGCCTTGCGTCGCTCGCCAAAGCCAGGAGCCTTGACCGCAGCAACCTGCAGGACGCCGCGAATCTTGTTCAGAACGATCGTGGCAAGAGCGTCGCCTTCGATGTCTTCAGCAAGCACCAGAATGGGCTTGCGCGCTTGCGCGGCCTTCTCAAGGAAGGGAAGGAAGTCTTGTGCGCTGCTGATCTTCTTTTCGTGGATCAGGATGAGTGGATTCTCAAGCACGGCTTCCATGCGCTCAGGATCGGTGACGAAGTAAGGCGAGATGTAGCCTCGGTCAAACTGCATACCCTCGACGACTTCTAGGCTCGTTTCGCGGCCCTTCGATTCTTCGACGGTGATGACGCCATCCTTGCCGACCTTGTCCATCGCTTCGGCAACTTGCTTTCCAATCTCGTTGTCGTTTCCAGCAATGGTGGCGACGAACTCGACTTGCTCCTTGTCCTTGATCGGCTGAGCCGCGGCCTTGATCGATTCGATGACTTGGGCCACAGCCTTGTCGATACCGCGCTTGACGGCGATGGGGTTTCCACCAGCGGCGACGTATCGGAGTCCTTCGTTGACGATCGATTGAGCGAGAACGGTTGCGGTTGTAGTTCCGTCACCGGCGACGTCGTTGGTCTTGCTGGCAACTTCCTTGCAAAGTTGGGCGCCCATGTTCTCGTACGGATCTTCAAGTTCGATCTCCTTGGCGACGCTCACGCCGTCCTTGGTGATCGTGGGGCTGCCCCACTTCTTATCGAGGACAACGTTTCGTCCTTTGGGTCCGAGCGTGACCTTCACGGCATCGGCAACCTTGTTGACTCCGCGCTCGAGGGCGCGACGGGCGTTCTCATCGTAAAGTAAGTTTTTTGCTGGCATAGTCTTTTTGTTCCTTTCGGGCAGGGGTTTAGCACTCCGGCCCTGATAGTGCTAATTTTACTCTGCGCGGGGACCCGAGGTCAAGTCTGATTTAGCACTTTCTGACAAAGACTGCTAACGAAACTCTTTCGCGAGGCCGACATTCTTGCCCTGGGGCGGGCCAATTCAAAGGTTCGTGTCACATTCGAACCCTCGTTCGAAGGATAGGTATGTAAAGGAAGATTCTTTTATGAACCGGTCTATTACTTGCTCGTTGATTTTCACCGCTCTCGCAATTGCAGGGAGTCATGCTCAAGCCGCATTCGTCCAGGCGTACGATGACGCGTCTCAATCCGCTTACAGCTCCGGCTGGACCTTCGGATCGAACGGTGGGTATGGCTTCGGGCCGTGGTTTATGCCAGGCGGAACCATCAGTACAAATTTAATCGGAGATTCCAACGGAAACGGCACTGCGGGTGGCCCTGGAATCAACATTGCTGGAAAATCATGGCAGTCGTACCTGAGCCCAACTTGGGTGGGAGCCGCTGCCGGACGGTCCATCGGCACGTTTGGGCTATTCGAAACCTTTGAAATTGATGTTGACTTTGGGATCACAGGGGGGAGCGGAACCGGAGTGAGCCTCTTTGCGGGGTCCGACTATCTGCAAGTGGGCGCCCTCGGGACGAACCCTCTCAAGATTTATACGAACGCGGGGACGATCACTACCACCATGCCTTACAGCGATGGCGGGTACAGGATCCTCTTTTCGGTTGTGAACTCGAACACGATGGACGTGAAGATCACGAGCCTCGCGACCTCAACCTCTGAATCGCATCTTGCGACCTATGGTGGCATCGGGAACCTGAACACTCTCTCGTTCCAGCATGATGGAGTCGCCGGTTCTGGACAATCGATCTATGCCAATAGGATGGAAAAGGTATTCCTTGCTCCCGAACCTGCGACGATGAGCGCCCTTGGATTGGGCATCGCCGCTTGCTTGCGCAAGCGACGAAAAGCCTAAACAGAAAAACCCGCGCGCCGCTCGGCCCGGGGCCACTCCCCCCCGCTTGCGATCCAAAGATCGCAAGCGGGGGGGAGTGGCCCCGGGCGGCGCAAACTAAAGCGGAAGAACATGCCTCCAGACCTCTCCAACCTTCGGCCCGCACTTGACCGCGACGGCTACGTGGTGATCCCAAATGTGTTCACAGCCGCCGATATGGAGGCTCTAGATGCAAATCTAGACGCCTACGAAAAGACCTTGGCGCGCGAGGGGTTGGACAAGCGCGAGGTCGTTTTTACGCAGAAAATCGCCGAGAGAGACGAAAACATCCGCCGCTTCGCGCAGAGGGCAGAGTTCGTCGAGCTTTCCTCGTCTTTGCTTGGGCCCGACACCGATTTGTACTTCAACCAAAAGGTGTACAAAAATCCTCACGGCGAGAACCAATTTTGTTGGCATCAAGACGACGCCTATGGTCCGGTAGAGCCGTCGCCGTACTTGACGGTTTGGATCGCGATTAACGATGCGACCGTGGAGAACGGGTGCGTGTCCGTTTTGCCGGGATCGCATAAACAAGGCCTTGTTGAGCACCAACAAGGGAGTTTTGGGCTCGAATGCCACAGTCTCGATGACCCAGACCAGGGGATCTTTGTCCCGATGTCGCAAGGGAGCATCGCCGCCTTTTGGTCGCAGACGATGCACAAAAGCGGGGCGAACCGTTCCGATCACGTGCGAAAGGCGCTCGTCTTGCAGTTTGCACCCCTCGGTTTGCGGCACAAATCCTCTGGCATGACGATTCGGTCTCGAATCGCCGTCGCCCGGGGCGGCCAAGCTGCGGCATTGAACGGAGATTGAATCAGTCCATGCCTCTAGGAAACCTTTGCCCCCTGAAAGCCTGTATCATGCGGCATGCTCACACTCATCGTCGCTAGTGTTTTAGGGAAAGCCGCGGCCACGGCCACCCTCACGTTCGATCATTCTCCTCTGCAAGAAGACTTCCAGTCGCTCATTCAATTCGAAAAGATCTCGTACTACCGAATGGCGTTCGCGGGGGATGCCCTCACCGGCAAATCGTTTGAGCTCAGGGTCAAGCGGTTTGACAAAGGCAAACTCACGTTGAATTGGCTACAAATGGACTCCGCAGAATTAGGGGCGCTCGGGCAAGTGAAAGATGGGAAGTTGTCCATGAAGCTCATGGCGAAGGCCGCCGACGGGTTGGCAAAGGTAGATTTTCAGTTTCCTCGCTTTACAAGCGGCAAGTCGTTTGACGCGCCCAAATCCAAGCACGAGTATGTGATGAAGGACTTTCTTGGTGCCGAGTCAAAAATGACATTCGAACCCATGAAGGAAACGTACTTCCTTGCCTACTTGTTGCCCACCGAACACAGCGACGGGTTCGCGAGCTATTGCGAGGTGGCACAGTCGGGCGTGAATCCGGAAACGCTCGGCGAAAAATTCAAAGTCCCCACCTACTTCTTGCTCTCGATCAAGTTCAAGTAACTGAACGAAAGGGAACTGAAACCCCTGGTCCGCCACGGCAAGATTTGGAATTTTTCAATTCTTGTCGTACAATCAGCCTAGAATGAAACGAACGGCCCTTCTTGTTGTTGTCCTCCTGGCGAGCAGCGCTCATGCAAGCTTTGAGATGATGCTCATCACCGACACAGTAAAGGGCGTCATCCATCGTGTCGATCCTCAGACTGACGCCTACCTAGGTTCGTTCGGTTCAGGCTGGGTAGGCAGCCAATCCTTCGCGCTCGGAGTCGACCAAGGGGCGGGCGAAGTCTATTTTTCCAACTCGGCGATGAATCGGGTCATCGTGTTTGATTATAATTCCGGCACCTATAAGCGAAGTTGGTCCCTAGGACTGACTACATTCGCCCGGGACATCAAGATCACTGGGTCTCGAGTGTATGTCGGAGGTGGCGCAAGAGTCGAGGCGTACACAAAAGCTGGCGTCCTCATTGGGGCCGCGACAGCTGGCATCACGGATGTTTGGGGCGTCGCAGAGAGCCTGAACGGGGAAATCGTTGCCCTGAGCCGAGGAACAAGCACGAGGGCGTATATGTTTAACGGCAACACCTTCGCACCAACCTTTACTTCTGGGTCCCTTTCCGGGAATCCGTACAGCCTCATCTACGACCAAGGAACTAACAACGCCTACTACTCAGCCTCGACCGGCGCGGGGGACATTATCTACTCCATGAACCTCTTTTCTGCAGGGCCTAACGTTGCATTGACCACTGGGGGTGCCCGCTTTGAGCTCGCAGCGGGCCATGGAGACATCCGCTATGCCACAAAAGCGAATGGAGTGACGACCTATATTCGTGGGGCAACCGCTATTTCGCCTTGGACAGAAGTTCGCACGGCGACTTGGAGCCAGATTTCCGATGCGGGAGCCATCGGGGTGGTAGTTGCACCAGAGCCAGCCTCGCTCATTGCGATAGGTCTTGGCCTCGCCGCCGTCGCCAGGCGACGACATCGCGGCTGAGGCGGACGGGAACGGGGCGCTGTTCGGCCAGTGCCGCCCCCTGCCCGAAACTGGCATAATTCCAGTGAACCTTTTCTCTGGGGATGCGTCAGCACTCACCAGGACGATGAGCCACACGCTCCGAGCAACGAATATAGGATCTATGGGACGACAGCTCGATCCAGCCGCCGAGGAAACGCTAATCACGAGGGCGAAGGGTCGAGATTACGAGTCGTTTAGCAAGATCGTCGATGCTTATCAAGGCCGAATCTACGGGTTCGTCAAGCGGATGATCCGCGACCAAGAAGAGGCCCTCGATGTGACTCAAGAAGTCTTTATCAAGGCGTATCAAGCGTTTGATCGCTTTGATGGCCGATCCAGTCTGAGGACATGGCTATTCAAAATCGCTCATAACTTATGTATCGACCGGGCCCGCAAGCACGACCGGACTCCGTACGAAATGCACCTGGATGACCACGATGGGGAGTCGGAAGCATTTCAAGTGCCGGATTCTCGGTGGGACCCCGAGGCGATCGCCTTGCAATCAGAGCTAAAAGGCGTGATTGAAGCCGCTCTGGCGAGCATGAGCGAGAAGTTGAGGACGGTACTTCTTCTGCAAGATGTGGAAGACATGCCTTATGAAGAGATTTCGGCGCTTCTTGGAGTGCCAGTAGGGACCGTGAAGAGTAGAATCTTCCTAGCACGGGCCCATGTGAAAAATTATTTGGACCGCTACCAAGCGGGAGTACGAGGCTGATCATGAATCAAGAACTAATGCAAAAAATGTTGCGAGACGAACCACTCTCTGCCGAAGAGATGGTGTTGCTGGAGACAGCTCTTTCGCAATCCGAAGGTCTTGGTGAAATGGTAAAGGCATCGGTCGCTGCCGAGGAGCCTAGCCTTCGATGGCGAAGTGACCTGAATGAAAAATTGATCGCGCTCACGCCTCGCCGAGCGAAGAGGTTCGTCTGGCTGAAGTGGGCGGCACCCACCCTCGTGGCTGCCTCGGTCGGGTTTGGATTCTTCATCGCCCAATCCCCCGTGAACAGTGCCCCAAAGGGTGAACTTGGCGTAAGTGAACTTCGAGAGCTTGCAGCGAACGGTTCATTTGAAGCGGGTCTCGTGGCTGCGCACATGGAATCGAACGTCGCCCTTGAGATCAGCAGTGCTCCGACTCTGGATCATCCGATTTCTGTCGAAGGCAGTACGGGAGGAGGGACCCAATGGGAGTCTTCAGACCTCGACGCATTTTAATCTTGGGTGGGGTGGCCCTCGCCCTCCTCACTCCGGTGTTTGCTCAACGCGGCCCCAAACCGCCGCCGATGGGCCCACCCCCGCATCCTGTCGTCGAAAAGATGCTCAAAAACGCAGGGAAGCTGCGCTATTCTGGGCAACGGATCGTGGAGTTTAAGCTCGAAGCCGACCGCTACCGAAACGTCGAGCTCCTCAGCATCGATGGTAAGCGGATGCGCATTGAGTTTGCTCCGGGAAGCTCGTGGGCGGGCCAGGTCATCGTCGATGGTCCCCGAGGCCGACTGCAGTATTTTCCGGCGGAGAACGAGATTCGCCAAATGCCGAGGACTCGAGACGACCTCAGCGGACGGATCATCGAGCTCCTTCGCCGCGCGCAACGAGAGCGAATGGCCATTCGATATGCCGATGGCGGGTCCATTTTGGGCCGAAAAACCACGCTCATGGAAGTGAAGGATCCTGCCGGAAATGTCATCCAGAAGTTGTGGCTCGACAACACCACTGGCCTCGGCTTGCGCCGAGAGCTTTTTGATCCGGTGGGTACAAGAATCGGATATTTTGAATTCACGAGGCTCAATTTCAACCCCCCGTTTTGCGGAATCCGACTTTACGATCCAACG
>CAZBXR010000060.1:0-14678 GCA_964496145.1 uncultured Chthonomonas sp. | reverse complement strand
GCGTTTCAGCGCCTTGAAAGTGAAGATGGTCTTGCCCTCCTAAGGGCGATGGAGGCTATCCAAGCTGCCGACCTCCTTGTAGAACTCCCCGAGGCGGTCGCGCGGTCGTATTTCGACGAACTGCCCGATACCACCCTTGCGCACTACCTCGACATCCTCCCCATGGATGACGCGGTGGACCTGCGCGATATCGTGGGGGAGGAGCGATTCGACGCCCTCCTTCATGTCATTCCCAGCGAGGATGCCCAGGAGCTTCGACGCCTTCTCAACTATCCCGAAGACTCTGTCGGGCGCTTCATGACAGAAGCGTTCTTTAAGGTCCATCCTGATGCAACGATGCAGGCCGTGCTCGATGATATTCGGCGCTCGCCTGTCGAAAAGTACGAGATGGTAAACGACCTTTACGTACTCTCTGAAGACCAACACCTGCTGGGAGTTTTCAGCCTGCGAAAGGCGATACGGGCTCGCCCCGATACCTCGGCCAGCGAGCTCATGAACGATGAGGTTCGAACCGTGAACGCGAGGAGTTCAGCCGAACAAGCCGCGCGGGATATGTCGAAGTACGGGTTCTACGCACTCCCCGTCTTGGATGATCGCGGTCGCATGGTCGGCCTCTTTACCGGAGACGACGCCCAAGACATCATCCGCGAAGCCGACACCGAAGACGTTCTCGCCCTCGGTGCCGTTTCGGGGGGTTCCGACTCCTACATGTCTCAGGGCCCTGTATCGCTTTTTGGCAAGAGGATGCCTTGGTTGCTCGCCCTCTTTGTTGCCGAGACCTTGACGGGAATGGTGATGCGCCATTACGGAAGTTCCGATGAGGGGCTTTCTCTTACTCCGCTTACTTTTTTCATTCCCCTCATCATCGGCGCGGGAGGAAACAGCGGATCGCAGGTGACCACGACCATCACTCGCGCGCTCGCCGTGGGCGAAATTCGCCCCGGGGACGTGTTACGGGTCCTGAAGCGGGAGTTCGTGGTGGCCTGTTTGATTGGGTTGACTCTCGGCGTCGCCGGGTTCATTCGCGCCAAGCTTTGGGGGTCTACGCCCGAGCTGACCTACATCGTCGGACTCGCACTTCCGGCGATTGTGATCTGGGCGACCTCGGTGGGAAGCGTGCTTCCGCTGGGTGCAAAACGATTAGGGATTGACCCTGCCGTGATGAGTGCTCCCTTTATCTCCACGTTCGTGGATGCAACGGGGCTCATCATCTACTTCGAGATTGCCCGAGCGTTTATGAGAACCTAAGCGGTGTACGCTTTTGCCGTGCGGATATCGTGTGCGAATCGCGTCAGAGCGTCACGAGTGAGGAGAATCCTCTGGATCATGAATCCGTCGTCGCACCGCAAAAACTCGCTCAGCGTAGGGGCGAGGAAGAGCGACTCCATCGGATCGGCATCCACAGCCCTCTGGTCGGTGGCCTCGTTTGGCGAAAGATACGGGCGTAGCTCCTGCTTCAGGGCTCCGTATTCCCGTTGCAAAATCTGCCGAGATTTTCGGTAAGCCTCTTCGAGATACGGCTCTGGGCCATATTGCGCGGCGTCACAGAGAGTTTCGATGTGACCCTCATAGTGGTCGTAAAACTTTGCCACCTCGCGGCTTCTTTCCATCGGCGTGCGCACAGCTTCCACGACTTCCGGCTGAGAAACGGCCTTCACCTTCGACCGCAACGCACGAATCTCTGAACCAATCTTTGCGATGGGGTTCACTCCGGGAATCGACTTAGCGAGAGGCTTCATAAAGAGCAGGTCCTGATATGATGACGCTCTCACGCCGCAAATTGCGCCGTGAGAGCAAAAAAGAAGACTTTCTTTAGGGCTTTCAGGAGGATGAGTGGCTCACGAAGTTCATCTGGAGCGTGGTCACGAGGTTCTGGAGTTGCTGTTTGTCCTCCGCATCGAGCGATCGTTCAAGAATCGGGACAAGAGCGACAAAAGCGTCGATCGCCATCTTGCACTCGCCCATGTCCTTGTGGATCTTGCCCGTGATCATGTCGGGCTGAAGACCCATGCGCTGCCAAGCAAGCGCGGCAAGCTGGTCTAGCATCATTCCTAGAATCTGGTCGACTTTATAGGGTTCTTGAGGGAGATTGGGTTCTGACATTGTATAGTGAATGAGTACCCTGATTTGAGAGGACTCTGCGGAGCCCCCTGCGATACACGTATGTCTGGCCCCGAAACCCACGCGACAAAAACTGCCTCTTCGGCTCGACTCAAGGTTCGAGCGATGGGGGCCTTGGTCGTGGAACTGGACGGCGACCGGATTGTTTTTCCGTCCACTCGCTCCGAGATGGTCGTGGCCTATCTTGCGCTGAAGCGAGGAGGACCCGTTTTACGAAGAGAGATCGCGGCCGCGATCTGGCCCGGAGTGGAGGATTCGAAGAGAAACACCTCTCTTCGAGTCGCGCTTCATGGCGTGCGTCAAGTTTTGGGGCCGAGCCTCCTCGAAATTAGCCGCCTCTCGGTAGGCTTTGTCGCCAGTAGGGTCGATCTCGACCTGATCGAGCTAGACAAAATTCGGGCGGAAGCCTCGGAGGCGTTGAACGAGAAGGATCGGATCGAGGCTCTGTGGAAAGAATGGGTCGCCTCGGAGAGGATTCTTCTCGAAGGCATGAATACCGTGTGGGCAGAGAGTGCTCGCGTGTCGCATGCCGACCGCGTGGTCAGCCTCGGCTACGAGCTCTTCGACTTACTGGAAGATACAAAGGACTTTTCCCGAGCAGAGCGCGTGATTCGTGTCCTTACCAAAAATGATCCGGAGGATCTTGAGGCATTTGAGCACGCTCTGAGGATGGAACTGAACTTGGGAGGCATGTCTGCGGCCAGCAAACTGCTCCGCGAGTCTGGCATCAACACTCATAGAACGGACCTGCCTCGATCCCTCCGACGACTCGTCCAATCGATCCGAATGGGCTTGTCAGAGCGGGTAGGGAAACCTGAAAGGTTGAGCCGTGAGCAAACAATGCTCCTTGGGAAGATGTTTGATGCCAATATCTCTCGCCAGTCGGATGAGGCGCTCAAGCTTTTGGCTCGCGAGGCGAGCGACACCGCCAACTGGACCCACCCCCGAACGTTGCTCTCCCTATGCTTAGCGTCGCTGGAAGGAAGTCAATTCCGGACGGACCCGGAGATTGATTTAGGAATCACGGCATGCTTCCTCACGGCTTACACCTCCGACCCGACGACAGGAATCGAACTCGGGAAGCAACTTCTCGCCACTCTCCACGAAGATGACCCGCGCCGAGTTCGGGTTCAAAGCATTCTGGGATTCAATGAATTCGAATTGGGAGACTACGACCGCGCGCGCGCTTTTCACGAGGCAGCGCTCCACAATGCCGAGAGACTGGGTCTTCAGGCTCAATTGCCGAGGGTCCGCAATCGTTACGGGGTCCTTTGTATGCACGCGTCGCAGTTTGACGAGGCGCAAGCCCACTTCGAAACCGCCCTGAAACTCCTGGGGAAAAATCTCGAGGGAGATGCGGTCATCACCCGCGCAAGCATCCTAGCGAACTTGTGCCATCTGGAGTGTTTCCGCAAGAATTGGACACGCGCTGTAAGGTGGGGCAAGATCGTCGCGGCCGATTCGGGCGACGGCGCCCGAGTTTTCCAAACCACCATGGCCGCGTATTACGGATTCGCCCTCCTCATGACGAATCGAAGACAGGAGGGAATCAACTGGATTGTACGCGGTCTGGAGTTTACAGCCCAAGAGGGCATGAAAAGAATGAATTGTGTTGCTCTCGACTTCACTGTATTAGCCTTCATTCAATTGGGTTTAATCTCGGAGGCGCAGACAACGCTGGTGCACGCAGATTGGGTGCGAGACTCTATCGGAGTGAAGCGAGCCCCCGCGGAGGTTGCCCTCATGGCTCGCATACGGGCCGACTTGAGCCACCATCTCCCCCAAGATTCCCAAGAGCCCACCACGCGGTCTCCGGGGCTCTTCTCGGTGGCCCGCTGGGCTATCCAGCAGCTCCAACAGGCAAGATGAAATCTTCTGTTGTTGTGAAAAATTCCTTGACGCGCGCCGATTACCTATGCTAAAATTAGCAGTTAATCTCTGTGACTGCCAATTTTGGCGAATCGCAGAACGTTAGGAGTCATTGAACAAACTATGGAACTAAAGCCACTTGGTGATAAGGTAGTCGTCCAACTTCTCGAAGCAGAAGAAAAGACAGCGGGCGGAATTTTCCTCCCCGACAGCGCTAAGAAGAAGCCAACGGAAGGAAAGGTTGTCTCCGTGGGTGCTGGCCGTGTCCTAGACAACGGTTCGCGCAACCAACTCTCGGTGAAGGCCGGTGACCGCGTGCTCTTCAGCAAGTACGGAGGAAACGAAGTCAACGTTGGCGGACAGGACTATACGATCCTCGACGAGGATCAAATCTACGCGATCGTAGGCTAAGCCCTACGGCAAGAGAAAGAAAAGTGCCTGAGGCGGAAACGCCTCGGGCACTTTTTGTAGGGAGGACCGCTTGGCTAACTGCGCCAAGGCTTTGGGAGCCATTTGGGATACTGCTGGCACTTCTCCACCACTTTCGGCGAGACCTCGATTCCCCACATTTTCATGTAGTCGACGACGTTCTTCCCCAGAATGCGCGACATCCGCTCGGCAAACAAATCTTTCCGATCTTGCTCAGTGCGGGGTCTCTCCGCAGGCTTCAGAGAGCGGCACTCCGTGAAAAATGTTGTCATAGGCGCAAAGCCAAACTCCCGACGGAACATCTCCCAGAATGTGAGACCAAACCACGGGTCCTTCTCGTAGAATGCCTCGGCCCCGGGTTGAGCGAACACCGCCTTGAGGCGAGCATCGACTTCGGTAGGAGACATCGCAGGGTGTCCAAACTCGTGGCCATTGAAGTGCTGGACACAGTGGATAGAGAAGAGGTTGTTTGTGGTCTCTCCCCAACCATTCCAGGTCCACTCACTCTCTTGATAGTTGTGCCCAAGCTCGTGGTAGAACCCCCAGTTCGTACTTCCATCTTTGCCCCGCAGCGTCTTGATGTCGACAAACTTCTCTTGGACATCGAGCCACGTCATGATGGGATACCCCGAGTGCATATAACCCGCTGAAATCTGCCGATCTGCCTGGAAACGGTGCTCCGTAGTTCCGAGAGGCACTCCAAAAAACTTCTCCGCCTCCGTGACCATTTCATCAAAATACTTCGCAATCGCTGCGGGGTCGTCGAGTTTCCGAACGACCTCTGAAGGAACACATATTGCACTTTGATTCCCAACGATCTCGGCCCATGGGGCCGGGGAATTGCGCAAGTTGAGCCACTCTGCGGCACTTGTCTTTCCAAGGAAGTAGACCGGGGCGGGCGCGGCCCCTTCGATCTTCAGTTTGCCTTTCGGGAGTGCCTGGTTGCAGACCAGATACACCATGCCTCCAAAGGGGTTGTTCGCGGTGGCTTTTCCATCCACAACCGGCACTTCGAGGTCGATCGAGGGATAACGCTCCCACTTCGAAAGATGCCAAAGCGAGTCGCTATGACCTCCGATCCGTAATTGAACAGATTTACCTTTCCACTCAGGGGGAAGAGTGATCGAAACGGGAACACCCGGTGCTGCATATTGACCTGTGGACCACCATGTCCGCTTCTTACCGCCGACTTCCACTTCGACGCGCCTTCCTGGCTTCATGCTCGGGACCGATCCTGGGTAATCCGCCGCTCCTGGATGCGCGACGACTTTGTTCGGGGGCAATGCCCGCCATTCTGCATCGTACGATGCGATCGCGAGGCGATCGAGAATATTGCTCTGTTCGATCGGCTTGCCCTTCCTGGGATAGGCACTGCTCGCGGCCGACCCCACCTCCGACCGAATCTGCGTTGCCTGAGGTTCGTCTTGCCAGCCGTCGCGCATGATAGACATCAGCGTGTCGCCAATCACCTTCACGTCACCCCGAATGGCGGCCCGACTTCGAACCCGGGAGTACGCCTCGGCCACGTGGTGTTCTGGCAATGGAGGCAGAAAGGCCAACTTGCCGCCCTCAGGCTCGGTGAATCCATCTGAAAACCCGATCCCCATGGGTGCAAGGAGGCGTTGCGCAGGATGGTCCTTCCGCAAGGACTTGCCTGGATTCAACTGCAACCACCCCCACGGCGTGTCGAGAACCAAGAGTCCTCCGCCTTTCAACACAAATTGGTTCAGTGCCTGCTCGTTCTTGGAATCTGCCGCAATCTGCCCGGTGCTAAGAATGAGCGCGGAACAGGAGGAGGTCGCTTCGAGCAAAGAATCATAGGCCTTGAAGTCGCCGCCCGGAACTTTACTTCCTCCAAGCACTCCGATGATTCCCGTATCATGGCGAAGCCAAGTCCCGAGAGACTTCATGACGGGATGGGTAGTGTTAAGGTCCCAAAGGACGCCGTGCGACATGGCGGCCACGCGGCCTTTGCCATAGTTTGCCGCGACAAGAATGGGGGCCGTGGAGGCACCCGCCGGGGCCACTCCGAGAACAACGGCGCGCGATCCAAAGGCGGAAACTTTCCCAGGAAGTCCGCCGCCCACCTGAAGAGGAGGGACATTCGCGGCGCATTCCCGCTGAAGCGCGAGAAGGTTCGATTCTGCTCCTGGGGCGATAGAAATCGCCAAAGCGAGGATCACTTGTGGAACTACCATGCCGGCAGGTTACCACCGGCATGGCGATTGAGTCTCTCTTTAGGAGTTGGGCATGACAAACGGGGTGAACCCGATGCCGTCTGGGAAGGACCCTGTCGCGAGAATTCCTACGACTTCGAGAGACTTTTCATCAATGACAGCGACCGCGTCGGCATTGATCAAAACGGAGTAAATCCGGCCATTCTTGCGGTCTGCTTCAAAGTTCATCGGCATGGGGAATGGCCCCTGTGTCAGCGTCACACCCTTCGCGTTGGCGAGCTTGATACGCTTCTTCTCGGTGAGCGTCTTGGTATCAAAAACTGCGAGTTCGCCGGAATTCGCACAGGCGACCAGCATGTGGACTCCGTCCGAAGTGAAGAACGTCCGAATCGGCAGCGCGAGCCCGGTCAGGGTCTTCACGACTTCGAGCTTGGCGGCGTCAATCACCGTCACCGAGTCTCCGCCCACATTACCCACCGCGATCCACTTTCCATCGGGCGAAATCGAAATCCCTTCGGCCCGAGAACCGCACTTGATTCGCTGGGTGACCTTCCATTCGCTGAGATTGATTACGCTCACATCTTCCGAAAAGGCGTTGATCGCATAGGCCATCTTCTTGTCGGGCGAAAGAACCACCAAGTGAGTGCCTTTTCCTTCGGTCTTCAGAGTCCGCTCAATCTTTCCTTCCTTCACATTGATGTGAACAATCGAGTCGCTCACGTGCGAGGTCATCAGAGCATTGTCTTCGTCGAGGAAAATCACGCCATGAGGTGCTCCGTGGTCGCCGAGAGGAATCTCGCGCAGAATCTTCTTCTGTTCAAGGCTGACGACAGAGAGTGATTTGCCAGGGCCTTCTCCCGGCTTGCTTAGTCCCATATTCGAAACCAAGCCCACCTTTCCGCTCGGTGAAAATGTAACTTCTTGCGGGCTGGGACCTACGCCGAGTTTCACGAGGGTCTTGCCGGAGGCCAAATCGATCAGCGAGACCGTGTTGTCCCCCTTGTTTACCGAGGCGAGAGTGCCCTTATTTGCGACGGGCTTCGTGGCCTTGGGTTCGTCTGCAGTCGCACAACCGATTGCGACCGAAAGGCTGACAACAAGAGCCAAGAGGCGTGGAGAGATCTTGCATTGCATACCCGACCAATACCTACCTACTCCGAATCGGAGTTCCTTGGATTTCAAAATGTAATAGAATGTGGGTCCTTAGTCTCTTCGCCAATATCCCATCGGGTGGAATGTCACCAGGAACTTCTCCCGGTTCGAATCAAGCTTGAAGGGGGGTGCGGTCGCGCGCCACTCCTTCATGGCCTCCATCGGGCCCGGACCAAACTCACGAGATACGGGGTTCCCGTTGATGTTTGTGTCCTCGATGATGAGATAACAACCTGAAGTAACGAAATCAGGATAGATTTTGAGCTCCGCCGAGACGTGAGCCGCTCGATGATCGCTATCCAAAATCACCATGGTCCGCTTCCCTTGACTTCGAGACTTCATGATCTCAATGATTTCTGGCGCGACGGATGAACCAGCCAGATAGGTAATTCGGGGATGCTCAGGTCGGCCCTCTCGCGGATGAAGGTCTACCGAGATGATCTCCCCTTCGCCCAGAATATCCATGAGATGCGCAAGGTAAAGTGTGCTCCCTCCATCGTAGGTCCCGGTCTCGAGGATCACTTGAGGCTTCGTCTCGAAGAGAATTTCCTGGAGCACCCAAAGGTCCGAGGGGATCTTTTGCACCGGAGCCCCCATCCAGCGAACGTTCATCCACTGATGTCGGTGGTAGAGACGCTTGTGGAACCATCGAAACAGGGTCGGTTCAAAGGCTTGCCAAACAGCTTCCTTCAGTCGAGACAGCATGGACAAAGTATGACGGCTTTCCGTCCGTCTTATCCGAGCCGAGCTTTTAGGTCTTGCATGGCGTTCTCGATCCAGCAAGCATCCCGATGCTTCGCAACATAAATCCAAAATCGGTGGCCAAGGGGCCACCACGTACACTCCAAAACTCCGCTCTGACGGGCTTTTGAGAAGTGCCAATGGCGAGAGCCAGGATATCGTTTCAGTGTCCCCATATCGCGGGGGATAAGATGGAGCACATCACATGCCTCATACAACAAGTCTTCTGGGTCTTGTTCGGAGTAGACAAGATCAACAGTTTTCATATAGTGACCAAAAGCAATAAAAAAGGGAGGGGACATGGGCGACTCATGTAAGGGTCGCCCATGGAAGGGATGAGTGACGGATGTTCGGACTTACTTTCCGATTTCGCCGTCTCCGTCGAGATCTCTCTTCGTGAGGTTCTCGGCGGCGGCAACTGCCTTATCTTTCGCTTCTTCCAGGCCGGAGACGACCTTTCCAAACATGCCCTTTGCGGCATCGGCGACATCTCCGAGCTTCTCAGTTGCCGTTTCGGCAATTTCTTGGCCCTTGTCCTTTACTTCTTCGACGGAATCGTTGATATTGTTTTCCATAGTGGTCCTACTTTCAGACGCAAGCGGCGCCTGAAACTCAAGTGTACACGTACAGTTGCCGGGATAGTTGTCTAGATTTTTTTGTGCCATTCCCACATTCCATACAGCGCAAGGTCTTCCGGACCGGATTTGTGCATCCTCCACGAGATCTCGATTTGCGATCTGTGGTGCGCCTCGTGGGCAATGACGTAGGCAAAGAACATGGGAAATGTCCACCGGTTTGGTTTCTCAGAGTGAAATCTCTTTTCGAGGAGCTGGAGAACTGCCTCGCTGGACAAACGAAGCCCTTCGGCAATCTCGTCGCGGTTTGCAGTCTTCCAGTCTAGTTTAGGGACTCCGGCGGCCGCCGCTTTCAGGCCCTCTTCGCACCACAGGCGACGAACGCTCACTAAATGCACGAAGTTGGATCGAATGGTCTTTCCAGATCCGGGTTTAAGCTCAAAATCAGCGGCTGAGCACGCGGCGAGCATCTCGAGACAGAGGGCCTGATTGGCCCGCCACGCATCTGCAAAATCTTTGAACTCGTGCACGAGCTACCTCAATCGCTTCGCGGAGACGACTTCGGTATTCATTCCGAAAAAGTGGAGTGCCCCGGCATACCGACCATGCTCTATTTTGATGCAGCGATCCTGGACCACTTCTAAGCCTGCCGCGAGAGCGCGGTCTCCGGCTTCGATGTTCACGATCTTCAGTTGGGTCCACAGCGCCTTCGCGCCAATCGCAATGGCATCCTCCGCAATCGCCGACACTTCTTCCGAGGGACGGAACGCATCCACGATGTCGATGGGGAAGGGAACATCACGAAGACTCTTGTAACTTGGTTGCCCGAGGATCGACTCTGCTTTGGGGTGGATAGGCACGACTTGGTACCCTTCGTCGAGAAGATACGAGGCCACCATGTTGCTCGCTTTCGTTTTCTCGGTGGACAAGCCAACGATCGCGATCACCTTCGAGTTCCGCAAAAGAGATTGCACGACCCGAGGGTTTTGGAAGCGGGATTGTTCTCCCGCTTCCAAAGATGAATTTAGCTGGATAGTGCCGTGAATGCTTGTTCCAAGTCCCATATCAGATCCTCCACCGTCTCCAGCCCAATCGAAAGCCGGATGGTCCCGGGCTCAATTCCCCCGGCCACAAGCTCTTCGTCCGACAGTTGCTGGTGGGTGGTCGAGGCTGGATGAATCACCAAACTCTTTGCATCCCCGACATTTGCCAAGTGGGAAAACAGTTGGAGCGATTCAATGAACTTTTTACCTCGTTCTCGCGCGGAATCACCTTCTCCATCAAGATCAAAAGCAAAGACCGCTCCCGGGCCAAGAGGAAGATATTTCTTCGCAAGCGCGTGGTCTGGGTGTGAAGAGATCCCGGCATAGTGAACTCTTTTCACTTCGGGCCGTTTAGCAAGATACTCGGCAATGGCTTGAGCATTGGCTACGTGCCGGGTCATTCGCAGACTGAGCGTCTCGACTCCCTGAAGAAGCTGAAAGGCGTTTGTCGGAGAAATGCACGCGCCGGTATCCCGCAGAGTTTCCGCTCGCAACTTCACCAAGAATGCGTAGTGTCCAAAAGTATCGAAGAAGCGCAGCCCGTGATAGCTCTCGGTGGGGTCGGCGATCGTCGGGAACGTGGAGAAGTCGAACTCGCCCGAGTCCACGACGACGCCCCCGATGCTCGTGCCATGTCCTCCAATGAACTTGGTCGCCGAGTGAATCACGATGGTCGCTCCCCATTCGATAGGGCGATTAAGAAATGGAGTTGCAAACGTGCTATCCACCACGAGGGGAACCCCTTTCTTCTTCGCGATGGCTCCGAGAGCCTCGAGATCGGCCACCGCTCCGGTGGGGTTGCCTACCGTTTCTACAAAGAGCAAACGCGTCTTCGGTGTCACGGCGGCCTCCCATCCCGCGAGGTCTCGGGGATCGACGAATGTCACATCTATCGCGAGCTTCTTCAGCGTGTGGCGGAGCAAAGTCATGGTTCCGCCGTACAACTGGTTGGAGGCCACGAGATGGTCGCCAGGTTGGCTCAGGGTCATGATCACCCCGAAGATGGCCGCCATGCCGCTTGCAAAAGCGACGGCTCCCGTCCCCCCTTCCAGCGAGGCCACTCGCTCTTCAAAAGCAGCGACGGTGGGGTTGTTGATCCGAGTGTAAATGTTGCCGTACTGCTTCAGTTCAAACAGGTGGGCCGCCTCGTCGGTGTCCTTAAAGACATACGAGGTCGTTTGATAAATGGGGACGGCACGAGCCCCTACGTGGGGATCTGGAATCTGGCCGGCGTGCAATTGTCGAGTTTCAAATCCAAATGTTCTAGTTTCGTTTTGTTCAGACACGGAAAAAGTCCTTTACTTCGTCGAGGCTCCCAAAGGCAGCCAGTTCTTCATCGTTCGGACGCTGCGGCACATCGCGTACCGCAGCAACGGTACACAAAAAGCCGAGCGGACACGCGCTTTTCGCGCGGAACTGGTGCCATGTCATGGGTGGAATGTGAACAAGGTCGTGCCCGGAAAGGGAATACACCTTGTCTCCCACCATGACTTCGCCTTCGCCCGACAGAACGATGACGAGGTGAGTGTGCTCGTGTCGCTCCAGGCTGGAATATCCCCCGGGAGCCACTTCGAAGTAGCGGAGTTCAACGCCAAGGTCGTGAGCCCCTCGGAACAGCGTTTGTCGCGTGATTCCCTTGAAATGGGTGCCCTCTTCTTTGTAGGGTCGAACTTCAACACCTTCCCAGTTGCAACACCCTTCGGCCGAGGCCGCGGAATAGCTCCTCACGGCCGGAACCGGATGGGTTGCAGCGGTCAAATCTTGTTGGGGAAGTGTTGCCATGAACTTCCCTATTGTACGCCGTCTTTCCTTACTTCATTACTTGCTCAGCCCCGAAACGAGGGATGTCAACCCTCGTAAACGTAGCCTGAAAGCTCTCTTTGCCTAAGAAAAGTTTGAATCGGTCTAACTCCTCTTCCACGGCTGTTCTCATTTTTGAGCTGGCGTCGCGAAAGGTTTTGATTTCCGCAATAAGTTCGTCTCCCGACTGGGAGAGGTTGGCGATTCCAGGAATTTCCCCTCGATACAAGATCGGCATGGCGTAGTACCCAAGCTGACGTTTCGCCACTGGCGTGTAGGCCTCAAATCGGTACGTCCAGCCAAAAATCAACTCAAATCGACGTCGATCCCAAACAATCGGGTCAAAGGGCGAGAGGATTCTCGCCTTAGAATCCGCGCTCCAGTTTGGCTCCATCCCGTGAGGCACGTACCAATCTTCCCCTTCGATGCGAACGAACTCCCCGAGCGCATCCAGATGGGTCTTCGCGGTTGCGAGGGTTGGATTCATGTGGGGAATGCCGTAATGGCAGAACCGAATGAGCTGTGCGAGCCCTTTTTTCGGCATCGGCGCGTACAGCCTCAAAGCCTGCTCCACGACCTTGCGAAACTGAGTCTCTCGATCCAGGGGGTCTTCGGTGTGTTGCACAGGGCTGAAGAGTCGCGAGTTCCCCTTCCTTTGGGTCACCCTCACTTCTTGCCGATAGTGCAGGGCATCGAGGATGCGGCTCCACGCCGAACTCGTCCCTCCCCAGTAGTTCGCGGCCGAGAGCTTTCCAAACTCCTGGGCCATATCTTTTGGGTGGATGTCTTCTTTCCCCTCAATCCATTGCTTCGCCAGCGCGAAGGTTTCCGGATGCTCTCTTTCAATTTGCATCGGCTTATCGAAGCTCCGGCCGAGCAACGTCTTGTAGAGGCCCCGGGAGACAAACCCATAATTGCAAAAGTATTCTTCTTCGGCATGAAGCCGGGGGTACTGCTCCTCGAGCATGCCTCGGCGATACCCCTTCACGCGCTGGAACAAGAACACATCAGCCGCCTTGGCTGGCGCCGGGATAGGGTCGGCCTGAATGAATCCCCAATCGTCGATGCACTCTTGAATCGATTTGTATCGAGCGAGTCCGTTCGAGAGGGCTAGTTCCAGAAGCGTAGTTTTTGTAAGAGTCAATGGAATCGTTGAAAGATTAGCAAGTTTTGCGGTTTCCGAGCCGAATGGGGGCTCTCCCATTGCCAAACTACCCACCCCTAGGACGTTTCTCCCAAAAAGTTCAGGCGTTTTGACGTTCTAGGCCGTAGAATGGTTAAACGGATTATGGAAACGCTCAACTTGCTCAGCCAAATCGTCCAGCCCACCGACTTACACAAGCTGAGCGATAAAGAGTTGCTTCAGGTTGCAGACGAACTTCGTCAAGCCATTCTGCAGAGAGTGAGTCAAACCGGAGGCCACTTTAGCTCGAATCTCGGGACCGTAGAACTCACGGTGGCGATGTACGCTGCCTATTCGCTCCCGCCCGATAAGGTGGTGTGGGATACGGGACACCAGGCCTATCCCCATAAAATGCTTACCGGGCGATTGAATCAGTTCGACACGCTCCGCAAGCACAAGGGGATGAGCGGCTTCCTGAAACGAACTGAAAGTGAGCATGATGCCTTTGGTGCCGGCCACGCAGGGACCGCCATTTCTGCCGCGCTCGGCTTCGCGGTCGCGAGAGATCGCCTCGGGACCAAGGAGAAAGTCGTCGCCGTCACTGGAGACGCTAGCATCTGCGCGGGAATGAGCTGGGAAGCTTTGAACCACGCGGGCGAGCTGAAAACCGATCTCACCGTCGTGCTGAACGACAACCGCATGAGCATCGCCCCAAACGTGGGCGCTCTCACGAGCTATTTCACGCGGCTCCGCTCACGCCCCCTCATTCAAGACATTGCTCACCGAGCCAAGGACGTCGCAGAAAAGATGCCGAGCCCGGTGACGAAGGTCGCCAAGGGCCTTCGGCACAGCATCACCCACTACTTCGCTCCCGACGAGACCGGAACCATCTTCGAGGAGATGGGATTTGAGTACATCGGACCCGTCGACGGGCATGACCTCATTTCTCTGCTTGAAATCTTCCGCAATGTCCGCGAAGTTCCCGGGCCCGTGTTTGTCCACGCCCTCACGGTGAAGGGAAAGGGATATCAGGTCGCCGAGGACGACGCCAGAAAGTGGCATGGCGTCGTGCCTTTCGATGTCGAGGCCGCAGAAATGGCGAAGAGCGCCGGGCCGATTACCTACACCCAAGCCTTTGGCGAAGTCGCCCTCGAATGCGCCCAAGAAGATCCCGAGGTCGTCGCCATCACGGCCGCTATGCCCGATGGAACCGGACTGACGCAGTTCAGCAAGGAGTTCCCTGATCGCTATTACGACACGGGGATTGCCGAACAACACGCCGTCACCTTTGCGGCGGGTCTCGCCGCAGGAGGCATCAAGCCGTTCTGTGCGATCTACTCCACGTTCCTCCAGCGTGGCTACGACCAGGTTCTCCATGACGTAGCTATCCAAAACCTCCCGGTGCGATTCTTCCTAGACCGCGCGGGTTTGGTGGGCGACGATGGCCCGACTCACCACGGAACGTTTGATTTAAGTTATCTCACGCACATCCCCAACCTCGTGGTCGCGGCTCCTCGCGATACGACCGAGTTGAAGGAAATGACCCGATTCGCGCGGGGATATGACAGCCACCCGATCGCCATTCGATACCCGCGTGGCGTAGGCGATGCCACGCTCCCCGAGGCACGGTCCACCATCCAAGAAGGAA
>CAZBXR010000059.1:0-15322 GCA_964496145.1 uncultured Chthonomonas sp. | reverse complement strand
GAATTTTGATTGTTGGGGGAGGCCTGGCAGGACTCGCGGCGGCTCGAACACTGAAACGAAGGGCCTCTGGGGTCTGTTCAAGCAGAGGCTCGAATCGGAGTTTACGGGCACGGTCGAGTCCATCTCGCCGGTTACAGGAAACATCCTGGTTCGAGAGCCAGCCATCCCCGTCGCGATCACCGCGTACATGCAAGGTGCTGTCGCCGACACTCTCCCCGAGGAAGGAGTCTTCGTGGAAACCCGCGGAGCCATGGTCCAAGGGATCTTCGGCGTGGGAGGCGAAAGAGTCGGAAAGATTCGCGTCGCCTCTGAAAGCGCCTCCAACGCCCTCACTGCCGCCGACGTCAAGGCAGATGATACAGGCAACATTTTGGTGACGGGCGGAATGATCACCGCCGAGTCTCTCGCTCGAGCCGCAGAAGTGGGTGCCGTAGGCATCATTGGCGGCGGTGTGCGAGATGCAGACCTTGTGGAGTACCTCGGGTACGACATCGGCGTCGCCATCACCGGCCAAGAACCAGTTCCCGTGACCTTGATGGTCACCGAGGGATTTGGAGCGCTTCACATGCCAGACCGAACTTTCAATCTGCTGAAGAAGATGGAAGGGAAAATGGCCAGCATGAACGGGGCAACGCAGATTCGAGCCGGAGTTATCCGACCCGAAATTATCGTCCCGCTCGAAATTGAAGGCGGCTCGACACATGTGGCCGCGAGCGGTGGGGAACTGAAAGCCGGCACGAGTGTGAGAATCATTCGAGAGCCGTACTTTGGCCAGATCGGCGTGGTGACCCAACTGCCCGCGCAACTCCAGGTCGTTGAATCAGGAACCGAGGTTCGAGTTCTGATCGCTAAGCTTTCTTCGGGCGATGAAGTCTGCGTTCCACGTGCGAACGTAGAGATCATCGCGACATGAAGATACTTGTTATCGACGACGAACAACTTATTCTAGACACCATCGAAACGAAGCTCCGTAGGGAGGGTTTCACGGTGTTTACGGCAGAGACAGCCGAAGACGGGATGCGCCTGTACAAACAGACGCGTCCCGATTTGTTGGTAGTGGACGTGATGTTGCCGAATCGGTCTGGATTTGACCTTTGCCGGGCCATTCGTAAGACCAACGCCAAGGTTCCGATTATCTTCCTCACGGCGCGAGCCTCGGAAGAGGACCGTATCGCTGGCCTCGATCTCGGGGCCGACGACTACATGGTCAAACCGTTCAACCTCTCTGAGCTTGCGGCCCGGGTGAAGGCCGTTCTGCGTCGCTCGACGGGTGGGGCCACGGTCGACGCGATTGAAAGCGGAAACCTCTCCATCGACCCCAAAACCCATGAGGCCACGCTGAATGGAAAGAGATTGACTCTCAGTCCCAAAGAATTTGCGCTTCTTTACTTCTTAGCGCGGAGTCCGGGACAAGTCTTTTCCCGCGATGTCTTGCTCGACCGAGTTTGGGGGCCAGAATCCTATGTGTACACAAGGACCGTCGACGTCCACATTCGCTGGCTACGCGAGCGGATCGAAGAAGATGCCGCCCACCCGACTCGTATCCTCACGGTGCGAGGAGTCGGCTACAAATTTGTCGGATAAAAGTGTTTGGGCCACCCTTTTCAGGGTGGCCCAATTCATTTAGTAACTCTTCAGAGAAGAATTAGTTGCCGCCTTCAGTCTTTGGAGCTTCACCAGCTGCAGCACCTTCAGTCTTAGGAGCTTCGCCAGCAGCAGCGCCCTCAGTCTTAGGAGCTTCGCCAGCAGCAGCGCCTTCAGTCTTTGGAGCTTCGCCAGCAGCAGCGCCCTCAGTCTTCGCAGCAGCGTCGCCTTCTGGAGCCGTTGTTGTGGTAGCAGCAGCAGCGTCGTCAGTCTTTGTAGCTTCTGGAGTCGCTGTCGAAGTGCCTTCAGCAGCCTTCGTGTCGGTCGTTTCTGTGGTTTCTCCACCGGAGCAACCAGCGAGGAAAGCAGCGCCGAGAGCGGCGAGGGTGAACAGTGTCAGGAATTTCTTCATGTTGTTATGCTATCTCCTATCAATTGTGGTAGCGGTCACGCAACCGCTTGGCGTTCGTATGAACGTCGTACCCACAATAATACCAAACCCTTTACTGCTCCGTGAGTTCCCGAGTCACGTCAGAATCTGTCTGAATACTCACCAATCGCCACTTTGACGTGGGAAAAAGCCCCCATTTGACCCCAGGTTCTCGCTCCAGATCAAACTGGACGGTCTTCAAGTCAAATGTATTTCGCATGCCCAAAAGTCCTACTTCGACCGTCACCGGGCTACTGAACTGAGCCTTATTGTCTTTCACGAGGGGCTCAATCGATGCGATGATCATCTTCGGCTTCAGGCGCTTGATGTAGTCGCCGATCTGTCCCGGACTCGCCCCTCCGTAGCCATCTAGGGTGGCCCGGCGACTGATCACGTCGAGCACGGGGCCGCTCCGCCCCTCCTCGGCGGCCAAGATCGCTTGAGTCATCGCCTCCTTGATCTTCTCCTTGTCTGAGGGCTCCGATAAGATAGCGTAGCCAGCTCCGCCCGCGAGGACGAGAAACACAACGCCGAGGCCGATTTTGACTTTTTGATTCATGGAATTAGTCCCTTCTATTCAAAACGTCCGAAGAGACCCCAATCGTTCGCGTTCGGGCCACGTCTTCATCCATCTGCTTCACCAAAGCCTCAATGGAGTCAAATTTTTGGTCCGCACGGAGGTGCTGCAGAAAGCCAATTTCGGCGGCCGTCCCGTAAAGCAGATCTCCTGGATAGTCTAGCAAGTAGGCTTCCACGGTCCTGGAGGTGCCCCCGAAAGTGGGACGCATGCCGATGCCGATCGCCGCGAGGTATGTCCCTCGCTCAGTTTTTGCAAATCCGGCGTACACGCCATCGGCGGGGAGAACCCGCCGCAGCGAGGTGGCCAGATTGATAGTGGGGTAGCCGATCTTTCTGCCCTGCTTTTCTCCTGAGACCACGACCCCCTGGAGGCTGAACGGGCGACCCAGGAGGTGGGAGGCATCCTCGACTCTCCCCTCGCTGATGGCGGTGCGCACGGCAGAACTGCTCACCCGGAGACCATCCACCAAAAAGGGCTCTAAGATCGTCGTGTCGATGCGATGCTTGAGCCAATCTCCCGTCCCCTCTCGGTTGTGGCCAAAGGCGAAGTCGTGTCCGATCACAATGTGCTTCGCACGGAGCCTTTCGCAGACGATCTCTTGAAAAAACTCTTCTGCACTCGTTTCCATGAGCGATCGGTCAAAGTGCAAGACGAGCGAGCCGGATATCCCCAGCTTGCGAAACATTTCGAGGTTCGACTCAATCCCCGCAACCGCGAGAGGGCATTTCTCCGGTCGAATCACCGCCATCGGATGTTGATCAAAGGTGAGAATCCAACTGGGGCACTCGTGGAGCTTCGCTAAATCCACCGCTTTTTGCACGAGCTGTTGATGCCCTCGGTGGACGCCATCGAACGTCCCTAGGCAAACGACCGATTGGGTCCAAGTGGGGCTGATCGTGCGAGGGCTAAAGTGGATGAGCATATTTCTCACCCAGAGGATGACAAAAGATAAACCCCTCGTGCTTGGAGTCACGAGGGGTTTTCGGGTACCAGGGTCGAGAACTTACTCGACGACCATGATGTCGGTGGGCGAAGAAAGGGTGCCAGACCCACCGGGTTGAACCGAAATCTCGGTCCAGTTGAGCCCGCTCATACTGTCCATCCGCACGATTCGGTTGTTTCCAGTATCGGCAACGTAGATTCTGCCCGCAGCGTCCACCCAGACCGCAGAAGGCTTGTTGAACTGGCCCACACCGGAGCCCAGCGCACCAAAGGTTCGGAATCCTACGCCTGCCAGGTTGTCCATCCGTCCAATGCGGTTGTTGTCCGTATCGGCAATGTAAATCTTGCCTCCGCCATCGATGAAGATGTCTTGTGGATTCTTGAATCCGATGAGGCTTGAATCGGTCCAAGTAAAGCTGGAAAGGCCGCTTCCGTCGATGCTGTCGTATCGCAGGAGCCACTTGTTACTGGGGTTCAGCACATACAGTCGATCCGATGGATCGTAGGCGACAGGGCCGCTGGTGAATGTGAGCGCTCCGAGATCGATTTGGGTGCCTGTTGTGGCGGTGATTCCATCGAACCGCGACACGTTCTTTCGGCCCGTATCGCTGGTCAAGATTCGGTTGTTTGAATCTGTGGTCACCCGATTGGGAGTGACGAAATTGAGAGCCCCTGTTCCGGCAGTGAAGTTCCCTAGGACTTGCGATGTGCCTCCCAGAGTCGACCGAAGGTTGACCGGGCTTCCCGAACTTGCCGTAAAGATGATTTCATTCAGGCTGTTGGTGGCGATTCCACCAATCGTTGTTCCGGTTGCGACGGGTGATGTCACCGTCCATCCGGCTCCGGCCATATCGGACATGGAAACCAGTGAACTCGTCCCCGCGTTGGTCGTGACCACCACGATGGTTCCAGCCGCAATGCCGCCCCCGGTCGATCCGGCTGTCGATCCTGCCGTCGATCCCGCAGTGGAGCCAGCCGTTGAGCCAGCGGTAGATCCTGCGGTCGTTCCGGCTGTCGATCCTGCGGTTGTACCGGCGGTCGTTCCCGCAGTCGTCCCGGCGGTCGTGCCAGCCGTTGTTCCGGCAGTGGTTCCAGTGGTCGAACCTCCGCCACCTCCACCGCAACCGAATAAAACGACAGAGCCAACCGAGATGGTGGCAAGAAAAGCGAGCGCTCCAAAATTCTTCATACGTTCCTAGTACCCAAGCAGGCGCGAACGACCCTCGTATTCGAGAATCGACACGCTATATTGTAGACGAGTGTATATTGTCGGTTGTTCGTAATGTTGAAAGATCCCAGAGTAGTACCAGTTCTTCCGACAAACTCAAGCTATCAAAAATTCCTGCATAGCTTGGGTCCGAACGACTGGATGATCACTGCTTGGGACGACTCTCTGCTTGTGGGAGCGCGGGCCGTCGCGCCTTTTCCAGACTCCGTTGAGTTCAAGTCTTTCTCGGATGTGGTCCAACGTGTGGGCATGCTTCTCCGGGATCCTACATCAAGCCTTGCCACGGGGGCCCAGATCGAAGCGGCAATCGAAGCCGCGTGTCTCACCTTGCCAGAAGACTCTCCTTTTTATGAGTCGCGGCTTCACCGCGGATTTCACCAATCGCTTTACGAGACCCTCGAAGAAATGCGTCAGTGGGGAATCCACACGCTGGATATCGAAGAGGTCGCGGCAGCGAGCCCCGACCCCGCGTTCTCAAAATGGATGCTCAGCCTCGCCCATGTCAGCGAGCGGTGCGAGGAAACCCTGGGGCAGATGGGACGGTTTTTGCTTACCCGGGTTCTCCAACGCCAACTTCACCGTTCGTTGCCGCCTGGTGCAACAATCGATCCTCTCCCTCGGTTGCTCGTTCTAGCGGGAAACAAGCGGGCCCCTGCATTTTGCCGGTGGTTGAGATGGGTAGCAAGTCTCGGTTGCGAGGTCATTGTCGTCGTGGAAACCTTAGGAGAGGCGAACTCCCTATTTGGTCACGCAAATCGGGTTGCCGAGGACATGGGATGCACCCTCGAGACGCCTTTCTCGAGTCTATGGACACAGGGGCTCTTTGTACCGGGCTCCGATTTGCCAGACCATACTCCCGAGGTTGTCATCAAGACCTGTCCCGACCTGCCTACAGAAGCCGAATGGGCGATCCGCGAGACCATGCGGGCGATGGACGCAGGCACTCCGCCCGATGAAATTTCGTTGGTTGTGCTCGACGGCCAAAGGCATGTGCCCTATCTCCTATGGGCCTCCCAGATGCACAAGCTTCCCATCGAGGCCCGGTTCCGGTGGCCCCTCAAGTCGAACTCATTCATCCGGTTCCTTCTGGACCTCTTGAAGGTTCTCAGCGGGGCAGACGTTCGCGAACTCGTACCGATCCTTTCCAGCAGCTATTTGCAGTCCGACCGAGAGTTGCATGGGCAGTTTCGCGAGATCATCTTCAAGGCGAGTACGTCCAGTCAGCCGTGGCTCTCTCTGCTCAACGCGCTCCGCGAAAAATTCGAGACCGTTCCATGGCTCGGCCAATTTGTGGAATGGCGATTGCAGAACATGGCGGAGCGCCGCTCCATGTCGGATTGGGGTCAAGAGTTTCGAAAGTTCATGCTCATGGAGCCCATCCCGGACAAGATTTTGAGCCATGAGAGCTTGACTCAAGATCGCGATGTGCGGGCAAAAAACCGGGCCGAAACTCTTCTGAACCATCACGCTTCCGTCTACGATGCCTCGCAGAGCCCGAGCCTAACCTTGCCCGAGTTTGTCAGCCGGATCGATAAGATTTGGGGTCAAGAGGAATGGATTTTGCCCGTGCAGGCCCCCATGGGTGTTCGGCTCGTGACCGATGTTTCGCAGGCTCCATTGACCAGGGTCGCGATTGTTTTGGGGGTCACAGAGGGTGTCTTGCCTTCTCGGCGAACCGAAGATTCGGTGCTCCCAGACGTCTATCGTCACGAAATCAACCGGCTGTTACCCGAGCATCCAGACCTGAGAGACTCCTTCGCCAAGGCCCAAGAGGATCGAGAGAAATTTGTGCGCGTGTGCTCGCTCCCCAGTGAAAAGCTGATTCTCATGTCGGCCCTTGCCTCCGAGGACTCGCTCTACACGCCCTCGGGTTACCTCGATGAGGTCCGGCGAGTGGCAGAAGGACGATGCGTCCACGAAGATTTCACAGGACAGGAGCCCATCCCCTCGGCGGAGGCGTGCGTCACACCCCGTGATCTGCGGCTTCGCCGTGCCTTGGATGCCGAGGAAAAATGGAGATGGAACCCTGTTTTGCAGTCCGAGAGCGCAAGCTCCCTCGTTCGTGCGGACCTTTCCACGCCCATTCGCCCTCGGGAGTTTGCGGCGGTCCTCGAGTGCCCTTTTGCCTCGGCGTGTCGTCACCGACTCGAGTTGAAAGACAGGAAGCAGCGGGACATGTGGAAAGCGTATGCCAACATGCCCGCCCGGGCCCGCCTGGGGCAACAGCCCGACCGAGACCAAGCCGAACGAGCGATGGAGGCTGGCATCAAGGAGGCTATCGAAGAGATCGCCCCCCACATTCACCCCGGACAATTGACGCGGGTGGATCGGGCCCTCCGCATCGCAGCAGATCGGTGGATTGACCGGGAATTCGGTTTGCGGGAGATGTGGAATCTCACTCCGAACAACGTCAAGCATCACGTTCCCTTGGGCGATGAATCGGGGACTCGAAGTCGAATTGCCCTGAAATCCGGGCGGAAACTGGAGTTCAAGTATCATTTCGACACCCTGATCCAGATTCCCGAGGCCTTTGTGGGGGTCCAATACGGCCGATCGAACCCGATCAAGTCCGCCGGAGCCGATGATGACTCGGGGAGTGTGCCCCTCCTCGATCGCCCCTCGGCGTTCGAGTGCGTATTGGTCATGATGCTCCTCGCTGGGCGCGACAAAAATGCCGCACTTCTCTTTGATTCGCAAGCGACAACCCTCGGTCTCTCGGTGATCGCAGATGATGTCCCGTCCTTTTTGAAGGCGAAGCATCCCGAGGTCATCTTCAAGCAGCAACGGTTTCGAGGAGTGCGCAACGAGATCATTCGCGCGGTGATGGCGGTCTTGGAATCCGGGGCAGAAAGCCTGATTTCAGGAAACATGACTCCGAACCCGGGGGCGCACTGTGATGGTTGTTCCTATGGCGACCTATGCCGATCGGCCCATCGCGGCGGAGCCAAGGCGGAGGCGTCCGCTTGACCCTCAATGAGTTTCAGCAAGCGGCGGTCAGCTCGCGCGAACCGCGGCTGGTAATTACAGCGGCAGCAGGGTCGGGGAAAACGAGGGTGCTCACTGCCCGGTATCTGCGGTACGTCGTAGAAGATCACCTCCGGCCCGACGAGATCATCGCGATCACTTTCACCCGGCGGGCCGCCGCCGAGATGAAGGGCCGAATCCTTACCTCGCTGCGCGAGCGCGGTCTGTACGAAGCGGCAAGCATCGCCGAAACTGGCCCCATTCAAACCATCGATAGCTTTGTGGACAAGCTCCTGAGGGAGTATTCGGTGTATGCAGGGGTGGACCCGAAGTTTGAAAACGAAACGGAGGGCCGTTCGAGGCTATCCAAGATTCTCGAAGAGTGGATGGCGGACTATGACGAGGAGGATGCTTGTATCAACCGGGTTCTCGACGATCAGTACACCTACTACGCCAGGGATACGAGGGGAATCGGGCAGGAGCTTGAAGCCGATGTCCGGCGGGTTATGGATACGGCACGATCCCTCGGCTGGTCGGTCGAACGTCTGCGTGAGCTTTCTTTTTCGCCCGAGACCTACCTTCAGCACTTTATCGACGTATGGCACGAGAGTCTTCCTCCGGCGGTTCAGGAAATCTTTGAACGCCCTTCTCTGGAGTCTTTTGGGGAATTTCGGGTGGCGGTCCAAAAAGATATTAGAGCGAGGAAAATTCCTTTTGCGCCCTTGTGGCTCGACAAGAAGTGGAGTTTGGAAGACGAACTCGCGCGCGCATCGCAGACATGCGGTCTGCTGCGCCTCGTGGCAGAGGTCTGGACCCAGTTGGACCACGATATGGAAGTTCACCAGACCCCCGACCGAGAGAAAGTGATGGAAGTCCTTGTCAAGACTTTCGAGACCCAGCCCGAAGCCAGAGCGAGAATTCAAAACCAGTGCAAAGTCCTACTTGTCGATGAGTCGCAAGACATCAGCCCGCTTCAAAATCGGCTTTTCGAGGCGCTCGATATTCAAGAGCAGGTCTTTATCGGCGATGGGCAGCAGTCGATCTACGGATTCCGGCACGCTGATCTCGATCATTTTGAGAAACTGGGCCGAGAATGGCCGCAACTCTCGCTTCCCGAAAACAAACGCACAGACCCTGGGGTTCTCTCGTTCATCGACGCTGTTTTCAGCTATCTTTGGCCCGACGCTTACCAAGCGATGAGCACGCGAGCAGCCGATGACGACGATCCGTTTGCGCTCACGCAAGAGGTCGATTTCGCCGGCGTGGAGGCCTGGGTCGGCCAAAGCCCCACGTACTCGGCCGACATCGCCGCGCAATTGGTGGGGGAGGGAACCAGCCCCGGGGAGATTGCGATCTTGACGCAAAAGCAGCAAACCGTGCGCGAGATTCGCGAACGCTTGCGGGTCCTCGGAATCCCATCGCTTGCCATCGGGAGGTCCGACGAATTCTACGTGCGCATGGTGGCAAAGGACATCGCCAACACGCTCACCGCCCTCGTCAACCCAGAAAACTCTTTCGAGTTTTTGTGCATGCTTGCCAGCCCCTTTGTGGGCCTCAATCTCGACAGTGTGGTCCTTCTTGCCCCCCAACTTGAGCCTGGAAAGGATCTCAAACAGCTCCTCCTCGAAGACGAGGCGGAGATGGAGAAGTTGACCGAGTGTCTGGAGTGGTTCCTTCCCCTATCTGAAACAGCGGACCGCTTGGGCGCATGGGAGGTCCTTAGCGCGGTGTACGCAAGAACCGGCTTCTTGGAAAACCTATGCAACCACGTAGACGCACGCGATGCCGTGGGGCATGCCCGGTACGCCCTCGAGATCGCGGCGAACCACTCGGAATGGAGTGTTTCGGAGTTTGCCGAACACCTGCGCCCGCTCGCGAAGGTAGATCATAGGGCCGACGAGAGGACCGACAGCACGACAGAGACGACGTGCGTGAAAGTCGGGACCTACCACTCGGCAAAAGGGCTTGAGTTCGGGACGGTCATCGTCCCGAAAACTCTGATCGACCCACGAGGCTATGGGAGAATCCACGTTTCCCGGGAGAAAGGGCTCGTTTCGTACTTGGAGGGCGTGCCCTATGCCACGTTGCGGGCCGAGCAGATTCAACGAGATCGGGCGGAGGCTTATCGCGTTCTTTATGTCGCCCTCACGCGAGCAAAGCATCGACTTGTTGTCGAACTGGAAACGGGCGCGAACAAAGATTCCACCGCCACGGTGATGGCACGGGCAATAGGATTTCGCGGTGAATCGGTCCGAGGCATTCGAATACGGAAGTAACTTATTCGGATAGACCCCGCACCGGTACAATTCCCCTATGCAGGTCACCATCGGCTGCGTCCAGTTTGCTCCGGCAAAGGCGAAAGTCCAAGAAAACTTAGACAAGATTGGCGAGTATGTCCTCCAGGCTGCTGGCGAAGGGGCGGATCTCGTCCTGTTTCCGGAAAGCTCGCCAAGTGGATATTTTCTTGAAGGCGGCGTGTTAGAATGCGCGCTCAGCGCCGATGAGCTTGGCAGGGAACTGCAAAACCGCCTTTCCGGGCTTGATCGTCCGATTGATGTCGCGCTCGGATTTTACGAGATTGATGGAAAGGACCTTTACAATTCTGCGGCCTACTTCGAAGTCAGTCGCGAGGAAGTTCGCCTTGTTCACCGGTATCGAAAGTTCTTTTTGCCAACGTACGGAGTTTTTGACGAAGAAAGGTTTGTGGGGCGGGGTCGCGACCTGGGCGTGTTTCAGACTCGGTTTGGCACCGTCGGACTGCTGATCTGCGAGGATGTCTGGCATAGCATCTTGCCTGCTCTTTCGGCGGTGGCGGGAGCCACCGTTCTGCTCGTGCCGAGTGCCTCTCCCGCTCGAGGATTTAAGGAAAACGAGCCGGATAACTTGCTGCGATACGATGCCTTGCTTCAATCTATCGCCGAGGAGCATGGGGTCGTGTGCGTGAACGCCCAGTTGTGCGGATTTGAAGGCGGAAAAGGGTTCATTGGTGGAAGCCAAGTCGTCGACCCGTTCGGCACCGTGGTAGGAAAAGGCCCCGTGAACGAAGAGCACCTGCTTCTTTGCCAACTCGATTTGGACCTCATCCCGCTTGCGCGAGCAAGCTCGCCTCTTCTGAGCGACCTCAGAGCGTGTTGGGGAGATATATCACGCATCGTGAGCCAACTCGAACACTGAGTCGGCTCACGAGGGTGATCTTAGTAGAGTCCGTTCCCTGATCGAAGGAGAATGGGGGCCTTCGCCAGAGTTTTGCCGCCCGTGAGGTAAACCGGCACCGCCACGCGTGAACCTGCTGCCATCGGGCCATCCGAGATCTTCACTGCGACATAGCCGGGCTGAAGGAGGCTGTTTCCAAGGGCACCTCGAACGCGCACCCCTGGGGATGGCTTCACGAGTGCCACCACCGGGCCAGAGAGGGCCTGATGGGCTTGAACCGTGAGGGTGACAATGCCAGCCGAGGCCTGCTTCACAAACTCTTTTTTGTAATCTGCGCCTACGGAGGCTTGGCTTCCCGAAACCGCCTGGGCGAATTGCAGAGTGTATTGCGCGTAGGTTGTGAGATTGACCGATCCAAAGCCTGGGTCACCCGTTACGAGACTTGGCGACGGAAGGAACTGGTTCGTCTGGTAAGGATTCTTCGCCGGTCGACCACCCAAAAGCTCAAACTGCGGGTCCGTGTACGTGAGATTTCCTCCGGTCTCTCCGGTCGTCCCGAGGCCCACAATGAACCCGATTTTTGCTCCGGGAGCCACGGTCGTGGGAAGGATGTCATGGAGAGAAATGGCCGCCTCAAGACCACGGGGGGACAGCGTCTTGTCTGTTCGCTCCACGTACGCAACCTTGCTTGCAAGAGGCGAGAGCACCTGGGCGTTCGTGAGCTTAAAGGCACCTGCAAAGGAACCGATTGTCCGTGGGGCGGTGAGCGATTGGGAGTCAAACGGTGACTCTGGAGCCGCACTCAGTGTGGCGTTTCTGAACATCGCTAACCCAAGATCGGCACCAAAACCACTCGGGAAGTTCATTCTTCGGTTGGAGAGAAGCCTCGCTGCTGGGCCGCTATCATCCTGAATCTGGGTACCAGCCGTAAAGCCGGTTCCAGCACCAGGATCGGTGTCCATGAACACCATCATCCCGTTCGTGACGCCCTCGCCCGGGTCGACCCGGCCGGCAACGCCCACATAAAGATTCTGACCATCGTTGGTCACATAAAGACCGTCGGCACGGTTGCTGTTCGAGGAAGGAGTCTTCGTTTGGCTTGCGAGAGGGCTTGGAACCGAAATGAAACCATCAACGGGGGTTGAGACGGGGCGAGAAACATGGAAGAAGAGCGTAAACTCCTCAAACACCGGTGCCCCCGAGAAGGATCGGAACACCCGAACCTTCGCCATATTGAGACCTTCTGGAAGGTCTCCAAGGTCCACTCCGCGAAGGCTAAACTGCCCCGGAGCCGACTTCGACATTTGGATGTATCCGTCGGTGAGACCCTCTTGAGTACCGGTGCGCAAGGCTAACCCCGGCAGAGCAAGCCCAGAATTCAGCTTCAAATACGCTTCATTCCCCAGAGTGTCTGTCTGCACGTAAAAGCTGCCGAACTCGGTCGTGAGATTCCGGGTCTTGTAGGTTTTTGTGTCTCCATAGGTGCCTTTAGGCAGGGTCACCAAAGTCGGAGTCAAAGAGGTTTCACCCGTGAAGGGCGACCAAGACCGCAGCTCAATGGGCTCGACGCCGGGAAGGGCCTTGGGAGCCACCGGAGCGTACAACACGTAGCCCCGACCATTGTTCGGCTCAAACGACGATCCATTCGCAGGAACGGAAATGGTCACCTTGCCGGTCCCGTCCACGGTCAAATTGCCCATTTGGCCCGTTTTGTCTTCAAGCTCGGTGCCGGCCGGGAAACCCGTTTGAACCAATTGGTTGATGGCAACCGAGTCTCCTCGGTTGTTCAGACCGACGAGTACCGTGGCTTGACCGTTCACCTGACGTTCGTACACGTACAGGTTGCTCGTGGTCGCCCGGTTGACCAAGATGCCTCGTGCCGATGTTCGGCGCGCCTTGACCAGGCGGGGAACCACGTCGGTGTCATCTCCGAGGGCATCGGCACGGCCCGGGCGGGGGAAGTTTGACCAATTCCCTGGTTGGATATTGTTTCCGTCGTAGTAAATCTTCGCACGGCCAGGCTTGGTGAGAAGAAATGCGTGCCCCAAGTTGTTTGCCGTTGGGGGGCCATCGTCGTGGCTTTGGACAAACCCGACGCCCGCGCTCGGCGCGAGGCCTCCGTTTTGATAGGGAAGTCCGTTGCCGTCCACGCCGTAGCCATTGCTCAACGCGGCGCTGATGTCGCCGAATCCGTTGGAGTTGAGCAGGGTTCTGAGATTGAAGAACCCTGGGAAATCAAGGAGATTGGTGCCCGTCTTCAAATACTCCCGGTGGGCATACGCGTTGCTGGTGAAGTTCTCGCCGAAGATGTAGAGATTCGGATTCTTCGAATAGAGAAAGTTCAGCATGTCTCCATTCGCAAAGCTCATGCCGCCCGTCGCTTGGTCTGGGGCATAGCCCAAGAAAGGCGGTGGCATATGCTTCACGGCATCGAGCCGGAACCCATCAAAACCAATGGTGCTGGTGAGCCAATGGCCCCAGCGCTTCAAATACTCGCGGATATCTTCTTGGACGGGGATGCCAGTGCCTGGATAGTATTGCGGAACCGTTTTGCTTCGGATGAAGCTGGGTTTGCCCCACACGTTGAAGGAGGCATACGCCGGAAGGGTGAAATCTCCTGTTCGCATGGAGTTTCCGTCTTCGTGGGCGATGTCGGCAAGGCCGAGCAAATCGTAATTGAAGATGTTGAACCCGAGATCGGGCGCATTATTGAAGTCGACTTCGGTGCCCGTGGGGTTCGCCGAGGACTTGATGTGAAAGTCTTCGGGAATCACCCCGGGGTACTGCCCGATGTTTGTCGAAGCCCGGTTGTCCATGTGGTTGAGAACCAAATCACAATAGACTTCGATGCCGAGCCTCTTTGCAACAGAAATCAGCTCTTGAAGTTCCTGAGTCGTTCCGTACTGCGTACGAACCGTCCCTTTTGCGAGTCGGTCCCCGAGGTCAAACGGATCGAACGGGTTGTAGCCGGTGCTAAAGCCGCCGCCGCCAGACTTCTGGGGGGCAGGAAGGTAGATGGCGCCGTAACCGGCCTCCGCGACCTCTGGCAATCGAGCCATGATCGTGCGGTACTCGGTCTGGAACCACTGCAGAATCGGGGTCTCCGAGTACTTCGGAGCAGGGCGGACGAAGAAGCGGAAATTCTGGGACCCATTGTTGTCGTACACGGTCCCGTTTTGCCACTCGTCTGCCCGAAGGTAGAACTGCACCCGGGTGTTCTTCGGGAACTTGGGCAGGACGCAGTACCAGTGGCTGTTGTTGTTCGCGTTGTAGTCAAACGAGAATACGTATTCCTGGGAGGTCTGCCAATTGTTCGTGGTAACAATTGCCTTCACCTGTTGACCGGATGCGATCGGCCACGTTTCAGTCGTGATCGTGAGAGACTGGCTATCCTCAATATAGAAACCAGCATTGGGATACCGGTTGGCACCCTCGTACAACTTCGTGTTGCCCATCCATGAGACGGCATAACTTGAAGCTGCTAGAGCGGCGAGCACCATGCTCGCAAAGGACACCGCAACACTGCGACGGATCATAACGTGGATTATAGCGGGACAAACCGCCGTTTGATGCTAGATTTTTGCTTGATCTATGCCGGATTTTCCACTTTTGTCTTGACACGCCAAAGAAACACGGTCAGGGCCGCCGCCACCGCCAGCAGAATGAGGCGCACGAGGGGGCGCGTTGTGAAAAAGACGGACACCAGAATCATCAACCAAATGGTTGAAATGGCAATGATCTTGGATCGGGCCGTCATGGATTTCGTTTCGTCCCAATCCCTCAAGGCTTTGCCGAAGAGGCGATTGTTGAGCAGCAATGACTCGAACTTCTCGCTTCCGCGCCGAAAGCACCACAGAGCCAAAATCATGAAGATGGTTGTGGGCCAACCCGGCACAACGATGCCAATGAATCCGCAGAGAGTGAGTAGGGACCCACCCACCGTGTATGCGAGCCTCGCTGGCTTTGTACGCGCAAGTTGGGTCATCCAACGAAAATGATACGACAAGATGCCGTCGCAACCTATGAGACGGATGCTGATTTCCCGTCTAGGGCGTCGGAGTTACACCGAAAAGCTGGGAGCAGGCGCGTCCGGGTTCGGCATGGAGGCCAAAGTTTCTGCCGCAATGATGGGATCTTCCACCCTCTCATCGCTCAAAATCTTGCCATCCTTGAACCGGATGATGCGCTTACAGTGCCGGGCGACATCCTCTTCGTGCGTGACGATTACGACGGTGCTCCCCGCATTGTTCACGTCTTGGAAAATCGCCATGATCTCCTCCGACGTTCGCGAGTCAAGAGCCCCGGTAGGCTCGTCGGCCAAGATCAACACCGGGTTGTTCACGATCGCTCGTGCGATGGCGACCCGCTGTTGTTGACCGCCCGAGAGTTCATTCGGCTTGTGATCGGCACGCTGACCGAGACCGACTCGCTCCAGAGCCGC
>CAZBXR010000058.1:0-15810 GCA_964496145.1 uncultured Chthonomonas sp. | reverse complement strand
CTTGGTCGGGCAAAAAATGGTCGCCGCCACTCTGGCAATCCTGCGAAAGTATGGCAAGGAGCAGGTGAACATCTACTACCCAATCCTTGTGCCTCCAACAGGAAACCTTCCGGTTCAAGTAGGAAGCCGAGTCATCAAGGGTGACCCGCTCACCTACGGTCCGCTTGACCCGCACGAAGTTCTCGACCTTGCTGGCGCGTCCGCTGTTCACGATTACTTTATCGAGAACCTGCAACGCGTTTATAAGAGCCAAGGTGTTGACATCAACGATAAGCATATCGAGGTCATCATCCGACAGATGATGCGCAAGCGACAGGTCAAGGAGCCCGGCGATTCGCCGTTCCTTCCTGGTCAAATCGTGGACCGATTCCGGTTCCAACGAGAAAACGATCGCGTGCGCCAACTCATCGACTCGGGCAAGAAGGTCAAATATGTCGACCCAATCACCGGCGAGAACATCGAGCGAGATCCGAAGGAATCGAGTGCAAACTGGATCCTCCTCGGGATCACCGAAGCCTCGCTGGCTACGGACTCGTATCTCTCGGCCGCTTCGTTCCAAAAGACGACTCGGGTTCTTACCGAAGCCGCTGTCCGCGGAAAGTCCGACGGTCTGGTGGGTCTGAAGGAGAACGTCATCATTGGTCGCTTGATCCCCGCCGGTACCGGCGTGGCCATGCACCGTGACGTGAGCATCGAAGTCGATCGCAGCGCCCCAAGCTGGGCTCAGCAGTCACTCAAGGCGCTCGTCGAGGCCGATGAACTCGAGGATATGGACGAACTGGACGGCTTCGACTTCCCGTCGTTGGCCGAAATGGTCGCCTCGCCTGAGTTCGAGATCGACGACGAAGTCCAAAGCGAATAGGCTCGACTCCGTCGAACAAAGAAAGACCCCAAGCATTCTGCTTGGGGTCTTTTCTGTTCTTGCAGGAGTAAAGAACTTGCTCCTCCGGCATAGGGGAAGTGTTCCCACGGGCGTTCACCCTCGAAAATACACCAGCTTCTTCCAAAATTCCCCTAAACCCGTTAGGAAGACGTGCTGAGTTTTCCGTCCAACATGGTGTAACTCACTAGGGGAACGATAACCTTGCAGTACGATTATTTTGTGGGCCGTGGGCCCGATCAGGAGAGCACACCCAAACCATGTTGGACCGATCCAGATCCAAAGGACAGCCTGGAGGATCAATTGGTGGAGCTATGGCGACGCCACGCCGAGCAAGGGACCGAAGAGGATACTTGATCACCTTTCGATCACTTCTGCAGCCCCGTGGTCTTCGACCACGACGTCGCCGGAAATAACGATCCACTCTTTCGCCTCGATGCCAACGGCGCGTGGCGCCGAGGGAATCCTTGAGAACGCATCTCTCATGCGTGCCTGACGGTTCCTTTCTCGATAGTGCGTATCCACGAGGACTCCGGTGAGCCCGAGGCCCTGCCGCAATACTGGCTTCCCGTCGTCATCGGAGTATTCGATCATCGTGTCGCTCGTGATCATAGCTCCCGCACTGGTTCCAAACCATACGGTGCCCTCGCGGATCTTGCCTTGGAAATAGGGCCGCGACCAGCGAGCGGGGAAGCGATCCATAAACAAGGCTTGATCGCCGCCAGGAACCCAAAAACCGGCGACATTGGCCCAATCCTTCCGAATCCGTCCCAGTTCCTCCCGTGAAATCTTGGCCGCCGCGTAGAGCTCCACAGTCTTGGCCCCGCGTTCTTTCAGGAAGTCGGCACTCGCCTGAGCTCGTTCCGGGTTCTCTCGCGTTTGGCCCAGAACAACGATTCTTGCTTCGGGCCCTCCGGCAGCGGCAATAAACCGATCGGCGATAGCATCCGGCGTGTTTCCGCCTCCCGCTAAAAACAGCATTCCTGGGGTCGTTCCCATGGTCATCAGCGCGAGGAGGCCAACCATGAACTCACCGTGTCTACGCCTTCCGTGAGAGCCTCACGAGTCCCTTTCACACTATAGTCAATTCCGTGCTTCATGTCTTTTACCAAAATGGTTTTCTGCTTGACTCCCGCCTGCGTCAGCGCGGCCTCTAAGAGCTTGGCTTGATTTACAGGAACCAATGGATCCTCGGTTCCATGAATGGTGAAGACAGGGGCATCGTCTTTCGATACCTTGTACAGGGGGCTCGCATCTCGAATCTCCTTCGCGGCCTGCGCCCTCGACTTGCCTAGAACCAAGAAGAAGAGCGGATCAAGCGCAACGCCGAAATCTTGCTTGTTCGAGAGGTCTACCGGACCAAAAATGTTGAAGACGGCTTGGGCTCGGGACGACTGCATGCGGTACTCCCGGACCTTTGGGTCGCGCGTTCCGGTCGTCCCCAAAAACAGGGCCATCTGGCCTCCCGCGCTCGCGCCGCCTGCACCGATTTTACGAACGTCGACGCCGTATTTCCCGGAGTTTGCTCTCAGAAACCTCATCGCCGTCTGGGCGTCATCCAGCATCGCTGGGTACCGATACTTGGGAGCGAGTCGATAGCTCGCGGTGGCGGCAAAGACGCCTCGTGCCGCAAAGGATTTCGCCAAACCCTCCATTTCGGATCGATTCCCCATGGTCCATGCGCCCCCGTGGAAGAGCAAGATCGCCGGATACGGCTTCTTGGTTCCGGCCGGAGGGTAGTAGAGATCCATCTTGAGCTCCTCTTTCGCCACCCGACTATAGATAACCTCCATTTCGACCTTCGGGGCAGTTTGAGAAAGGGCGATCGTAAGAATTGCCGAAATCATTCTGTTGTTTTACTCCACATCCTGCCTCCGCAGGATGCATCGATCTAAAAATCGCCGTAGAATAGGGAAATGATTCCCCTTCCGCCCGACCGAATTCTTGGAGTCGAAACAGAGTTCGGCACCTATGTCGAAGGGAATCACTTTGACCAACCCGAGGCCGCCGTCGAGGCCCTCAAGGACGCGGTGTTCTACGATCTCAAACTGGGTCTCATCGACCTCCACGCCCGCGACGAGATGTTCGAACCCCGATTGAAGGGTGGATTTCTTACGAATGGAGGTCGCCTCTACATCGACGCTGTCGGCACTCACTTGGAGTATGCGACTCCTGAAGTTAGATCTATTCGCGATCTGATTCGATTCAATCGGGCCGGACAAAGGATCATCCGCAGGGCAATCAAGTTGCTCGGGATGGAGGATGAGATCGATGTTTACAACAACAGCGTGGACCACTTCGGCGGCCACACTTTTGGGTGCCACGAGAACTATTTGGCCTGGATGGAAGACGATTACTTCACCACACGGGTGGCGTATCTCATTCCATTCTTGGTCACGAGGCAAATCTTCGCCGGGGCGGGGAGGGTTGGGGGGCACGTGCTCTATACCGATGGCTCGGGGCCTTCGCACGACCAGATGTCACAGCACCCTGAAGATTACATTTGGGTGAGCCAGGTGTACGAGGTGGAGCCTGATCCAGATGTAGAGTTTCAGATTTCGCAGCGCGCCGACCATTTGCTCAAGCCGGTGGCGGGCAGAGTGCGATTCAACCGCGCCCTCATCAACCCCAAGTGGGAGCATTTCTACTCGATGGACCGGGCGCACCGTCTGCATCTCCTCCTCGGCGAAGCAAACCAGTCGCAGTACGCCGAAGCGTTGAAAGTGGGCTCCACCCGCCTCGTCATGAGGATGATCGAAGATGATTCTGAGCCAGATGGCATCCTCATGCCACGCCCGATGCACGAGCTTCGAGAAGTGAGCCGTGATCTCACCTTGACGCACCGCTGCGAATTGCTCGGCGAGACAACGGCCACCGCCTTAGAGATTCAGTTTCGATATCTCGAATCGGCGCAGGGATATCGCGGCGAGAGCGAGGAGACCGACTGGATTTTGGATGAGTGGGAATCAACTCTCCATGGATTGAGTACGGACATCCCCTCGATGCGTGACAGGATTGATTGGGTGGCGAAGTACACGATGTTGAACCAAGTTCGAGAAGAGAACGGGTGGAGTTGGAGCGAAGATGCCCTCCAATCGTACGATCTTGAGTACCACAACATTGACCCGAACCGGAGCCTGGCGGGGGCCCTCGAGCAGATTGGTGAACTCCGAACCATCGTGGGGGAGGTGGAGGTCGCCGAAGCAGAAACGACCCCGCCGGATAACACTCGGGCAAAATCTCGAGGGGAATTCGTCCGCAAATCCCTGCAGAATCCGAAGCGAAAGGTGTACATGATCGACTGGAATGCGATCGTCACGGGACCCCACGGAGTGGTGGAAATGCAGGATCCATTTGCCACTTATGACGATGATATAGAAAATTCACTCAAAAAGTTGCCAGAATGAACTCTGGAATCCATACTTTCCGTCGTACACTAACATAAGGTCATGATTGGGAATCAATTACAACAAGGCACCTGGGAATGGAAGTATGAAGAACTCCATTGGCTAGAGAGGGTGCGCCGTGGCGACGAAGGCGCCATCGCCCCAATCGTAGCCCGGCATCGCACCCGGCTCATCCGCGTGGCAGCAAACCTGCTTCGAGATGCGCACGAGGCTGAAGATGTGGCCCAAGAGGCATTCATCCGAGCGTTTCGAGAATTGCGCAGCCTGCGCGAGGATCGAGCCTTCGCCGGATATCTCTATCGAATATGTGTTCGGTTATGCATGGATCGTTTACGAGCCCGCAAGGCGGAACCTGCCGAGTTTGACAAGGTGGTCGAAGACTCTGGCGACTCCGTAGACAATCAAGTCGTGGTCCGAAAGCTGTTGGATATGCTCCAGCCTGATCTGAGAACGACCCTTGTTCTACGCGAGATGGAGCAGCTGAGCTATGAAGAGATTGCTGCTCTCACCCGTGTTCCTGTCGGAACGGTTCGTTCGCGGCTCCATTCTGCCAGAGAGAAGTTCCGTGCTCTTTGGCTCTCCGAGAATTCCGATAATTGATTGAACATGCAGTTTTTTAAGAAAAGATTTTGGCGCCTCTATTCCGAGGCGAGGGACGGAAAACTTTCTGAACAGAAGGCAGAGAGAGTAGCCTCGCTCTTTCAAGAAGACGAGGAGTATGCGACTCTCGTCCGAGAGACCGACGCGGCTCTCAGTTTTCTAAGGTCGGGAACCCTAAACCCCGAGCCCTCTCTCGATTTCGATGCGGATACGGTACGGCTCGTGCGAGTCCAGATGGGTCGCGATAAATTCCGCTATTGGTCGCCTGCGCTGGCCGGAGCGGTGCTCGCGGGCATTGCGACTCTCGGCATTGTGGCCTCTCTCACGCGACAGCCTGCTCCTTCGAACATCGATCAGCAAACTGCTCAGCTGGAAAGAGTGCAAGACGTACGGTTTCCAGCCGTAAACTAAGTCTAGTTTTTACGACTCGACATGCCTATCTACGAATACGAACCCGTCAATCATGAATGTCTCATGTGCAATGGGCACTTTGAAGTGGTACAGGCGATTTCTGAACCTGCATTTACGACCTGCCCTCACTGTGGCCGCGACTGCAAACGCGTGGTCAGTAGTGTGATGATCAACCTGAAAAATCACAAGACGGACTACGAAAAAGCAGGGAAGAAGGGATTCACAACGTACCGAAAGGTGAGTCCGGGCAACTTTGAGAAGATCGACGGCGAGGGCGCCGAGGGCATTGTGTACAAAGGCCCGCCGAAAGAGGCCAGCCCGAAGAAAATCGATCTCGACAAATGCTAAAGGGCGATTGTCAGGGCCAAGTCGGCCATCCCCCGTGCTCCCAGCCTGCCTTCCGATTCTCCCATCCATTGAGAGGTAAGAAGGTCGGTGTCTTCGCCCGGTGAGTACCGGAGGCGATAGACCAGGTGAGGTTTCCCTCGCACTAGGTCTGGAATCCAGTCCCCGTCATCAGAATTCACGATCTCCGTGGCCTCCCGATAGGCCGTGGCGTAGAGTTCATCCAGCAGATTTGGGTCCGGGACCTTCTTGATGTGGGCAATGAGATTGATCGCGCGCACCGTTTCAGACTCCGCGGAATCCATGAGCATGACATCGACCCCGTGGGGCCACCCGATCTCCGAAAGGCGGTCGAATTCTCCCTCGCGGGTGCTGCGGTCGATCATCACCACCGGAGGCTCGAGGATGAGACCCGCAGTGGCAAGCGGCCAAAGCGCGAGCGTGGTCAGCTGAAGCTCCGCGCTCGGCCAATAGGTCTGCCGGGCCATCAATCTACCCCCCCATTCGAGAGGCAACCCCATCGTCCCTTCTGGACCGATCGAATACGCGACTTCCTGGTGAACAACAGTGAGGCCAGGCGTTGCCTGGCCTTGTTGGCTCCATCCTCGTCGTTCTATCTCCGCCTGAATCTCAGGTTGACTGGAGGGCTGAACAATCAAGGGTTTTCGCCGATTTGGAAGCACTCAACATCGAACTCAATGGGCATGTTAGGCGGGATCACTCCACCCGCTCCTCGGCTGCCGTAGGCGGCTCCGGGCATGATTCGCAAGGTCCGCTTTTCGCCCTTTTTGATTCCCATCAGGCCTTCGTCCCACCCTTTGATAACCATTCCGGCCCCCAGCGTAATCACAAACTGCTGGTTACGATCCAGGCTTGAATCAAACTTCTTTCCGTTCAAAAACTTCCCGGTGTAGTGGACCGAGATTTTGTCGCCCTTTTTCGCGGGTTCGCCCTTGCCGGCCTTTGTTGTGGTGCTTGTAAAGGTGTCGTAGCTATCGGCCTTTACGACCTCGAGCAACTCCACGTCAAAGAAGATGTCGGTGTTGGGTGCGATATCCGGCCCCGCGCCTGCTTCGCCATAGGCCAGCTTCGCCGGAATCTCAAGACGTCTCTTGGCGCCTTTCGCCATACCCGCCATGCCTTGGTCCCACCCCTTGATGACTTGACCCTTTCCGAGTTGAAACACAAACGGCACGTCTTCTTTCCCGTCGTTTTGATCAAAGACCTTTCCGTCGCGAAGGGTGCCCTTGTAGAGAACCACCAGATAGTCTCCCTCTTCAGCCTTCACCTTCGATTTTGATTTGACTTTATCGACAACCTTCAGCTCTTTCAGAGGCCCTACGGCTGCTGTATCGGTTTTTTTATCGTCGCCGAAATTGCCTCCGAGCGACGCGAGAAAGAGAAGGGCGAGGGAAAGGGTCTTCATAAATCTGACTTTACCAGGTAGCTCTAGCAAACGTGCCCTCACTGATTGCAATCAGAGAGGGCACGAAGGGGATCTTTCGATTCGATTACTTCACCGCAAGGCACTCGACTTCGAAATCGAGCGGTTGGTTTGGACCAATGTCGCTGCCTGCGCCCTGGGCTCCATAGCCGGCTCCCGGCATCAGGCGAAGCATGCGAACTTCACCCTTCTTGATTCCAACAAGGCCGACATCCCATCCCTTGATCACCTGGCCGGCGCCTAGCTTAATCGTAAATGGTTCGTTTCGATCCTTACTTGAGTCGAACTTCTTGCCGTTCAAGAGCTTGCCTGTGTAGTGAACAGTGATTTCATCTCCGTTCTTCGCTTCAGGCCCGGTTCCTTGCTTCACGATATTCTTGATAAAGTCTCCGTAGCCGTCCTTTTTGATGACTTCAAGGAGTTCGACATCGAAGTACAAATCGGAGTTTGCCGGAATCTTGTCGCTGGGAGAAGTGTCGCCATAGGCCAAGGCGGCAGGAATCTCAAGGCGTCGCTTCGAGCCTTTTGTCATGCCAGGAATGCCTTGATCCCAACCCTTGATTACACTGCCTTGGCCGACTTGGAAGACGAAGGGGGCATCGGTTGGCTTCATGTTTTCATCGAAGACGGTTCCGTTCTTCAAGGTGCCCTTGTAGAGCATAACGGCCCAGTCGCCTTCTTCCACGACGATCTTGCTGTCCGATTTTTTGACGTCGGTCTTGACTAATTCCTTCAGGCCGTTTGTAGGCGCGGCTGCGGCGGGCGTGCCCTCGGTGGTGGTAGACGCTGTCTCAGGTTCCTTTGCTGCGCATCCAGCGAGAAAGGCGCTTACGGCTAAGATGGCCAAAATTGAGAATCGTTGCATGGTGGGAAGATACCTCGTTTAGGTTCAACGAGACAAGGAACGCCGAAGTTCCAATGCCACGTCCGGCGCCTAAAAAGGGGGGAAGTCCCAGGGGGCCTATCGAGCCGGGGCGCAGACCGGTACACTCGTACTCCCGTGGCAAAGAAATCTGGCCAAAAAGAGGCCCCTAAGGGCCCGGCGTCGATCCACAATCGGCGCGCCCACTACGACTTCGAGATCAGCGAGACCTACGAAGCGGGGCTGGTCCTTGTCGGAAGTGAGGTGAAATCGGCTTATCTTGGCCGCGTGAACCTTACCGATGCTTTCTGCCGCATTATCAAAGGAGAGCTTTGGCTCATCCAAGCCGACTTTGAGCCGTACAAATTCACCACCGCATACCAACCGGAAAGACGGCGCGACCGCAAACTGCTCATGCACCGCAAAGAGATCGACACCATTGAGAGGAAGTCTCAAGAGAAGGGTCTCAGCATTCTTGCCCTTGGGATGTATTTCAAGAACGGAAAGGTCAAGGTGAAACTTGGCTTAGGGCGCGGAAAGAAGCAGTACGACAAGCGCGAACAAATCAAGGACAAAGAAACCCGGCGCGAACAAGAACGAGCCAGAAGCCTTCGTTAACGATCTCCAGGCTCGCGCAAATCAATGTCTGGGTTGTAAATGGTCCCATTCGAGCCGTCCCGCGCAGGAATCACGAGGACCTCATCATCCCCCTGGGGAATCGGCGTAAACATAAACTGCTGACCGAGATCCTGCAATAGCTCCTTTGCCGCGATACCGGTGTGTTGCACCGTAACCGCCTTATCCTCAAGCCCCGGGGCGATCGAGATTTTTAGGCCGGTCTGCCCTTCAATCTGGCGGAAAACATCGAAGAGAGAACCGTTCGCCACTTCAATCGTGACCCGTCGTTCCAGGCGCGGAACCTGGTACTGCGGGGCTTTCACATCATCTTCGTGCGGCTGGCCCGGCTCTTCGGGCGTGTGCTCTAGTTGCAGCGGGCTGGATTCCACGGGAATTCTTGGCTTTCGCTCTACCGGATAGGCCTCGGAGGTCTCCACCTTAGGAGGCGGTGGAACCGACTTGACGCCCGCCAAGAAGGACGCATACCCAATGCCAAGGACCGCCGCCGCGATCGCACCCCGCGTCGCCCAGACTGGCCACACAGGCTGCTTGGGAGGGAAGAACCGTGGAACAGGATGAGGTACGTCTGGCCGCGACCTGGCCATGAGTTCGCCAGCGGCAAGGTGTTCACGCAAGAGGGCCTTGTGCTCGGGGAAACGAGCCTCAAACTCTTGAATTGCCTTCAGATCTCTCGACGCGCAAAGGTCTTGGATCAGCAACTCAATCTGTTCGGAATGTTGGCTCATACTTCCACCTTTTCTGGTTCGGTGTACAGCGCCTTAAAGCGCTCTCGGGCCCGAAACAGCCTTGTCTTTGCAGCATTCTCTTGTGTGCCGAGGGCTTCGGCAATCTCTCCCAGCGAGAGTTCTTGCCAATAGAACAGCGACAGAATCAGTCGATCATCGGGACGCAACAGAGCAAGCGTGTCATGAACATGCTTCCTGTCCTCCAGATCATGCGGGGCCGAGGCGATGTGCTCAATTGTTTCGAGCGGCACCACCGCTTTTCTGCCCTTGATCGAACGTGAAAACTGGATCGAACGGTTGATCGCGACTCGGTGAAGCCAAGTAGAAAACTTGCTTCGGTGGTCAAAGCGTTTGAGGTTGCGATGCACCTTCGAGAAAACTTCCTGGGTCGCGTCCACCGCATCGTCGTGATTGAGAAGCACTCCGTACGCGATCCCGTAAACTCGGGAGTAGTGCCGCTCGTAAAGGCGGTGAAAGGCCGAAGGGTCTTTCCCAAGAAGCACCCTTTCGACGAGAAGTGAGTCCTCGTCGTAGGTTTTCGTGCTTGCTTTTTGAAAAAACTCTGCCACCACTGCAATCCTTTGACGCCCCATTGTATCCCAACGGTTACATGAGACCCCTCCGATTGCTTGTTAGGGTGACAGAGTCCTTGTTGCGAGCCCGAAGGCTACTTAATCTCGATATTCTTCTTGTTGATCAAGCCAGGATGATTCTCTGGCTTCACATCGTAGTTGGGCATGTTCCGCGAGGCGTAGCTTCGAAGGTAGAAAACCGCGGAGCAGGCCAAACCGCCGATCAAGGCGATGAGCCAGTAGGCAGGCCCCTTCTTCTTGAGGTTATGGACCTTCGTCGCCTTCACAATCGTCTCGCTGCCATCGGCCTGCGCAACGCTTGCGACATTGCTCGCGGCAGATTCTGACTTCTCATCTCGCTCGATGACCGCTTGCTCTTCCGATCGCTTCGGAACCTCTCCCACCTCAGGGATGGACTGGTTCATCACCTGTTGAGACTGAAGCTCGGCTTCCGTGGATTCCGGAAGTGCGGGCAAATCGGTCGGTCGGTCCTTGTGCCATGCGGCAGAGGTGCCTACAAGCCCAAGGGTGAGAATTCCGATCCAAAAAGTCTTCTTTACCAGTTGCAACATCTTAGTAGTCTCCAAACCCAAATCCGTGGTCTTGCCATGTGCTTCGCAGAAGTGTCGGACTTCTGGGGAGCATGAGGTCGATCAGCGGCTTCCGAACAGGGAAGCGCTCTCGAATTCGGTTGTCATAGTTTTGCTTCACGGGCAGCGACCAAATCACCATCGCCTCGTCGCGAGAGATGATCGTTCCATTGAATTTCACGCCCCCTCCGCCGGTACCGAGATTTCCTCCTCCGACAAAGTTCGTGTAGACAATAGCGTCGACTTGGTTGATCCCCGAAGCGATGGCGTTGAGAGCGTCATCGCCAAAGGTGCTCTGATACTTCTTTTTGCCGGTTGCGTCCACTTGGGTGGCGTCGTAAGCAGGAATCGTGTTCCCGGCCTCATCGACCCGAGCCTTTGTAAACGGAGGCTTCATGTACTTGAGCGGGTAAGGGTCCGCAAATGTCTTCGGGTTGCCGAACACAACAGAGGCTCGCGCCGCGAGTCCTAAGAAGTCTTTCTTCTCGTTCGCGTTGTCGATGGTCTGCATGTTTGTGCCACGGAAGTCAGGCTCATCCTTGTACGTGACCGAGCCCACAATGTGGACGTTGCGTCCCGCGTACAGTGTCCCTTGTCCCTGGACAACCCCCTTGATTACGACATCTTGGGTGACTGTGACCGGTCCGTGGATCTTGATGGGTCTTGTGGAAGAACCGACCAGCATGATGGATCCTGAGATGTTTCCGTTCGTGTCGAGGCGCTTGTAGGCTCCAGCCCCTCCCGCCAACGTCGCATCCCAAACTTCAAGATAGGCTCCCTTGCCGGCTTCGGGATTCGCCGTACCATCGGCAAAAGTTGCCTTTTCGTTCACGTAATTCGAACTCAGATCTTGGTAATAGTCCAAATCCGAGAGGTCAGGCATGATGATCTCTTTCGTCGGTGTTGTGTCGAGAGTTGTCGTGGTCGGGGTCGCTCCCGAACTCGTCCGAGCCCATCCACGGTATCCAGTCGAATCAGCCAGAACCGAACCCGCGTATCGACCATTCACGATCGATCCTTCCGTGTCAAACACGAAGTCTCGCCACTTGTCGTACGTTTCTGAGCCCTTTGTACCGGCCAACGCCGCCGTGTAAGCGGGTCGCATTCGGCGATCCGATGCTTGCGCGGTAGCGTAGGCGGAGTTTGTACTTTTCACCGGTCCTGTATTGATGAGCCCAACTGCTGAAGGAGTCAGCTTGTCGTTGACAGAGGCATAAACGCTCCCGTTCACAGTGGGCGAGCCATTCAAAAAGTCAAAGTTGGCGTTTGCCCGCATATCGCCGTTGACAATGAGCTGCGTCGGGCCAAACCCGTCCATCCACCCGTAGTTATTGACAAAGTAGGTGTAGTCGAAAACCGCGCTCCGAGCAAGCTCATAGCGTGCATTGACGTCGACGATCTTTCTCGCCTCGCCATCATCGAGTTGGCTGTTGTTGTTAGAATCGACCCAGCCGACGCTGCGAATCGTGACGTTGCGAACGAATGGGTCACCTTCTGGCTCTTCGTAGCCGATGACTCCCGCCGAATAGCGGCCGACCCCATCCAGACTCCCGGTCTGGGACGAGGCGGGGGCTTCGAGAGACGCGTCCGCACACTCGTCGTCCATTGCATCAAACTTTTGCGCGATCTTGAAGGGGCGCCAGAGATCTCTCAAAACAGCCTGAGTTCCGGCCTCGCACACGGCGGTCACGGTGATATCCAGCGTTTGACGGCTGGACGTTCGAACGGATTGAGTGGCTGAATTGATATAGGTCGTTGTTCCAACAGCCAGTAAGCCCAGAACTGCAAAGGCGCTGATCAAGGCTGTCCCACGTTGCTTCTTCGAAAATTTTCGTCGGGTTTTGTTCATGATCTAAACTCCTTATTGCGTAAGAATCGGCACGTTCCTCAGTTGAACAGACTCGCGGACTCGACCCCATTCCTTCTTGCCACCCTTGCCGTAGTTTTCAACGGCAATCAGGATGTCGACCTTCCGAAGAACGGTTCCAGATCCCGCCGTGAAAATTTTGTAGTTGCGGGTTCCACCTGGTGACCATGGGTCGACAGTCTTCACGTTCTTGGCGATCACTCTCGTCGAATCGCCAACTTTCAAAATCAGGTTGCCGCTGTCTTCTCGGTAGATGGATCGGGAGACTCCATCCCAGACAACCGGCATATCAAACTTTCCGTCGGTCATCTTCGGCATCCTGTAGTTGATCCGCATTCCGGAACCTTCAACCTCGGCGAACATCGCCTCGCGTAGCTCCTGGGTCACCAATCGAACCGCCGATTGGACTTCCATGTTCGATGTGATCTTGCCTTGACCCTTCGCCCAGCTTCCCATACCGGAGACCATCGCTAGGATGAGGCTGCCCATGACCATGGTGGTAAGGCTGGCGCCAATCACGACTTCGGGCATGGTCGCGCCACGATTCTTTCGACCTCGTCCGAGACCCGCACACTTCCGTATAGAAATTCTGATTCCACTAGGGTTCATATCTGGATTCCTCTCTCAAGATCAAAGATTTGCGACCAGGGTCGCGAGACGGACGGTTCGCCTTCGCCCGCCGTCCATATAGCTAATTTCCACGGTCACGCGCCGCAGATCAATGTCAGCTTGCTCGACCTTCAGGGTGCCTTCACCCGATGGCAGCACCGAAGCAGGACTGTCATCCACGGTAAAGTCCACGCTGTCGCACTTGTAGGTATTTGCCGCGACCGGCGTGGCAGAGTCGATGACCTTATACTTAAACATCTGGGCCGGCGTGAGATTCGCGTACCCGAGAGCGCGAGTGACCTCAAGCTGCTTTTGGGCAAGACTTGTGGCCTTGTTGTTGTAGTCCGCCTTTACGCGGCTCTTCATCGCGATAGGCATGGTCGCCGCAAGAATCGTGGCGATTGCACCCGTCACAAAGACGGCGAGAAGAATCTCGATGAGTGAGAATCCTCGTTTTCTCTTATTCCTTGCCTGAGTCATGCGCGACATAAGTTCTCCAAGGCTCTCATTCCATGTAACAAGAGTTCAATACAGGAGCGCTTGAAAAAACTGGTACTTTCTCCGGCACCTAGACCCTGAGACAAAAAATAAACCGTCCGAGGATAAGTCCTCGGACGGTTTGGTCTTCTCTGAATAGAATTCTATTAGAGGGCGTCGAGCGAGTGATCTCCACCGATCGAGCAAGTGGGGTCTGTTCCTACATCACCGGCATCATAGTCTCCACCGCTTGGGCAGACTGGATCCTTCTTGATGTAATCACCGACGAGGTCAGCGAGGTCAACAGCATCGCCCTCATTAGCGCGATTTTCCATTGCCCATTGTTCCTTAGCAGAATCAATCTGCTTCAGGTTACCGACACACGTCTTGGCCCGGCTGCGCTCTCGAGCTCTAACAAAGTTAGGCACGGCGATCGCAAGCAGGATGCCAATAATAAGAACGACGATCATGATTTCTACGAGCGTAAAGCCCTTTTTCTTGTTCCGAAAGCGCTTCATAATAACTTGCAAACCTTCTCAAGGATTAGTTCGGGTGTCACGCCCGATCTCTTTAGGTTTTCCGCCGATCTTGTGAAAAGAATGCTAGTAATTTCGCTAGTATTGACCGAATCGTCCGGTTTACTCTGGTTTCATCATCGGGAACAAGAGAATCTCTCGAATGGAATCTACCCCAGTGAGCAGCATAGCCATGCGGTCCATTCCGATCCCACAACCGCCGGTGGGCGGCATCCCTGATTCGAGGGCGTAAAGAAAGTCCTCGTCCATTGGATGGGCCTCGTCGTCTCCCTTGGCTCGCTCGTTCACCTGTTGCTCGAACCGCTCTCGCTGGTCCACAGGATCATTGATCTCGCTGAAAGCATTGCAGATCTCGCGCCCCATGACATATCCTTCAAAGCGGCGCGTGAATCCTGGACGATTGAAGTCTTTCTTCGCCAGCGGGGAAGTTTCGATCGGGTAGCCAACCACAAACGTAGGCTGAATCAAGTCGGGTTCGACAAACACCTCGAGAAGCTTTTCGATCAAACCCCCAAGCTGCTTTTCGTCCGGTAGATGGACATTTTTGCCCGTCACTCGATTCACCAAATCCTTGCCCGCGAGGGCAGATTTGGCAGACTCAAGACTTGAAAACACCGCCGGATCGACGCCGACACGCGAAGAGATGGCTTCCATCATGTCCACCCTCGCCCAAGGAGCCCCGAAGTCCAGAGTGACTTCGCCGTGCGAGATCGACGTGGTACCAAAGACATCGTTGCAAACCCATCGGAACATCGACTCCACCGTCTCCATCATGCCATCGAGGTCGGTGAATGCTTCGTAAAATTCGAGGAGCGAAAACTCCGGATTGTGCTTTTGGCTCACCCCTTCGTTCCTAAAAACTCTTCCGATCTCATACACCTTCGGAACGTCGCCACACAGCACCCGCTTCAAATACAACTCGAGCGAGATACGGAGTTTGACCTCGAGTTCGTACGCGTTGTAGTGCGTGGTGAACGGTCGCGCCGCCGCGCCCCCTGCCTCGAGTTGTAGAAGCGGAGTTTCGACCTCAAGGTAGCCACGATTGTCCATGAAGCGGCGCACAGAAGCCATGATCCGGCATCGATTCAACAGCATGGACCGGGCCTCCGGATTGCAAATGAGGTCGAGGTGCCGGTGCCGATACCGCTGGTCCGTGTCAGACAGTCCATACCACTGGTGCCCGTCCTTCTCTTTCCCGAGAGGAAGCGTCACCAGGCTCTTGCTGAGCGGAGTGAACTCGCGCACATGAATCGACTTCTCACCAGTTTTGGTGATGAACAGTTCGCCGCTCACGCCCACATGGTCGCCAATATCGAGCAAATTGTAGAGTTCCCAGGCGGTTTCTCCGATATCGTCCTTTCGGAAGTACGCCTGAACCTTTCCATCGCCTTCGCTGATGTGAGCAAATCCGGCTTTGCCCATGAGCCGATAGGAAACGACACGACCCGCATATCGGACCACTTTCCCCTCTTCAAACTCGTCGAGAATTTGTTTTGCGGAATGGTCGCGGTCAAATTTCTCCACTTGATAGGGGTCGTGGCCTAGCTCGCGCATGCGGTTCAGCTTTTCCAATCGAATCTCGCGTAACGATTTTTCTTCAGACATCGGAATGACCATTCTACTTGAAGCAGGGAGGTACCCTGCGGATTCAATCAATGAGCTTATGGGAATTAGATCGCGATCTGTTTAGGTTCATTCACACAGCTTTTCAGGGATCTGAATTCTGGCGATGGATCATTATTGCCGTGACCTCGACCGGGTTGGGACAAGTTCAGCTCCTCGGGCTCGCCTTGGTGGGATGGAAAAAAGAGTGGCGGCATAAAGCGCTCATGTGTATCTGGGCCGG
>CAZBXR010000057.1:0-16011 GCA_964496145.1 uncultured Chthonomonas sp. | reverse complement strand
GGACTCGGAGCGCAGAACTCAACACGAGCGCGCGCATTGCGGAATCCACGGCTCAAGCCGATTCCTTGGTTCGCGCCTCGGAAAACATGGAGCAAGAGGCAATCGCACGCATCGAGGCCGAGATTCGGGTCGCAAAGGCAGAAGCGGAGAAGCTCATTGCCGACGCCGTCACACGCCGCGCCGCGGTGGTGGCCGAAGAGCAAGCCATCGTCAGCGCCCAAGTCGCAAAAGCAAAGGGTGAACTGTTGGTTCAAACCGCACGCCTCGAGCAGGTGAGGGGGCAATTGGAGGCCGATGTGATCCAGCCCGCAAAGGCAGAGGCAGAGGCTATGGAAGCTCAGGCCGTCGCCGAAGTCGCGCCGATCATCGAAGATGGTCGGGCCCGAGCCGAGGCTCTTCGCTCGTTGGCAAGAGAATGGCAACAGGCCGGGGCTGATGGAAAGGATATCTTCTTGATCCAAAAGCTAGAACCCGTGATCAAGTTGCTCACAGAAACCATTCGAAGCTCCAATATCGAATCCGTGACGGTGATTGACACCGGCAAGGGAAACGGCGGCAGCACGGGTGGGGTGGACGTCACAAAACTTCTCTCGCTCAACGAACAAGCAAAGCAAGTTCTCGGGATTGACTTTTTGGCGAAGATTGACGCGATGGGGAAGCAGCCGGAGCCTGTGAAGGAAGCCGAAGTGCCATCCATGACTTTGGTGGCCGAAGATCCGGAACCGGAACCCACCAAGCCGGCGGCGAAGCCAGCGCCTCCCGTAGTGGCCCCGCCTCCTAAGCCTCCCAAGCGGGACTCCAGCTTCGAATCCTGAGGATTCAATTGGAGACTCAAACTGAACTGGACCCGGAATCTCCGGGTCCAGTTTTTTGGTTTTACAGATCGGGATCGGTGAGGAACTTCAGGGCTAGAAGGAGGGGTTCTCAGGTACAAAAAGGCTATATGTCCGAGTCGTACGAACCTTCTCAAATAGAGGCGAAATGGCAAGCAAAGTGGAAAGAGGCAGACCTCTTCAAGACCCGCGAAGATGCAGACCGCCCCAAGTTTTACGGATTGGACTTTTTTCCTTATCCTAGCGGCGCTGGATTGAGTGTCGGCCACTGCCGAAATTACATCCCCACAGACGTGTTGTGCCGGATGAAATTCATGCAAGGGCACAATGTCCTCCACCCGATGGGATTTGATGCGTTTGGTCTTCCGGCAGAAAATGAGGCCATCAAGCGAAAAGCTGCGCCCGGGCCGATGATCGATGCGTACGCAGCGACCTATGAGCGGCAGATGAACCTCATCGGCATCAGCTACGACTGGTCGCGAAGCGTGAAATCCTGCGACCCGACGTACTATCGCTGGACGCAGTGGATATTCAATCGTCTGCAAGAGCGAGGGCTTGCCTATCGGAGCATGGCCGCGGTGAACTGGGATCCGGTCGACAAAACCGTGCTGGCGAACGAGGAAATCATCGGCGGCCGCGCCGAAAGAAGTGGAGCCCTTGTCGAACGCCGGCTCATTCCTCAGTGGTATTTCAAAATCTCCGAATATGCGCAGCGGCTTCTCGATGATCTGGATGATCTAGATTGGCCAGAAGGCATCAAGAACCAGCAACGAAACTGGATCGGCCGATCTGAGGGCGTGGAATTCGAGATGAAGGTGGCCGGTGTCGAGGGCGATGGTCGTCACGATCTCGATTCTGACTCTCACAGCACGAAGGCCCTGTCGTTCCGCGTTTTTACAACGAGGATTGACACGATCTTCGGTATGACATTCTGTGTCCTTGCTCCTGAGCATCCTTTGGTGGCCGATCTCATGGCGAGAGCCGGAGATGCAGAGCGGGCGGCCATCGAAAAGTATCGAACAGAGGCCTCCGAGCTTTCCGACATCGCCCGGCAGGTGGTCGACCGCCCCAAGACCGGTGTCTTCACGGGTAGTTTTGCAATCAATCCTGCCAACGGAAAGCAGGTTCCCATTTACATCTCAGATTACGTGCTCATGGGATATGGCACGGGGGCGATCATGGCCGTTCCGGGCCACGACCAGCGAGATTTTGACTTTGCAACCCAGTTTGGAATCGAGATTCGACCGGTGATCGCACCCTCTCCTGGGGCTTTGGCCGAGGTTCAGGCGATGCACGAGACTGGAAAGGCTTTTGAGGCAAAAGATGGCTTTCTCATCCAGTCGGGCGAGTTTGATGGCTTGACGGTCAAAGAGGCGCAGGAAAAGCTGGGAGTCTGGATCGAGTCACACGAGGTTGGGGTCCGTAAAGTCAATTTCCGGCTCCGAGACTGGCTCATCAGTCGCCAAAGGTATTGGGGTTGCCCCATTCCTATGATTCACAGCGCCGATGGCGAGATCGAGCGCGTTCCCGATGACTGCCTTCCGGTTCTCCTCCCCGAGGTGGAATCGTACGAACCCAGTGAAGACGGATCATCGCCGCTTTCAAGGATCGAATCGTTCGTCAATGTCACCGACTCGGATGGCAGGTTGGGCCGCAGAGAAACAGACACCATGGGCGGCTTTGCATGCTCCTCTTGGTACTTCCTGAGATTTTGCGATCCGCACAACCATGAGGAGCCATGGGACAAGGCGAAGGCAGATTATTGGATGCCCGTCGATTGTTACGTCGGGGGAGCAGAGCACGCTGTGATGCACCTTCTTTACGCGCGTTTCTGGACGAAGGTGCTTTATGATCTTGGTCTGGTCTCGGTGAAGGAACCGTTCCAGCGGCTGATGAACCAAGGCCAAGTGACGGCGAAGACCCCTTATCGAATGCCACGCGAGGGCGAAAAGCTTGATGTAGGAGAAGACGGCATCCTGGTGAGCTTTGAAGAAGCGAAGTCCATTCCTGAAGATCAACTCTCTTGGAAATGGGTTCGCATGTCGAAGTCCAAAGGCAACGTTGTGACTCCCGACGAGATGGTGGCCGAGTTCGGCGCAGACGCCCTCCGAATCTATGAGCTTTTCGTGGCGCCTTTCGAATCCGAAGTGCTTTGGAGCAGCGAAGGCATGCAGGGAGCCGTGCGATTCCTCCAACGGTTCTATCGCCTTGCGAACGAGCTGAAGCCGCACTTTGATCCGAATTGGCGCATATCGATTCTTGCCTCGGGCACCAGCCCTGCGGTCCAGGAGATTCGTCGACATACCCATACGCTGATCTTGAAGTCGACCGAGGACATCGAGCGATTTGCATTCAACACGTACATCTCTAGCTGCATGGTCTTCCTCAACGGCATCAACGATGTGTTAAAGACTCTGACGAACCCCTCGGAAGATGAGAAACTCGCGCTGAGCGAGGCTTTAGAGTGCGCTACTTTGGTTCTGGCCCCCGCCGCCCCCCACCTCGCCGATGAGATTTGGGAAAATGTGTTGGGCAGGGAAGGGTTTACCTACCACGCTGATTGGCCGGTGGGCGACAAGAAGTACCTCGTTCAAGACTCCCTCAACATCGCGGTGCAGGTGAATGGAAAGCTCCGAGATGAAGTAACGGTCTCGCAATCGGCGACCAAAGAGGAGATTCTCGCCGCTGCAAAGGCGACGCCAAAGATTCAAGGCTATCTCGAAGGTGTCACGATCCGGAAAGAAATCTATGTCCCTGGAAAGTTGGTGAATCTTGTCGTGGGCTAAGTGGCTTCTCATTTTGGTGGTTTGCTTCTCCGTGGCCGGTTGTTCGGGCACGGCTGGGAAAAAAGCGCTGTCGGTTCGCAATGTTCAAGAACTGGAGGCGATGTTGAAAGCCGCAGAGGAGGAATCGCAGCCTGTTCTAGAGAAGGCACAGATAGGGGAACCGTTAGATCAACTCGACCGAGACGCCCTCATCCGTTCGGGGGACAAGTTCAAGGCGATGATCAACTTTGATCCGAGCAACTGGAGGCTCTATTTGGGCTCTCTCAAGGTCGACCTCGCCCTCGAGGACTTTGAGTCTGCGAAAGCCACCGTCACCTCAGTAGAACCTCACATTCCCCAACAGGTAACCGTTCAAGCCGACACCCTCACCTTGGCCGAACTGTATGGCGATATTGCTCGACTGCACATATTGCTCAATGACTACACCAAGGCTGATCTCGCAAACAAGGTTGCTCGAAAGCTGGTCCCCACGAATGTGGACTATATGGCGACCGAGGCCAGCATCTTGATTCAAAAGAAGCAGTATGCGGCCGCAAGCAAGGTTCTGGCAAAAGGGATCGAGCTTGTCCCGAATCATCGCCGTCTTCTCACCCTCAATAAACTTCTGCTGTTGGAGCAAGCTGATGCCAAAGAAAAACCCTGAGACTCCCTCTGAGGGCCCTTTTCAGAGGCTCGTAGGGACAGGGATCCGGGGAGCCGATCCCGTGGATTTGCTCTGTATCGCCATCAGCGAAGACGCAGCGACGACTGCTCAGCGAGAGGACGTGGCGAGGGCCCTCCTCCGAAGGTACGGCATACACTACCTCGGCGACCTGGGTCGGAGCGATTTGCAGGAACTCACGGGCCTCAAAGAGTTCGATGCGGTCCGAGTGCTTGCGGCCCTCGAGATAGGCCGTAGATCGGGCCTGAGTGCAAAGGGGCAACCCAAGATCATCACGAAACCCGCCGATGTCGCGGTGCTGTTTGAACATTTGAAAGATGAACGTCGGGAGCACTTCTGTGCTGTACTGCTCGGAACGAAGGGGGGAGTCATCGGAATCCGGACCATTCACATTGGCACGCTCGATTCTAGCATCGTGGGTCCGCGAGAATTCTTCCGCGAGGCGGTGCGCGAGGGGGCAAGCAGCATCATTGCGGTGCACAACCACCCAAGCGGAGACCCAACCCCGAGCCCGGAGGATATCCAGATGACGCTGAAGTTGAAGACGATCGGCGAGATTCTCGATATTCCGTTGCGCGATCACGTCATCATCGGCCACCATGAGTTTGTTTCACTCGCAACGAGAGGTTATTTATGAACTGGGATCAAAACATAGAATCGATTCGCCCGATGATCGCCTCAATGCACGAAGCGCGGGAGATGGCCCTCAAAGACTCCAGGCTTCTCATCCAAACGTGTAGCAAGTCGATTCGCCATGTCCACAGGAAGCAATTTGACGAGGCCCAAAAACTCCTCGCTCAGGCTTGCGAGATCAGCCGTCGGGCTCGGGCCAATGCGGCGGAGCACCCGGAGATTCTGTACGCGGGCTATATCCAAGATGCCGAAAAGGAATATGTGGAGGCTGCCATCGTTTTGGCGAGTGCCACGCAGGCTCCTTTGCCCACGATCCATGATTTAGGAGTCCAGGTGGCTAGCTACCTTAATGGCGCGGGGGAAGCGGCGAGCGAGCTTCGCCGGTACCTCTTGGACGAACTCAGGGCAGGGAATATGGCTGGTGCTGAGTCGCTCCTTCACACGATGGAATCGATCTACGACGATCTCATCACGTTTGACTACCCAGACGGTCTCACCGGCGGTCTGCGGCGGACCTGTGACGCCCTTCGGGCGGTCATCGAGCGCACTCGAAGCGACCTCACCATGACGAAGTTGCAAGGCGAACTCTTGGCGGAGCTGAAAGCCGCCAACCAAGAAAAGTAAATCCTGGCCACTCCGTTGAGGAGTGACCAGGATTTCGGCTTCTCTTCGCGCGATGTAGTTTAGTCGCCGAAGATGTTGTAGTTGTCGCTCAGAATGAAGTAGTCCAGCAAGTCGACCGCATCATCGCCGTTCAAATCTGCCGAGGCGTCGAACAGGGGGTCAAACTTCACGGTGTTGTAGGCATCGCTCATGCGGAAGTAGTCCAGCAGGTCGATGCTATTGTCTCCGTTTACGTCACCGTTTCGGAGGACGACTGCATCAAGCGAGAGAGGCGTTCCTTCGGTGATCGTGACATTGGTGAGTCGGCTGCGCAACCAGTGCGATCCGCGAATGCCGATATCAAATGTGCCGCGCGACATCAGGGTGGTGGTGTATTCATCGGAGGCTCCCACGTAGGTGGCGATCGACTCCACGACGGTATCTGTTCCCGGAAGAAGAACTTCGAGGGTGACCGGGACCTTGGTGGCGTCCCCCAGATAATCGTTCAGCGCCGCCTCTCCGTTCACGTTCACGAGCGTGCCTGGCTCTACGTTGATTCCAACTGCGTACGAGCCAGTTCTGCTCTGGAGGCCAGGAATCTGGAGAATGTGGTGGAAGGCGGTGGCGAGGTCATCTTCGATGAAGGGCGATGGCACCGTGCTCGCAAGCTGGATGTCCTTTGTCGTGTTCGACAACTTGCCGCGGAGCGTGAAGTAATAAGCGGCTTCGTAGCTCACCACGGGTTGTCCCATGGCTTTCACATGGAGAGTCGGGCGATCACTTACGCTGCTCGAGTACGTAAACATGCTCTTTGCGGCGTTGTAGGAGACGGAGTCGCTAAATGGCGCCGGATCGGTTTGGAGGTCGATGTATGGGAAGAAATCGATCTGATACTGGTCGGTCTTGTTGTTCCGAACGGTCCAATTGCAGGTGATGACGCCCTTGTTGGGACCCATGGATCGCAAAATAAACTCGTAGGTCACGTCAATGACGTTTCCGACTCCATCGACCGTCTCGAATGCCTTGGAGTATCCCGAAGAGGGGCTCGTTTGCTTGGTTTCGTAGAAGTTCGAAACTTGATATTCTCGTGGCTGGCCAGCTGTGCCTTGCTTTTTGCCTCGGTACCAAGCGGAGCCTTGATAGAAATAGTCCTTTGAAAAGTCTGGATTGACAGTTGGAGAAAGCGTTCCGTTTCCAAATCCGCCTTGCATCCACATACTGGAACTTGGCTCAAACCATTGAAAGGCGAACGGAGTCGTTGGATTTGGGACGTTCAACTGCAAATAAGCCGAGGCGGCGTTGCCCAGGCATGCCAGTGCGGCAAAGAGGAAGGCTTTCTTCATATTTTCTGTCTCGCGTGAGAGTTTTATGCAAAGAGCGCAAGTGCGCCGAACACTTAGTCTACAACTTTTTATGCATCGCTCACCCTCGTTCAATAACGGGTTCAAGGGAACCAAGCAAACTTTGAACGTCGATGCCTACCTAGACTTCAATAAATGAGTCATGAAAAAAGTAGGAGAGTCATGGTAGCGACGGGCGGGCTCGAACCGCCGACCTAGCGGGTATGAACCGCTCGCTCTAACCAACTGAGCTACGTCGCCGTGACCCCCAGATTATGGGCTTTTTAAGGCCCTTCCTGCAAGGGCCTCCCTTTAGGATCGAGCGATAAAATGATCTGCGCCCCAAGTCGAGCTGACTTGAGGCGCAGGAGAGTCGGTGTTTCCGAGGGATCAGTACTTGAGCAATTTGCTTGCCGTTTCCAGAATATCTTCCTCGCTCGGCAACACGTACGTCTCGAGGGTCTTCGCCCAGGGCACAGGGGTGTCCATGCGAGTCACTCGCAACACTGGAGCGTCTAGATGCTCGAATGCAAGCTCGTTGATGCGCGCGACCACCTCGCCCGCGAAGCCGCAGGTCTTGGGGGCCTCGTTGAGGACCATGACTCGATTGGTTTTCGCCACGCTCTTAAGAATCGTAGCTTCGTCAAGCGGTACCAACGACCGCAAGTCCACGACCTCGATTTGATGGCCTTGCTCAGCCAATTTCGCCGCCGCGCTCAGAGCGTGGTAGACGTTTTGGCCGTAGGTGACGATGGTGAGATCGCTTCCTTCGCGAGCAAGTCGGGCCTGTCCGAGCGGAACGATATAGTCATGCTCCGGAAGCTCTTCCGCAATCTTGGCATCTCGATAGAGCTGCTTCACTTCGTAAAAAATCACGGGATTCGGATCACGAAGTGCCGCCTTCATCAAGCCTTTGGCATCATAGGGCGTGCTGGGGCAAACAATTTTAAGCCCCGGGGAGTTTGCAAACCACGCCTCGTTCATCTGGCTGTGGTAAAGGGCGCCTCCGCCATAGCCGCCGGCAGGGCCACGAACCACGATGGGCATCGAGACTTCGCCCGCAGTGCGATAGTGATAGGTCGCCATGTTGTTGACGATCTGGTCAAACCCGCAGCTAATGAAGTCGATGAACTGCATTTCGGCCATGACCGTCTTGCCGTTCAGGGCCATGCCTACGGAACTGCCAATGATGGCCGCCTCCGAGATGGGCATGTCGATCACGCGCTCCGCGCCAAATTTTTCTTGAAGGCCTTCGGTGACTCCAAAGGCGCCGCCCAGAATTCCAATGTCTTCCCCCAAACAAATCATGTCTGGGTTTCTTGACATTTCCTCCGAAATGGCTTCCTTGAGTGCGGTGAGAAAGTTTGTTTTCGTTTTTGCTTCGGTAGATGCTGCCATGTCTTTGACTTCCTTGTCGCTTAGTCGCGGAATACCCACATGCCGCCTTCTTCGGCTGGTGGAACGGGGCTCTTGATCGCAAAATCAATGCCCTTCTTTACGTATTCGATGATTCGAGGAGGGAAGTCCTCGTCGGTGGCTTCGGCTACACCCTTACCCTCGGCTTTGTACTTTTCTGCCTCGGCCTTGGTGAGATAACCCTGTTCGACAAGCCGTCGCTTGCAAATCGCAATGGGGTCGCGTGATCGGCCTGCTTCTACCAATTCCTTCGGGCGATACTTTGCGGCGCGATCGTCGTCGTGGTCTCCGTGCCCGTAACTTCGGAAAGTCTTGCATTCGATGATGCTTGGGCCATTGCCGGCTCGGGCATATTCTACGGCTTGCATGACCTTGTCGTAGACATCAAAGACGTCTTGTCCGTCGGCAATGAGACCAGGGATGCCGTATCCATCGGCGCGACGCGCAAAATCGGCAAGGGAATACTCCAGGTGCGTTGGGGTTCCGTATGCCCATTGGTTGTTCTCCACGATGGTGATGACGGGAAGCTTGTGAACCGCAGCGAAGTTAATCGACTCGTGGAAGACTCCCTGAGCCGTTGAACCTTCGCCGTTGTAGGTGAGAACCACAGCGTTTCCGCCGTTCAATCGGTCGGCGTAGGCCACACCAGCGGCGACAGGAATCGTGCCCGCAAGCATCGATGTGGAGTGGATAATTCGTTTGTCTCGACTTCCGAGGTGGCTCCAGTTGTCCCGGGCTCGACCTGGTGAACCGACCTTGCACCACACTTGGGCGCAGAGTTCTTCGACGGACATTCCTAGGCGATCTTCGTTGTCCCATCCCTTGCGAATGTCCTTCAAGAAGAAGGCCGGCATATCGCGGTGAATGGGGCTGATCCAGTCTGTGGACTCAAGACCAAACAGGGATCCCACAAGGATGGCCTCTTGGTTGTGAGAGCTATAAAGCGTTCCTGTGAGACGGCCGCGGCGCTTTTCTTTTACCAATCGGACGTCAAAATAGCGGGCCAAGAAAAGCTGGTCCAGTATCTCAAGGTGCTCTTCCGGGGTGAGCATTGAACTAGGGCGAGTGTTGGGCGCATCCGTGCGCTGCCTTTTTGAAGCGGGTGAATTTGATGGTGACTTAGCCAATCGGGGATCTCCTATACTCGATTGAGAACCTTCATTCTACCTTCAAAGGAACCTGAATGAAGCTCCCGAACCCCTCTTGGCCGACAAAAACAAAACCGACCCCGCCAGATTGGCGGGGTCGGCGAAACAATCTTAGTTACGCTGTTTACTTTCGTCGGCGTCGGGCTGCGGCCAGCAGGCCAATGCCGAGGACGGTCATCGAGGCTGGCTCTGGTACCGGAGTCACCGTCCAAGAGTAGCGAGGAGCGTCAAATACGACTTGGTCTCCCACGTGGCCACCGCCGAGCACTCCAAGTCCACCTTCAAAGGTTCCAGGAGTTGTCAGAACTCCATCTTTGCTCGCCTTCCATCGGAACATCGTTCCGTTCCAAGTTTGTCCGGCGGGAAGAATTCCGGTGAAAAATCCATCGCCGAGGCTTGGGTCAATTGCAGGCCAGTTTACGAATTCAGCAGTGCTGTTCTCCAGGTCAGGCATACCACTCGTGGCGAACATCCAAGCCCAAAGATCGCGCGAACCCGCGGTGATCGTGGCATTGATGTCGCTCGTACCGCCTTGCGCTACGGTGTAAGACGTGGGGTTTAGAGTATGGGTGAAGTCGAAGCTATCCGCCAATTCAAAGCTGAACTGGTGGGTGAACAACTCATCCATGGCTGAACTATCGCTTCCGCCAAGGAAACGAACAGTTCCAGAACGCAAACCGCTCGTGACCACGTTCGTGTCGTAGTCCACTTTGAGCAAGCCGTCTAAAAAGCCTTGCGAAAACTGGTCATCAACCCCCCAGACCGAACCCATCCGGGTTTGCAATTGGCTACTGGCCGAAACGCTGATTCCGTCCCAGTCTCCCACGGCATCGACAAATTCGATGCCATTGATCCAGGCTTCTGCCCCGGTATCGTTGATAATGGTGCCCTGGTACCGGACACTGTCTCCGTTCCAGTTACTGCGACCGAGTACGCCGCCTTGAATCGAACTCAGGTCGGTAAACCACGCGTATGAACTCGCCGTCATCAAGACGAACGTTGCTACGATAAATCCTTTTGTTTTCATTGTTCCTCTCCCTCCTATTCGCAAATAATCGAATTGGAGCAATTACAATATACTCCAACTTTGAAGGCGAAAATAGATCATTAACGGTTCAATAACGAAAGACCCTTGCAATCGCTTGAATGCAAGGGTCTTTATGAGAATAAAGGATTCTTCTAGCTTGCGCGGCGCGCCATTTCTTCTGTCATCAAGATCGGCTTGACATCGCCCTCGATGACGCCATCGGGCAGAACGACCTTCTTGATGTCGTCTGTCGACGGGACTTCGTACATCACCTCAAGCATGACGCTTTCGATGATGGCTCGCAGAGCGCGTGCCCCGGTCTTTCGCTTTAACGCTTCTCGGGCAATCTCGCCGAGGGCGCCTTCGCTCACTTCGAGATCGACACCGTCCATCTCGAAGAACCGGCAGTACTGCTTGATAAGAGCGTTCTTTGGCTCGGTAAGAATTCGCACCAGCGTTTCCTCGTCCAGCGGATCGAGGTTTGCCAGCACGGGCAATCGACCGATGAATTCCGGAATGAGTCCGAATTTCAGCAAGTCTTCGGGAAGAAGCTTCTGCAGGAGCAGATGCTCGTCATCCTTCTTGCTTTGCGGTGCCGAGTGGAAGCCCATCACGGACTGCTTTAAGCGACGTCGGATGATCTCCTCGATTCCCTCGAAGGCTCCACCGCACACGAAGAGAATGTTCTTCGTGTCGATCTGGATGTAATCCTGCTGCGGATGCTTTCGTCCACCTTGGGGTGGAACGTTTGCAACCGTGCCTTCGAGGATCTTAAGCAAGGCTTGTTGGACACCCTCGCCGCTCACGTCTCGCGTGATGGAGGGGTTGTCGCTCTTTCGAGAAATCTTATCGATTTCATCGACATAGATGATGCCTCGCTCGCAGAGTTCCTTGGCCCGCTTTGGATCCATCGAATCTGCCGATTGATAAAGCTTGAGGAGGATGTTCTCCACATCTTCGCCCACATAGCCGGCTTCCGTGAGAGCCGTAGCATCGGCAATGGCGAATGGCACTTCAAGAATCCGGGCGAGAGTTTGCGCAAGAAGCGTCTTGCCTGATCCGGTAGGACCCACGAGCAAGATGTTTGACTTCTGCAGCTCTACATCCGAGGAGTCGTTTCCGATCTCCGTGATTCGCTTGTAGTGATTGTAAACCGCCACCGCGAGTGATCTCTTTGCGCTGGATTGACCAATCACAAAGTTATCGAGGTGCTTGACGATCTGCTTTGGCTTCGGAACTTCGAAGTTGGTCGCCATGGCGCCACCTTCGGAGTGGACGGCAGGGCGACCCCCCGCCGCTACCGGTTCACGAGTCGGTACAGGCGCACCGATTTCGTGCATCAAAATGTCATTGCAGAGATCGATACAATCGGAGCATACGGCCCCATGGAGTCCCACAATGAGCTTTTTGACTTGCTCTTTGTTTTTGCCGCAAAGGCAACATTGGTCGCGACGTTCAGGTGTTCTGGCCATAGGCTTCTCTGGTTATTATCGTTCCCCAGCCTTCAAAACTTTATCTACAATTCCGTACTCTTGCGCTTCATCCGCTGACATAAAGTGGTCGCGGTCGCAATCCTTTCGGACTTGCTCAGGGTCTTTTCCGCTGGCTTTGCCCAAGATGTTCATGAGCGTATCCATGTAGCGGTTGGCTTCCTTGAGGGCCACGGCCATATCGGCCACCGTGCCTCGGGTGCCGCCACTGACTTGGTGAATCATCACGCGGCCGTTTTCAAGGCAATAGCGCTTGCCATGTGCGCCGCCTGCCAACAGGACCGCTCCCATGGAGGCAGCTTGACCGATGCAGTACGTCGCAACGTTTGGCTTGATGATTTGCATGGCGTCGTAAATCGCGAGGCCTGCGCTGACCGATCCGCCAGGGCTGTTGATGTAAAAATGGATGTCGGAATCTGGATCTTCCTTCTCAAGGAAGAGCAGTTGGGCGACAAGGAGGTTGGCGACATAGTCGTCGACCTCGGTACCAAGAAACACGATGCGGTCTTTGAGCAGCCTCGACCAGATGTCGTAGCTTCGCTCCCCGCGAGCAGTTTGTTCGATGACGTAAGGGACGCCCATATTCTTTCTCTGTCCTCCTCGACTGTTTATGGATTGCGCTTCATGCGCGATCCTGATGAGTTCACTCTTGCTTGACTCCAACGCGGATCAACCGGTTCCGGTTGATCCGCGTTGTGGGTCTCTATTCTCATTGTAGGCTAGCGGCGTTGAATCCGCAAGTGCCTTCACCTTAAGAATCTGTCTTTTTTGTAGTTTTCTTTTTCGGGGCGGCTTCTGCCTTTGGCTTCTCGGCCTTTGCAGGGGCCTCTGCCTTCGGTTCGGCAGCCTTCTTGGCCGCCTTCTTTGGTTCGCCGCCAAAGTCAGCATTTGCGTTCAAGAAATCAATCACCTTGTTGAAGACTCCGCGAATCTGGAGCTCGGTGAAGTTCTTGTTCTTTTGCATTGCATCGGCAAGCTGCTGTGGAGCCACGCCGTACTCGGAGGACATCTGGATGAGCGAATTGCTCAGGTCCTCGTTGCTCAGCTTCATGGCTTCCTTCTTGAAGATCTCTTGGGCGATCACAGCGCGCTGCACTTGGACCTTGGCTTCCGCCTGCCAGACCTTGATCATTTCTTCCACAGTCATGCCGACGTTCTTGGCATATTCTTCGAGGTTGGAACCCGAGCGTCGGGCTTCCTCGTCCAGTTCGCTCAGCCTCTGGTTGGCAACGCTTTCCCACATCGTGTCGGGCACTTCGACCTTGCTTCCTGCAAGGATGGTGGCCTGCAAAGTTTCGTTGATCCACTCTTGAGCCGTCTGATTCTTGAGGTATTCGACCTGCTCCTTTATGGTCTCGTCCAGCTTCTTTCCGATTTCAGACTTCGCATCTGCCACCTGGTCGAGTTGGCCATAGCCATAGGCATTGTTGATGATCGGCGAAACGGCGCTTGCGTGAGCCTTCAGGGTCAAGCGGACCTTTGCCTTCTTTCCGGCAAGTTCTTTTGCTTCAAAGCCCGCAGGGAAGGTAAGTTCAACGACCTTCATCTCTTCGGCTCGCATTCCGGCGAGAGCTTTATCCAAGTCCGCGAATGTCTCACCCACTGTGATGATTTGGTTGATGCCGTCTCCGTCTGAATCTGCCTTGCGGATGTTGAGAACTGCGTAATCGCCGTCCATCGCACCTGGGTTCACGGGTTGGCCTGCCTTGGCATGCTTTCGGATGGCGTCAACCACCGCCTTCACTTCCTTATCGGAAACGGAGACTTCTGGCTTCTTGAGAGCGATGCCTTTGTACTCTCCAAGCTCCACGATGGGTTGGAGAGGGACTTTCGCCCAAAATTCGCACTTGTTATCGTCTTCGCTCAGGTTGGTAAGCGTTACCGAAGGTGAATCGTGAGGCTGAATCTTTTCGGTGGTGAGGGCTTCTTGAATCGCCTTTCGCACGATTTCTTCCGCAGCCGCGCCGTTTACATCTTCTTGGCGAACATACTTTTTCACCACTTGGCGGGGAGCGTGGCCTGGTCGGAATCCAGGAATCCGCATCTGCTTGGCAAAGCCCTTGTAAGCCTTGTCAAAACCAGACTTCACTTGGTCTGGCGAACAGACGACGTCGAGTTTGATCGTGCAAGGGTTCAGTTCCTCGCGTTTGATTTGCATTGTCGTAGACATAAGTAAGAAGGGAAATCGTGTGTGGGTTAGCCCGTGAGTTTACCTCGGTAGAGTGAGGGCCGGGGAATAGGGGGGATTTTTGGGGTTTAAGCGGGGCTAAAGGGGTTTAGGTGGGGTTAGATGGGTTCAAGAGGGTTGAGGGTTGGGGGGGGGGGAAGGGGTTTAGAAGGGGTTAAAAGGGTTTAAAAGGGTTTAAAAGGGTTTAGAAGGGTCTAGAAGGGTTTAAATGGGGTTGAAAGGGGGTAGAAGGGTAGAGGAGGGTTGGGGGTAGAGGGTTCAGGAGGGTTTAGAAGGGGTTAAAAGGGTTGAGGGGCGGGGGTTAGAGGTTGCGGCAAAAAACGTGTGCCTTGCGAGGAGTGTTGAGTTTCGGCTCGGGTCATGCGCAAGGGAGGCACCCATTGAGAGCAGTTTGTTTGGCAAGTCGGATGGCAGTCAACCCACAACTCTAAACCCACTTAAACCCCGTCTTCCCCTAGACCCTTCTCAACCCATCTAGACCCATTTAAACCCATTTAGCCCCCTTTAGACCCTTGTAAACCCCATTTCGTAAAAAAAACGCCCCCGTTTCCGGGGGCTAGGTTTGCTTGCTTTTGTTGTCTTGTGTTGAAGTCAGGTTACGAAGCGACCGTGGTTATTTCTTCCTCGGTGGTGGGTGGCATCTCGGGGTCGCTCCCTGGAGTGGGTAGCTCGTGGCCGCCATCCTTCGGGGGGAACTTGATGCTGAGAATCACGCTGATGGCGAGGATGCCCGCAATGATCCCCAACGAAACCACGTGTGGCAGTTTCATATGCCAATAGTTCGCCGTCATCTTTCCACCCACGAACACGAGGATCGCGGCGAGGCCGTACCCAAGGTAGTGGAACATGCCCATCAACCCGCTAAGGGCGAAGAACAAGGCCCGGAGACCCAGGATCGCAAACACGTTTGAGGTGAAAACGATAAACGGATCGCTCGTGATGGCGTAGATCGCAGGGATGGAGTCCACCGCAAAGATGATGTCGGTCAACTCGATGAACAGAAGGGTGATGAAGAGCGGGGTTGCCCACAGCTTCCCATTGATGCGAGTAAAGAAGTTTTGGCCGACGAACTCCTTGGTCACGGGCATCAGCTTTTTGAATCCCTTGATGACCGGGTTCTTGTCAGGGTCAATCTTCTTGTCCTTGACGATGGCCATCTTGATTCCAGTGATGATCAAGAATGCGCCAAAGACGAGCATCATCCAGTGGAACTTCGTCAACAGCGCGGAGCCCGCGGCGATGAAGATCGCTCGGAAGAAGAGGGCGCCGAGGATTCCGTAGAACAGCACTCGGTGCTGATACTTTTGCGGTACTTGGAAGTACGCAAAGACCATCAAGAAGACGAAGACGTTGTCGACGCTGAGCGCTTTCTCAACCAGATATCCGGTCAAGAACGACATCGCGGCTTGGGAGTTTGTGTAACCGGAGTCCGCTCCGATTTGATCCCAGAAATAGAAAATTCCTACGTTGAAGACAAGGGCAAGGGCGATCCAGACTGCCGTCCAGGTCAATGCCTCTTTAATCTCGACGACGTGAGCCTCTTTGTGAAAGACCCCCAAGTCAAGCGCGAGCATTGCCAGGACGAAGGCCATAAAGCCTCCCCAAACACCAATATGTATTCCAGCTAATTCCATGATAAGTTAGTTTCTCCTCCAATCAATCGAGACAAGCCAAAGCTCGATCAGTCGAAGTCGAAGATCTCCGAGAGGAAGTTCTTCTTTCGCCTCTTTTTGTTGTAGTCGCTGCTCCCGTAGTAGCCAGGAGCCTGGTGGCCGTAGGTTTGGTGCGGATGAGCCGGTTGCTGCGGATAGACCGGTGCCTGCGGAATCTGAGGCGTGCCTGGCATGGGCGGTGCCGGAGCCACAGGGGCCGCGGGCGCGGCAGGC
>CAZBXR010000056.1:0-16133 GCA_964496145.1 uncultured Chthonomonas sp. | reverse complement strand
CGTGCAGGAGGAAGGCGGACGCCAGGATAAGGGTAGGTAGAGCGTATTTGCGTGTGTTCATAAGGCTTGGCCGTACATTACCAGATCGGTTTTCTGGGGTCCGCCTTCCTCCTGCACGGCAACATGGCTCAGGCACATCAGAAGAAGCCTGCGCCTAAGGTTCCGACCCTCACGTGGGAGTCCACCGGCGTGGACAAAGAAACCGACGCTCCTCTCGGCAAACTCTTCGTCAACATCGCCGGAAAGAAGATCTTCATCAAGAAGACCTTCGGCACGGTGAACCCCTTCCATAAAGACGATTTCAAGCGACTCAGCATCCCTCAGTCGGCGACAAGCGCAGTAGGAAGTTGGTACGCGGGCGCAGGCGACATGTGGTTTGTCGTGCCGGTGAAAGACAAGGTCTACGTCAAGACCACTTTCCAACAAGAAACCGGTGGAGACCCCGAAGCCGTCCCCTACGGCACCTGGAAAACCATCGCCGTTTTCTCGAGCAAGGGCAAGCGTCTCAAGAGCTAGAGTTACAAGGCAAGCGGAGCTTGCAAGACGTGGCCCTCTAGATTCAGTAGAAACCGCTTCATTTCAAGCCCGCCCCCATAGCCACCGAGTGTTCCATCCGCGGCGATCACTCGGTGGCATGGCACCACGATCGCAACGCGATTATCGCCGTTTGCGTGCCCAACAGCCCGACTCCCCCCATCGACACCCAGCTTTGCCGCGAGTTGGCCATAGGTGCGGGTCTCCCCAAACGGAATCTCAAGGAGCGCATTCCACACCCGGAGTTGAAAATCCGTACCTCGGAGCGCAAGGGGGACATCAAACGACGTCCTCGTTCCCTCGAAGTACTCGACGAGCTCTCGCTCCATCTGGCGCAGCAACGGGTGCTCGGCAGGAGAAAGATCTCCGTAGAGAGCAAGCGTGGGTTCCAATTGGCGCCCCTGCCACCTCGCCTCATCCTGAAATTCCACGAGACAGATTCCGTCTTCGAGGCACCCTAGCAAGAGAGGCCCCACGGGGGACTCCACTCGGAGCGTGCTCACCATGTGGCGGTCGTCTTTTCCCCGGTGTAGCCCAATAGCTGATGTACGTGATACATCACATGTCCGGTTTGAAAAGTAATCAGATCAGCGGCTCGAAGGGTTCCAAGTTCGGGGTGAATCACGGGCCGGTTCAGTTGCTCGTCGGTGAGCCCTCGCGCGAACTCTAGATACTTCGCTTGGGCCGATTTATAGGCGGCAAGCGAACTCTTGAGATCTTGCTCCGAGTACTTCCCGTCGATGGCCCGTTGATCCTCGTCGTGAGGCGTGATGACAAAGGAATCTACGGTGACGGCACCGACCAGTCGTTCATAGAGAATGGGTTCCCAATCTGCCAGGTGAGCCGCGACTTCGCGAGGAGTAAACCTCTCGGGATCTTGACGCTCATCGAGTCGCCCCACCGGAATCTGACTAAAAACTTTTTCTACCGTCGGGTAAGCCAGTTCTATACCCATGAGAAGATATCGATGCATATTGTGATTCTACAAGAATCGCTTCGCACCCGAACAAGGCCCCTGCATTTCTCGTAGAATCACGAGACACAATGAAACCAGAAGGACCCAGTCGAAGAGAATTCTTAGCCGGAGCCATGGCGCTTGCGGTCGCTCCCACTCTGGGATTTGCTTCGAACAATTCCTCAAAGAAGACAATCATGGAAAACACCCTCACTTCCCCAAAACTTGTTGCTGTCCCTCAAGAAATTCCTGCAAAGGTTTACACAACCGAGCGAGTTGGCATTTCCCGCAAAACCCACGACGAGCACTTGAAGCTGTGGCAAGGGTACGCAAACCAAACGAACAACTTGCGCAAGGCGATCGCTGAGCTCGACACCGATCCCGCCAAGGCAAATCAAATTTACAGCCAAATGCGCGCGTTGAAGGTGGACTACACCTTTGCGTACGAGGGATACATCAATCACAACGTCTATTTCGACACGGTTGGCGGACAGGGCGGTCCGGCGACCGGAAAGATCGCCGAGCTCATCAAGGAAGCTTACGGAAGCTTTGAGGCGTGGGCGGCTGATTTTAAGGCGACGGGTATCGCAGGCCGTGGCTGGGTGTACCTAGCTTACGATCTGGAGGAAGGCCGAGTGTTCAACTACATTGGCGATGCACAGAACACATTCCCCATTTGGAACCATAAGCTTCTGCTCGCCATGGACGTGTACGAGCACGCATACTTCCTCGACTTTGGCACCGCCCGGGCAAAGTACATCGATGCCTATATGCAGGTCATCGACTGGGAAGCGGTTAACAATCGGATCTGATTGATCGTATAAATTCTTATACGCACGTGACGCCCTAGTTGTGAGTAGCTAGGGCGTCCTGGTATCTTCGGCCCAACAACATGCCATATCTCGCGGATGCAACATCGCTCGCAAAGCTTTTTCAACTCTCCTGTCGTCACTGGGGTGAAAAAACTGCGCACATCGTCCTCAAGGGCTCGACTCGGACGGAGATTTCGTTCCGCGAGGTCTACGAGGCGTCCTACCAAATGGCGCGAGTTCTGCACAAGCGTGGGCTGACTCGTGGCGACATGATCTGCGTGTACAGCGAAAACTGCCAAGAATGGGCGATTCTCGACTGGGCATGCCAAACCTTGGGCATCGTTCTTGTTCCCGTCTATCCGACCCTTACGGGCGAACAAGCACAGTTTATCGCAGAGGACTGCGCGGCCAAGCTTTTCGTGGTCGGGTCAACCGGGCATCGAGACCGAGTCGCCGATCTGCTCAAGATTCCCCTTGTGATGCTCAAAGGCGCGGAGGCGAGCCTGGAATCCGAACTTGGGTCTGGAGACCTCACAAAAGAACAGTGGGAAGCCGAGATTGATGCGGCGAAGATGGACGATCTCGCGACGCTCATCTATACGAGCGGCACCACGGGAAACCCTAAGGGGGCTGTCCTCACGCACGAGGCATTCGCGTTTTTGGTCAAGAACGTGGGGCAGACATTGCCCGTAGACCACACCGACACATTCATCTGCTGGCTTCCTCTCGCCCACGTTTACGAAAGATTTGCGGGCCACGTCCTTCCGACCTGCATCGGAGCGACGATTGGGTACGCGCAATCGCTGGCGTCGATGGCCAAGGACATTCAGGAGATCAAGCCGACGATTTTCCTTTCGGTCCCACGGTTCCTCGATTCTCTGCGAGAGAAGATTGTCGATGGCGTCGCAAAGGCGCCCCCGATTCGGCAAAAGCTCTTCGCTCTCGCGCTCAGCCAAGGGACCAAGAAGGTTCGTGGAGAGTTTGCCCCTCTCTTCCCGCTCACCGACAAGTTGGTCGGATCGAAGATTCGGGAGCGCACCGGCGGCCGGCTCAAGTTCTTTGTCTCGGGAGGAGCCGCCTTGCCGATGGGGACCTACGAGTTTCTCGGCTCGTTTGGGATCTTGGTTCTACAAGGGTATGGGCTGACAGAAACCTGCGCGGCCAGTTCGTTCAACCCTCCCACCGACAACAAACCCCACTCCATCGGAATCCCGGTGCATGGGCTTGAGATGAAAATCGCCGAAGATGGCGAAATCCTCATTCGCGGAAAGTCGGTGATGAAGGGTTACTGGAATCAACCGGAGGCGACGGCGGAGTGCATTGATGCCGATGGATGGTTCCACACCGGGGACATCGGCAAGATGGACGGTCACCACTTCCAAATCACCGACCGGAAGAAGGACATCATCGTGCTGGAAAATGGCAAAAACGTCGCCCCGCAGCCGATCGAAAACATGCTTCGCGAGACTCGCTCGATCAAAGAGGTGGTGCTGTTTGGAGACGGCCAGCCGCTCATCGCGGCCATGATCATGCCTGACTGGGCCCACCTGGAAACGGATCATGGAATCAAGGGAGACCCCGCCACGCTGCTCAGCGATGACCGCGTTCGCGCGGTGGTGAAGGCAGATGTCGATTCCGTGAACAAGCGCATCGCGGACTATGAAAAAGTGAAGAGATTCGAGCTTTCCGATGCGGAATTCAGCATCGAAACTGGCGAACTCACCCCCAAAATGAGTATCAAGCGAAAAGTGGTGAAGGAGAAATACTCCGACCTCGTGAAGAGACTTTTCCGTGAAGCTTAAGTCCCAAAACCCGTATTTTGCGCGAAGAAAGGAGACTGCGGGCGGGGTAAACTCCTGTACTGTGGATGTCACCACGGATCCGGTGGTAACGGAGGACGGAGCACGGAAGCTCCCTCCACAACTTTCCAAGCGCTCTGCCTTCATCAAATTGAAGCTTTTCAAGCGTATTGTGGCGATCGCCGCCATTCTCCTGATCGGCTACGGAGCCTTCCGATTCCTCCCCGACTTTCTTGCGTTGAAAAACGCCGGATTTCTCGAAAACGCAGAGGCGAAAAAGACTCAGTATTCGGCGAGTCGCGAGGAGAATCTCAAGGCGCTGCACGGCGCGCTCATTCGTTTCCACGACTCTGAGGACAGGTTTCCCGAAGGGAAAGACTGGATGGGGCAACTCAAGCCGTACCTGGATACCGGTGATCTCGTCGAAGGAGCATGGAGCAAAAAGCTACGCAACCCTTTGTTGGGGCCCGGATCAGACTGGGGCGGTTATGTGCTCAATTCTGAGGTCGCAGGAAAGCACAAGCTCGACCTGAAAAAGGGCGTCAAGACGGTTTTGATGACCGAGGACAAGAGTGCGGTCGGCGCCGCAGTCGGCCCGGCGAAAAGCTCCGCTGGCATGATGTCCATCCTTGTCGATGGCACTGTCGTCAAGAACTGACCGACTTAGTACTTCTTGTTCTTGGGCTCCCCACGAATCTTGAAGCATTTTCGGCACCTGGCTTCGTACGCTTCCGTCGCCCCGATGAGAACAATGGGGTCGTTCCAGTCGGCGGGCTTGCCGTTGATCATTCGGTAGGTGTGGCTCGCCTCGGCGCCACAAGCCATGCAGATCGCCCGAAGTTTCACCACCTCGTCGGCCACCGCCATGAGATGGGGCATGGGCCCGAACGGCATTCTGCGAAAATCTTGGTCTAAACCGGCGACGATCACATCGACTCCCTTGTCTGCTTGCTTCACACAAAGGTCGATGATCGCCATGTCGAAAAACTGTACTTCCTCGATTAAGAGAACCTGAACCCTGGGATCAAGGTGCTCTCGCAGTTCGGCGGTGTTCTTCACGGGCCTCGCTTCGTGGCTCACGCCCATGTGCGTGACAACGCTGCTTTCGTCGTATCGTTTGTCGATGCTTGGCTTAAAGACCTGGACCACCCGCTTTGCGTACAGCGCTCGTCTCGCCCGGCGGATGAGTTCCTCACTCTTTCCCGCAAACATGCTGCCGCAAACCACCGTCAGTTTTCCATTTGTCTTCATGAATCAGTTCTCGTCGCTTGTATCTTGCTCTAGCATCTCTTCCATTTCGTCGGCGAAGTCTTCATCCATCGCCTTGCCCGTCTCGCGAGCAAATTCCCGAATTCCCGCGTAAGAGTCGGGCGTGCCGTGGAGATCGAGATGATCGGATATCTCATCGAGCCTCGCGTCCTCGTCTCGCCCCTTCTTAAACCTGCTCACCGTTCGGGTAAGTTCTCCGGCCCCACAGAATTGACACTGCAAACCATCATCAGCCTCTGAGATCCCAAGCAGGAAGCTAGATTTTTTTCCGCACTTCGGGCAGAGATACTCATAAATGGGCACGGCCTATTATGACTTCCGTCGAGTCTGGTACGGTAGTACTCCCTCCGAGATGAAGCACATCGCCATCGAGAGAATCCGTGACGCCCTCGTGGGAACGGATTTTGAGAACAAAGTATGGCTCGTAGGTGGACTCACCCGCGATGCGCTCCTCGGGCTGCCTGGCTCTGACGACATTGACCTCGTCACCACAGAAAACGCCATGAGCATGGCCCATCTTCTGTATGAGCGGGGGATTTCGACTATTTTCCCCCAGGAGTACGCTCGCTTCAAGACTGCGGTGATTCGAGTCGAGGATGCTCTTGTCGAGTGCATCACGGCGCGAAGTGAGAACTACCGAGAAAAGTCGCGCAAGCCCGATGTGTTTGCCGCGACGCTCGATGAGGATGCGTTACGACGTGACTTCACGGTCAATTCCATTTACCAAAACCTGTTCACTGACGAGATTTTTGATCCGTTTGATGGTCGAGCCGACATCTCGTCGCGCATTCTCCGAAGCACGCGGTTAGACCCGGCAGAAATGTTTCGTGAGGACCCGCTTCGCATGCTTAGATGCGTCCGGTTTCGTTGGAAGCTTGGGCTGACACCCGCTGAGGGCCTCTACGAATCTGTTCGGGAGGTGGCTCCCTACTTGGAGCACATTTCTGCCGAGAGAATTCAGGAAGAGCTTTCAAAAATGCTGGTTCTCGATCATGCTGCGGATTGTGTTCGAGACTTGGTTTCTCTCGGCTTGACCGCTGTGTTCGCTCCAGAGATAGACCAAATGGTTGGGGTGGATCATGGACCTCACGTCCCGATCGAAGTCTTTGAGCACACGATGCTCACCCTTCAGGCCATCCAAACTCCGAATCTTACGCTCAAACTGGCGGCACTTCTGCACGATATCGGCAAGCCGACCACGAGGACGGTGACGGAATCCGGGAGAGTACGCTTCCCTCTGCACCAAAAGGTGGGGGCCGAAATGTCGCGGGTCATTTTGCGACGGTTGCGGTACGGAGAAGACCGGATCGCGGATGTTTGCACTCTTGTTCGCGAGCACATGCGCGTGATGCCCAGCGAAGAGTTATCCGATGCCGGAGTTCGTCGTTTGATCCGCGATCTTGGGCCGCTCCTTGATCCTCTCTTTGACCTTGTCGAAGCTGACCGAAAGGGACACCCATGGGCAAGTTATTCAGACTGCCGTATCGTCCAGGCCCGGGCCCACGCCATGCTTGACATCACCCCCGCCGAATCACTCACGTCGCCGCTCACGGGAGAAGCGATCATGGAGCATCTAAAGATTGGCCCGGGGAAGATTGTTGGACTGGCGAAGCACGTCCTTTGTGAAGAGGTGATCGAAGGGCGAATGATGCCCGGGGATCAGGAGGCCGCGCTGAGGTTTATCACGCAGTGGTGGTCGACCCAAACACCGTCTGAAAACTCTCCACAACCAGAGGCTTGACCTCTTCCACGGTCACATCCCGGTCGAGTTCGAGGCTGAGAGAGCTCACGCCATAGCCTTGAATCCCACACGGAACAATCATGGAAAACGGGGCCAGGTTGTTGTTGCAATTGATGGCGATGCCGTGGAGGTTGACCCAACGTTTCACCTTCACGCCGATGGCGGCGACTTTTCGGCCCTGACGCCACACCCCTGTGTGCGGCGCAAACCGTTCTCCTTCCAGTCCGAGAGACGACATCACCTCGATCACGGTTTGTTCGAGGCCTCGCATCCATCGATGCAGGTCGCGGCCATGGCGCTGTAGATCAAAAATGGGATAAATCACCATCTGGCCGGGTCCGTGATAGGTGACATCTCCTCCCCGGTCTGTTCGAACAACATCAATGCCCTTCGCCTTGTATTGCTCCGGGGTGAAGAGTAAGTTCTCCTCATGGAAATTTGCCCCCAGCGTGAGCACGGCAGGGTGTTCCACCAAAAGGAGGACATCCTCTGCGCCGGCCATGACGGCCTCGTGGCGGGCGATTTGGATATCCCAAGCCTCAAGATAGGGGAGAACGCTGAGGTCTTCGACTCTCATAGGGCGAAGGTGGGCCCCCCGACGGTGTACACCTTGTACCCATCCACCATCCGGTCAAGGGAATGGGCGTGGACCCCCGAAATCTCCTTCAGAACAACCTCACTGACCGCGATTCCACCAATCGGTGCAGCGCCTTCGATGTGGGCCGCAATGTCAATGACCTCGGTGAACTCCACCTGGTCGAGCGCGCCTTGAATCTCTCCGGCGTGGATTCCGATACGCAGCCGGAACGGGGTTTTCAACCGATTCACCGTTTGGTTAAACACTTCCAGTTTGGCGTGGATTTCCTGGCCCGCCTTCAAGGCGTCTTGGCACGACGAAAAACCGATCACTGCCCCATCTCCAGCGGTGCTGTGCACCAACCCACGGTTTTCTACCGCGATGTCCTCTAAGAACTTTTGATACTCCCGGAAGCTCCACTCGGCCTCGAATGGATCGGCAGCGGCCTTCATCTCAGAGCTCTTGGAGGCGTCGACGACGAGGACGCAGACAGATTGAACGCGGGGCCGAAGTTTCCATTCCAAATGGATCATCTCCGCGATGAGAGCGCTGGGATCGTTTTCGGTCACGCGCTTTTGGCGGTTCGACTGGGCGTCCAGCATCGCCGCAATCGCCCCCGCGACAATCGCGGCGAAGTAGACGAGGTATCCAGCCCCCGAGGCCCCCGCTTTGGTGGAGCCCATCGCATGAAACGAGTACGGACCGACCGGGATGAACATGAGACAAATGCTCGCTCCCACAAAGGCGACTCCCGCCACTGCCGCGCGGCCAATCGTCCGACTGAGGAGCCCCACACCAAAGAGGAACAAGAAGGTGAGGGCGGAGAGAAGTAGCATCACCAAGGCGAGCCACATGAAATTGACTAACACAGTCTGATCACCGCTCGTAAACTTCGATTCGGGGTCGAAAATCATCCCCAAAATGGTCGTCACGATGTGCTGGATAGTGGCCGCCGAAACCGTCAGGATCACCGCTCGAGGGGCCACCCAAGTGGACCAAGCTTCTACCCAGGTCGGTTCACTGGGAGTATCCGATGTCATCGCCTCCACGCTTTTCCTGAGATCGAGCAACCGGCCGATGCTATCCTGGCGGGTCATGTTCTCGAGGCGACGTTGGTCGCGCCGCAGACGAGCATAGCCCCCGAAGATGCTGATCGGGATCGCCCCAATGATGAAGGGCATCATCAGCAACAGAAACAGGATCCCCACGCTCGCAAAATTGTAGGATAGAGAGGGAGTTCGGTCCCACCCGCCATTGATCGCGAAGGCAGCCGCGATCACCGCCGAGCCTCCGAGCGCGCAACGAAGCTGGGCTCGCTGGAATATCAGACCGAACGCGGAGCAGAGAGCTACTAACTGGAGTCCCGCGAAAACGTACCGGAGGGGTTGGAGAACCTCAAGAGCCACGAGAGCCAAGATGAGGCGGAGACCCCCGAGGACCACGATGGACAATCCCAAGATGAGAACGGACACCCAGAAATGATCCGCACCCTCTCGAAACACTCGGGAGAACCAAGCGATCAGTCGGTTCGTGGTGGGCTCTTCCGCCACCTGCCTCTTCACCATCGGAGTCGGCTGAGTGTGGGCCGGCAGGTCGGATAGATGCGCCAACGTGCGCGCCACGAGATTCACGTCCAATCCAAGCAGAGCCGCAAGCTCTGCCGGATTTCGATGGATATCACGTGGATACTGCCGCAGATGCTGGACCAGTGGCTGCACGTCCGTCATAGACCCATAGTGTACGAGATTGGACCAGACGGACGTGCATAACGTCCTAGTTCCCAGCGGCAGAATGCCCCAGGAAGCCTCGGAGCATCACTCGAATCGGATCGAATTGATGACGCCGTCAATTTCCTTCTTCGATTTCTCGTTTTGAGTCCCGATCGTGGTGAAGGTAAACACGTATTGAGTCTTGTTCTTCCACACGAGGGCCGAAGTGGCGTTGAGAGGGTTCCCCATCATTTCGTGGCCCCATCGCATCACGAGGATATTGGTTGAACCCACTTTCCGAACTTCTCGCTCGGGTTTAGTCTTAGTCATCGCCTCAATCTGCTTCGCATTCTCGTCGAACACTTGGGACTCCGCTATCTCGATGGGAACCGGAATCTCTAGGATGTTCAGGTTGGGAGCGAAGCCCTCCTTCCCTGGTTCGGACATGAGCGCAAACAGTTTCATCTGTTTGTTTTGGGCAGCCTGGCCGACAGCGGCGGCCGCACCCGCCATGCGGGGATCCTTAGCGAGTTCGTCCAGTCCCTTCTGAAAATCTCCGCTTCTCAGATCGAGCACCTTCCAACTCTCGGGCATTGACAACGAATAACCGTCACCCTTGAAAACTTGGCCAGTCGCTTGGACCTCGGTTCGCTTCGCTCCCTCAGTGATGATCTCGGTATCTTTCGGCGCGCTACTCTTTGAACAGCCGCTTGCGACAAGCAGAACAAGACCTGCAAAAATCAGATTCGAAAATCGTAATGAAGACATGTAGAGTATGACGAGCCTCGCGGGCGAGACGGTGCCCAACCTCGCTCACGACCCGGTCGGGTCCAACAGCACGTAGGTGGGGTGACCGTCCACCGATTCTCGGAGTTCCGCGATTCTCAGATCCTTCATCTCGTCGGCGACTTCCTTGGTCAAGGCGATTCCACCAACTGGTGCAACGGCCTCGACGTGCGCCGCGACGTCAATGACTCGCGTAAACATAACCTCGTCGAGATCGCCCGTGACCTCGCCCATATGGATCCCGATTCGGACTCGAAACGGCGTCGGCAGACGGTTGACCGAATGGTTGAACCCATCCAGCTCTCGCTGAATCCTTTGGGCAGCGGCCACCCCGTGATGGGGCGAGGGAAACGCGATCACCACACCATCCCCCGTGGTGGAGTGCACCGAGCCCGCGTTTCGCCGGCAGATTTCACTGACGAAGGACTGGAACTCACGAAAGCTCCACTCGGCGACAAGAGGGTCTCTCCCCTCCTTCATTTGGGTACTTCCCTTCACGTCCACGACGACAACGCAAAGATTTTGCTTCGCTGGGGTGAGCAACCACTGAATCTGGACCCACTCGGCGGCCAGGGCGGCCGGGTCATCGCTCCGATAACGGCGGATGTGCGTCGCGTGTTGCTCGATACGGTAAGCGAGCCCCGAGATCGTGCCGACTCCCACCGCAAGAAGGATGGCCCGGACCCAGCTTCCATCGAGGAAAAACTCTTGGACTCGGACAAACCCAAAGCCCGGAAACGGCAACATCTCGACACACAAGACGACCACCCGAGCCCAAATGCCAAGCACAATTCCCGTTCGAATCCCGCCTGAGAGGAAGGCAATGACGGCGGTGAAGATAACCCCAGCGACCACGAGTAGCATCTGGGAAGGCGCCGTGTAGCTACCGGTCGATGAGGCCGTGACAATCTGAACCGACTCGCTGAGAGGCATCGTCACCAACCTCAACGTCCCCGCCGCGAGACCCGAATACAAAAACGGGTGCTTCCGAAACCGCTCGCCCACTTTCTCGGACCAAAGAAGCCTCCTCGGCGTGATGTTTCCATCCCACTGCTCCAGGCGTTCACGCAACGAGAGCAACCGATTCAGAAGATCTTGCCGATCCATGTTTTGCAGTCGCAGGTCGTGCTTACGAATCCTCATCGAACCCCCAAACACGGCCGCCGCCGCCGCAAGCGCCCAGTAGATCATGGTCACCACCACCGTGGACGAAGTCCAGATGACGAACTGGGGAAATCCCGTACCGAAGAGGGGTTCTAGCCTGGAGGAAAAGATGACGGGCGCGAGAGATATCCCGGTCAAAACGAGAATGAGCGCGCTGCCTTGGAGCACGAGCATGGTCCGAGTTCGAGCGTAGTAGATGCCAAGGTGTAAGCACAACATCCCGAGGATGAGCGCACTTTGGGCTCTTCCGAGAGAGACCTCGAGCCTCAATTCAGAGACTCGGGCGACCGGCTCCGATCGAATCAGGCCAAACACCAGGATAAAGAGGAACGTGACGACGGACGACACCAGAATCGAACGAAACTCTCCCTTTGTGAAGTTTTCCCACCGGTCAGCGAGGCTTGACATCCACTCCACAAAGTTCTTCCAAGAATCTTGGATTGCAGAACGGATGGGCGAGGATTCGTCCTCGGGCATCTTTAGGAATTCGACGAACTCGCGCACAAAGCCCTCGCGCACCCCATATTCCTTCGAAAGATCGCTGATGGGACGACCAATCATCTCTGGCGCTTGACAAAAGTCATCCGCCAGACGCTGAACAGCATCCGGATCAACCGAAGGGGAGGGTGGGAAGGGGCCTGACACGAGAACTAAGAAGTATACGGATTTAAGTGCATCAATACAACGAATTGTCGTATCCTGTTTCATTGGAGTTGGCCGGGTGACGGCTGGGGTGTCCGCCCTGGAGGAAAGTCCGGACTTCGTAGAGCAAGGTGCCCGACGCAAGGCGGGGCGGGGCGACCCGACGGAAAGTGCCACAGAAAGCAAACCGCCCGTGGCAACACGGGTAAGGGTGAAACGGTGAGGTAAGAGCTCACCAGCGGGTCTGGCAACAGATTCGGCTCGGCAAACCCCACCTGAAGCAAGGCCAAATAGGAGGGCGATGAGGTGGCTCGCTGAGCCCTCGGGTTGGCCGCAGAGATAAATCGTCACACAAATACAGAATCCGGCTTACAGGCTAACTCCACTTTTTGGGCCGTGAACTTCTCCTAAGATGGCTTCGTCCTCGGTACATGAGATGGGTGTTGCGCATCGTGGGGGGGATTCTCGGAAGTGCATTCCTGCTGTATCTTGCTCTGCCGCCCATCAACCAAGGGTTTTTAGGATGGGTTGCTCTCGTCCCCATCCTCCTAGGAATTCGGCAGACCCGGTTTTCGGTCGGCTTCCTTTCCGGAATCCTGATTGGTGTGCTGATGGCGGTCTTTGCCGCGGCTGGCATCGCAAACTCCTCGACGCACGTCGGGACGAGCGCGGACTGGATCTATGCTGGTTTCACTCTGTTCGGGCTCGTCCTCGGAGCGGGGCTCGGAGTCTTCGCGGCCGCAAAGCGTTTCACTTGGCGAGAGTGTGTGTTCATTCCCGCTTGGGCCGTTCTGTTCGAGGCATGCAGCTTAGTGGGGCTCCCCATGCATATCGGCCTCACCCAACATCAAAACTTTGTCCCTCTCCTCTTGGCCAGTGTCGGAGGGATTTGGTTGGTGAGCTACGTTGTTTGGTCGGTGAACATCGCCCTCACTTGGCTCATCATCACTCCTCAGACTGAGGTCCCCAGGAAGGCATTGGGAGCCTGGGCAGCCTTGGGATTCGTGGGAGGGCACTCGATACCTGCGCCTTTCGCAAAAGACGCCGCGTTTGGGAAGAGAATCGCGGTGATTCAAACAAACTCAGTGGATACAAAAGCTCTAACGACGCTCCATGCTACGGCGGCGTACGGTTCTGACTTGGTGATTTGGCCAGAGTCAGCCGGGGGCGCATTTGTGACAGCCGGAGATACCTCTGAGCTGGCGCGACTCTCAAAACCCACCCCCTTTATCACGAGCTTTAGCGACAAATCTCAACCGCTCCCCTTCAACACGGCGTGCCTCTTTGCGGACGCCGCAGAACAGCCTGCCCGATATCACAAACGCAAGCCGTTTGCGGGAGAGATCAACTTTCACCAGCCGGGAAAAGAGGCGGCGAAGACCACCTGGCAAGAGCTCAATATTGGGCTGAATATCTGCTTTGACTCATGCTATCCCGCCGTCATGCGAGACACGGCTCTCCTGGAGGGAGTGAATCTTATCGCCTTGCCGACCTTGGACCCTGACACCCCGTTTGGAGTCATTCAGGCGATCCACGCGGCGTACACCCCTTTCCGTTGCGCGGAATTGGGCGTGCCCATTGTGCGGGCGGACACCACCGCCTACTCCGCTCTTTACGTCCCGTTCACTCGACCCCGATTTGCCGATCCAGCTCAAGATGGATCGGCGATGAAGGTCTACAAGGTCGATCCTCGCCGAATCGCCCCCATGTATCTGGCCCTGGGAGATTGGTGGTTATGGATTTGCGGGAGCCTAGCTCTCTTTGGAATTGCCCTTCGGGACCGTTCAAAAGATAAATCTACCGTGGTCACCGAGGAGCCAACCCTTCCATAATAGACTCCATGCCAGAAAACGTTCGCATTATCACCCTCGGGTGTGCCAAAAACGAGGTCGATAGCGAAGAAATCGCGGGCGTTTTGCAGAACGCAGGGATGAGTGTTGATGGGTCCAAAAACTTCGCGGACGTCACCATCATCAACACCTGTGGCTTTCTTGAGGCGAGTAAGCAAGAGAGCATTGACGCAATCAAGAAGGCCGTACGGACAAAGGGCCAAGGAAAAGTTATTGTCGCCGGTTGCCTTGCGCAAAGAATGGGAGCAGAGCTCCAATCCCTCGCTCCAGGGGCCGATGCGTACATCGGCGTGGGCCAGATGGGTCGGTTCGACGACATCGTCAAGGCGACGCTCGCGAGTTCGGAGCCCATCCTAGAAAATGAGCCTCCGCATCACCGATGGGCAGATATTGCCACACGAAGCCGCACTGGATTCCCTTGGAGCGCCTACCTGAAGATCAGTGAGGGCTGTGACCACAAATGTACGTTTTGTACGATCCCAAGTTTCCGTGGGAAGCACCAATCCAAGCCCATCGAGCGCGTGGTTGAAGAGGCTCGCCACCTTGCTCGAACAGGGGCAAAAGAGATCAATCTCATCGCCCAGGACGTCACTCAGTATGGGTACGACCTGTATTCAGAATTCACGCTTCCGCGCCTGCTCAGAGAGCTCAACGCGATTGATGGGATCGAGTGGATTCGGCTGCTGTACTTTTATCCCAACCGCCTCACGGATGAGGTGATTGAGGCCATGGCGACCCTGCCGAAGGTGCTTCCCTACATCGATATTCCTCTCCAACACGTGCACCCAGACACCCTGCGGCGGATGAAGCGACCTTGGGAGGGCGAGCGATACTTAAAGCTCGTCGAAAAGGTGCGAGCGGCGATGCCCGACGCGGCGATTCGAACGACGTTTATCGTTGGATTTCCCGGGGAAACCGAGCAAGAGTTTGTCTCTCTGCTCGACTTTACAAGAGCAGCCCAACTGGACCGCGTGGGGGCATTCCTTTTCTCTCGTGAGCCCGGTACCCCGAGCCACGATATGCCCGGGCAGGTCACCGGAAAGGTCAAACGAGAGAGATATGATCGGCTGATGCGGCTCCAAAGGACCATCTCACGAGAGAAAAACAAGGCCTGGATGCACCGAAGTCTTCATGTGCTGCTGGAGGAGAGCCGCGACGGTTGGGTCGCTGGCCGATCCCACCGCGACGCCCCCGAAATCGACGGTTGGGTGTACGTGCAGGGCAACCACAAGCCAGGAGACTTGGTCGAGGTTGAGATCACAGACTTTGCCGAATACGATCTGTACGGCGTGGTGAAGGGCGAAAAAGCCCCTACACGCAAGCTCGTCACGCCTTTGCGGATGGCGAGTCCGAAGTCTCCGCAGTAGGGAGCGCACTGAGGATCGCCTCCGCGTAGAGTCGGCTCGCGCCTGCGTTCGTTGTGACGAGGGCTCGGCCCGCCGTCCCCATCTTTTCACGCAATTCCGGGCTGGCCGCCAATTCTCGTAAGGCGGACTCGAGACTTTCCTGCCCTGGACACGATCGGCTCGCCCCTGCCTCCACCGCCAAACGCGCGACATCGGCGAAGTTAAACATATTGGCTCCATGCAAAACGGGCTTGCCATGAGCCATCGGTTCGATGATGTTTTGGCCGCCGGTGTTGCCAAATCCTCCACCGACAATTGCAATGTCAGCCGCGCTGTACACTTGCCCGAGTTCGCCAAAGGTGTCGAGGATCAAGTAACGTGCGGTCTCTTTTTTGGATCGGAGCCCCACTTCTCCAAAGGCCTGTCGCGCAAGCTCCGCCAATCCCTGCGCGGTATCGGGGTGGCGCGGGGCGTGGACCACATAGAGATTCGAGATACCTGCGGCCTTCAGGGCGCCCACCACGAGCTTTTCCTCGTCATCTGAGCGAGTAGAGCCGACCACGACACACAGGGCATCTTCAGGAATGCCGAGTTCCTTTCTCCATTGCTCTCGTGCCTCGGCGTCTATCTTCAGTTGCGCGTCGAACTTCGTGTTGCCGATCACTTCTGGATTCTTTGGCCCCCCATCGCGTTCCTCAAGGCGCGAAAGCACAAGCACCCGGCTTACGGCACAGAGCGGCGGGGAATCTACGGCTTTAAGCTCCCGAAAGGAGGGCGAAACGTGTGGATACACGCCGTGAGTTTTGGCGAAGTGCAGGCGACGATTCCTTTGCTCCGCGAACTCAAGGGTGCCCCGAATCCTCCGACAATCGTTTTGTCCGTTTCCACCTCTTCTTCTCCATCCCACGATTTGGTTGGCTCCACTCATTCTGGGCAAGGACTCGGTGCA
>CAZBXR010000055.1:0-16334 GCA_964496145.1 uncultured Chthonomonas sp. | reverse complement strand
GGCGGCCGTCGCCTCAACGATCCTCCTCGAACTCGTCAACGTGTGGTATTTCGCCGATCAAGGCGGTCTCGATCCCGACGCTGGCATGTTGACCCCATTGGTGGGGACCTTTGCGTCCACCATTTTGGCCGTCGGTCTGTGGTGTACGTTCCTCGATATCGCTTCTCATCGTGCTCTTGCCCGAAACACCCGGGGGAACACGGTCATCCTGCCGTTCATCAGTCAAGTGGGGCGCGTGTGCATCCTCATTTTGGGGTTGATCTCGATTTGCGTGATGCTCGGATACAACGTGACGGGGCTTTTGGCCGGTCTCGGAATCGGTGGCGTCGCCATCGCGCTGGCGAGCAAAGATAGCCTAGAGAACCTATTTGGCGCGGTCACCATCGTGATCGATATGCCCTTTGGAACAGGGGACTGGATCAAAGTGGCAGGCGTGGAAGGGGTTGTCGAAGAGGTCAACCTGCGGAGCACCCGCATCCGGACCTTTGATGACTCGCTCATCACGCTCCCGAATTCAAACCTCATCAAAGCCTCCGTTGAGAACATGGGATCTCGCCGATATCGACGGCTCAAAACAACGATTCATATCAACCACGCTGGCGAAGAAGGCCAGGTGGAAAGGCTGATCGCAGACTTACAAGCGTACATTCGTTCCGTTCCTGAAAACGTCGATGGGATGGACCGCGTGGCCGTGTGGGAAATGAAGGCAGACGGGACCGTTCTTCAGATCGTCGCTTATCTCGAAGTCCCCGACGTGCACGTGGAAGAAGCGTGCCGAACCAAGATTCTGCTGGAAGCGGCAAGGCTGAGCCGGCACCACGGGCTTGGCATGTTTGAACGCAAGCCCGTGTAACCGCGCCCCCTTAGGGGGCTTGAACGAGGAACTCGTTCCACTGCGTATCTTGTGCGAACTTCAGTTGGCCATAGTCTCCGGCATAGCTGCCAAACTTTGCGCCGCTACTGAAGTCGATCGAAAGGCCGTTTGAGTTCGCCGAATTGCTGTTGTGCCCCTCCCACACGACCGCCCCTGCCAGGGCCGTGATGACCGATTGAGCAGCACTCTTGACTCCGGTCGGCGTAGCCGCATCGGCTATGAGGCGGTCACACACATCTTTGATGTCGCGGTAGAACCGTGTTCCGGTCGGACTATAGCTTTGGGCAAGGTTTCGGACATTCGGGAGAATCGTCTGCAGGCTCGCGTTGTCGGCAATACAAGCGCTGGCCAGATTCGAGAGGGCGGTCGCCAATGCCGAAAGCTTGCTCGTGTCCAACACACTTTGCGTGATTTTTCGGCTGTTGTAAGGCGGATAGCTGGTCATGCCATCGACAAATCCCTTCGTGAGGCTCTTCGTCTGGTCAAACGGGTTCGCTTCCCAGTTCTTGAATACAAGGTCGTAGGGGTAGCCTTCGCCTGGAGGACTCTCCTCAGAACCAGCGACAAAGTCGACGTGGTCCTTCACCTCGTACGCAACTTCCATCATTTGCATGAGGCTGGCATCCCAGGCGAGAACGTCAATATTCTTTCCGGCCAGGGCCGTTCCGAGCTCCCAAATCTGAATCTGGTTCCCGGTCACCCAGTCCTCGCTCACGCTTCGGACCGCGCTGTCGCTGGACCGCTTCCAACCTCGTCCGTGGTTCCACACGATGACGCAGTATCGCTTCGCCGGGTAGTTTGCTTTGCCCCAATCGATGAAGTCCGCCAAGGTTTGGGGGACCCCCATGTCAATGCTTCCTCCCATGTCTTGGAGCACGGTGCTCTGGACTCCCGCCGTCGTATTCGGAGTCACGAGCACTCGACGAGTGCCATCAAAAGTGGAGTTCGGAAAGAGGCTTCGCGATTGCTTCCACTGCAGGACAAAACGTGTGTCTGGATTCCCCGCCACGCGCTCCATTTGATCTACATTTAGATCGCTATACTCATACAAATCGTTCGCGCCATTGATGTAGACAAGAACCGTCCACTCGGTAGTGGTGATGTTCCGAGCCTTCACCTCGATGGTCGCGGCTCCCACGATGCTCGAACCACTATCCGTGGCTCGAACCGCGCCGGTACCCACCGACTTTGCGGTGAAAAGGTTGTTCGATGAAATCTGCCCGATGCCGCCCAGCACGCTGTACGTGAAGCTTGAGGGGGATCGTGGGACAATGGCTCCGGTTGCAGAGAGCCCCGTCGCGTAGAACTGTCGAGACGTTTCCGTCTCCATTTGAATGTCGCTCGGGCCCACCTGAACCGAAGCAAGCGGTGCGCCGACGTCTACGGTTTGTGCGAGAGGTCCACTCACGGTCAGCACTCGGTCGGCCTCAAGCAACAAACTTCCGTTGCCATCCGCCTGACTGTAGAGATCGACTTCCACCCGATACGTTCCGGGAGCAACACTGTCGAATGTGGAAAGCGTCCCCGCCGAACGGTTGAGGACGCGGCTTTCTTTAAGGCCACCCGAAAGGTCATAGAGAGCAAGAATCGCAGAATTGACACGATTTCCGCTGGGATCGGCGGGGCCTGTCCATTGAAAATTCATGGTCAGCGCCGAGGACGTTGGAACGGTAATTCCGCCCCCTCCGCCTCCACATCCGATGAGAAATGAGAGGAAAAGCGGAATAAAGAGAATGAGCCTGCGATTCACGATACTTAGACGACGGGTCAAGGGTCTCAGTTTTGCATAATTGCCGGTAATTTTGAACTCAAAATCTGCCGAAATAAAAGACTAGGTTTGCACAAGCGAAACAATCCCGATAGCCTCTTAGAATCCCTTGCCGCGTGGGGCATCCCCGCGAGCGTGGGAGAAGTGCTGCTTCATGCCAAGGGATTCCCGCTCGTGGTGCCCCTTTCGAACGGCCAAAACCTTCTCTTGGACCTTCCCGAGCCGGGACTCTTGGCAGAAATGAATCCAGCCGAGGTCGGCATTGCCGTCCTCGATCACCTGGGCTACCCCATCAAGACCTGGGGCATCGCAACATCTGTACCTTTGCTGAGGACGGGCCAATGCCTGTTAGAGACAGACTTGGCACTTTTGATCCAAGACGCTTTTCGAGGCACATCAGGAAGCATGTACTATGACGGCTTCCGTTTCCACGTGTCTCGGTTGCACCTCGAAAAGTCGTTCCACGTCATCGTCATGGTCACCGATGCTTCGGAGGAGAAGGCTCTTCGCGAGACGGCCGACCACGCCCTTTTGCAGGCGGATACGCTGAAGCGGGTGGGCAAGGCCCTGAACATGAACCAAAACCTCACCCCGCTTTGCACGGCGGTCGTTCATGAGCTGGCCTCCGCCACCGATTTGGCCGCGGCACTGCTCTGGGTGACAGAGCCTGAAACTCAGGTTCTGAACTTGATTTCTCACGTTGGCGCCAACCGCCAGGGGATTCAAAATCTTCAAACTCTCATGCTCGGCGCGGATTCTAGCTGCCTGGCAGAGATTTGCGCGGATTCTCGACGATCTTTCCGGCTGAATAGCGTCCATGAGAACTTGATGACAGCCCATCTTGAGGCGAAGTTTTGCTATCTGCAACCCGGCGGACTCTTCATCATCCCGCTCATGGTGGGAGATAAGGTCATCGGAATCTTGGAGCTGATCGGGAAGGCGAGCGATACGAAGTTTGAAGCCAAAGAGGAGCTTTTTGAAACGATCGCCGAGCACCTCAGCCTCGCTCTCAACACGAGCATGATGTATGACTCGGTCGAGAGCCTGGCGACGAAGGATCCTCTCACCGGCATCGCCAATCACCGCGCCATGCAAGAGTTCTTGTTCAGGCGAGTGGCCGAATCGACTCGGACTCGCTCGGAGGTCGGCGTCATCATGATTGATGTGGACCACTTCCGAATGTTCAACGAGGAAGAAGGCCATGATATCGGAGACTTGGTCTTGCGAAAGGTTGTCGAAGTCATCAAGACGAATATTCGACCGTATGACCTTGCCGCCCGATATGGTGGAGAAGAGTTTACGATCATCTTGCCAGGGGCTACGGCCGAGGTGATGCATCAGGTTGCAGACCGAATCCGAGCGAGGATCGAAGAGCTCGAAATCGTGACTCACTCTGGAAGGGTTCGACACGTGACAGCCAGTCTCGGCGGGGCGATTTATCCGCACAACTCGCGGGATGCCGCGGGTCTGATTCGCGCGGCGGACCGTGCTCTCTTTGCGGCCAAGAAGGCAGGCCGAAACTGTGTTCGGCACTTCGAAGGGCTTCTGGAGAACAGCGCGGAGACCCAGTCGATCGACTTTGATCGCGTGGAAAACTGGTTGACTCCTTCGGATCATGAGGCAGGTTCTCAACTCCGCAAAAAGTGTGAAGCCTACATTCCTGTACTGGAGACCAGCCTGGCTCTCACGCGAAACCAGGTAGCAATGCTCCGTGCATTGTTGCTCCTACTTCCGCGATTTTTGCGAGCGAAGGCAGAGAACGACACGCAGACGCTGGAAAGCATGGATCGAGCTCCGGAACTGCGGACTCTTGTCCCGGCCCTCTCTACTCTTGATGAGCGGTTTGACGGAAAGGGTCCGAGGGGAATTTCTGGGCCAAAGCTGCCGCTGCTGACCCGCGTTTTGCATGTTCTTCTAGCTCTCGAAGAGGGCAGCGAGATTTTGGCCAAAGACCCGCTCAAGTACGATCCTGACATCGTCGATTTGATCACCCAACTGGGCAATGCGGCCTAGGATCGGTGCCAGAATGAGCCATGGCGAGAAAGACATGGCGGGAAAAGTACGAAACGACGGCTGACCCCCACATCGACACGATGTCGAAATCTATGTGGGGAGTCTCGGCGGGGGCAAAGCTCCTCATCTCGACGCCGAAGGAACTGGAAGCGGAAGTAAGAAAAATCGCTCCAGGAAACACACGCCGGCCCGAGGAGATTCGAGCGGATTTGGCCGCTCGACACGGCGCGGATGCGACGTGCCCCCTCACCACTGGGATCTTCCTACGGATCATCGCCGAAGTCGCATTGGAAGACCTCGCGGCCGGTGCACCCTTAGAGGACGTTGCCCCGTTCTGGCGAGTTGTCGATCCCAAATCTCCGCTGGCCAAGAAGTTGAGCTGCGGGCCGGAGTTTATTCAAAATCGGCGTTTGGAAGAAGTTTTCTGAATATTTTCGTCACTTCTATGACAAACATATCCCATGTACCGTCTTCCTTAGTACCTCTTATATTTACGAGGCAGGAGACGAACTATGAATATTGCAGACCTGTTAAAGTTATCCTTCAGTGGGGCATGGAATGCTCTCAACTCAGGGCAAATCCGTCCGATTCCCGCAAACCGGTGGACGCTGTCTATTGATGACGAGAGAATCGGCAACGTCATCAAAACCCACACTGTTGGAGCCGATGCCGAGGGCGCGTGGTCGAAATGGACGTATGAGTACGACGACGATGAGGGAAACAACGTTCAAGGGTCGGTTCAGTCTTGGATCACACCAAACAAGAAGCATATCATTCGAGTCGATGGCAAGGATGTGGAAAAGGACTCCGTTCGAATTCGGGTGACGACGGTAGGTTTCCCTCCGAAAGGCGTACTGATAGTCCTCCACCGGTTCGTGGACAGCAACGACGAGCCACGCGAGTATCGATTCGATGCGCGCCTTTAACCGCTAGCCAAATCGAACCGGAGACAAGGGCTCTAAGTCGAATTCTGATTGCCGATCTGCGACAAGGTCGGCAATCACCTTCCCGCTGACTGGACCAAGACTCATCCCCATCATCGCGTGCCCGGCGGCAAAGTAAAGGTCACGATCGCGGGGATGCTGGCCGATGTAAGGCATTCCGTCGGGAGTGCAAGGCCGCAATCCCACCCAAGGTTGAACATCCTGTGGAATCCTCAGATCGGGATACGCCCGACGGATTGAATCCACCATGGGGTCGAATCGCTGGCGGTTTACCGTCAGGTTCGGGAGACAAACCTCCAAAGTCCCGACGAAGTGCGTGCGATCCGCCAGGGGAGTGACTGCAACTCGAGCCTCGTTGAGAATAGTCGGCATTTTGGGCGAACCCGGCCCTAACGGGACGTCAAATCCGTACCCTTTCCCTGCCGCCATAGGCAGTTTGTGCCCCATGTTTTGGGCGATGGAACCGGTCCATGCACCCGCCGCCAAGACCAGCTTTTCTCCTGACACCCGGTCAGCCGGAGTCCAAGATCGAGGCACGACCTTCACTCCTGAGCGCGAGACTTCGGTTCGCAAACATCGCATCGTCTCTAGAGGGTCCATGTGCCCGTCTTCTTCAAACAACACGCCTCCCTCTGCGGAGAGAGTCGAACCGGTTTCCAATTTCTGGACACCTTGAGCATCGAGGAGCTGGACCGTCAGGCCGTAGGATTTCGCCTTTTCTGCGACCTCCCGTTCGTGATACAAACCGGCGGTGGACTGACACGCGACCATCACACCCCTCAGCGAAATCTCGGCGGTTCGGGCAAAGGTATTGCCCCAATCCCCATAGATCGCGCGACTCGCCATATTGAGGTCCACCAACAGCTGGGCTTTACGTTCCATGTCCTTCGACATCGCACATCGAAAGAACTTGAAAGCCCACGCGAAGGTTGCAAAATCACAAAGGCCGAACCCAAACGGAGACGCCGGGTTTGTCAAGTATCGAAGGCCTGCGCGCAAGGCCGCGGGGTTCGAGAGGGGGACGTAATGGCTCGGGGTGATGAGCCCGCCATTCCCAAAACTTGCTCCAGATTCTAGTTCGAAGGCGTCGTCATAGAGCGTGACTTCATGACCATCTTGTCTGAGAAAGTACGCGGCCGAAAGGCCCACAATCCCTCCGCCAACGACCGTCACGGGGGTGCTCACCCGTGAATCCCCCAGCGAAATGGATCGGTGGGATCAAAACAAATCTCGCCCAAGCCCATCATGTGGGCTCGCCCTCGAATTCGGGGAATGATGCCGCCCTCGACGCTCCGATAGGAGCCGATAAACACGCTGCCGACAAAGCTCTCTTGCTGCCACTCTTCCCCTTCTGAAAGCAGGCCGTCTGCCGCGAGGCAAGCGAGTTTGGCGCTCGTGCCAGTCCCGCAGGGAGAGCGATCGTACCCCCCGGAAGGGCAAAGCACGAAGTTGCGAGAATCTCGCCCTACATGACTCGCGGGTCCGAAAACTTCGACATGATCGACCTCAGGAAAGCCACCTTGTCGGACCGCATGAAGTATGGCTCTCGTTTGGGCAGTCCACCGATCTGCGTCAAAGTCATCGGGAGAAAGCGTCAGGCTGCGAACGAGGAAAAACCAATTGCCGCCATAGGCAACATCGCCCACCACGGGCCCCATGCCCCGGACCTCGACAGTCACGTCGGTCGCTTTGCGATAACTCACGACGTTTTCAAACGAAAAGTCCCCATTCTCGTGCTCGGTGATCCTCACCGTGCCTACCGAAGTATCCACTTGGATCGTGGGGTTCGATGTGCCTTCTAGATAGCGAAGCGTCTCGGCGACCCCGATGGTCCCATGCCCACACATCCCCAAGGGGCCAGCTTGGTTAAAGAAAAGGACTCCTAAATCCGAACCTTCATGCTCGGCCGGGGTGAGGACGGCGCCCACCCATGCCTCGGAGCCTCGTGGTTCCGAGACCAGGGCCCGCAAAAGTTCTTTCTGCGAAGTGGCCAGTTCCTTGGCTCGACCCGCCATCGTAGGAGACTGAAAGACGAATTGGCCCGGCAGGACCGTCCGCGTCGGCTCCCCTCCCGTGTGAGAATCCGCGACCCGAATCTTCAGCATGGCCGCTGCTCTACGGCGCTGGAAATGATGCGAAGCGTCGACTCCCTTTCTGCGCTAGAAAGAGGCAGCCTCGGGAGCCTCACCCACTCTTCATGGATTCCCTCGTGATGCAAAGCGAGCTTGATTTTTTGGACGAACTTGGGGCCGACATCGAGGTGCATGAGGGGAGTAAACCACCGGTAGAGCGGCAAGGCCTCGTCCCATCGTCCTTGCATCATCAGGCTCCAGAGCCGTGCATTCTCCTTCGGAAACGCAAGACCGATTCCCGCAACCCAACCCTTTGCCCCCAGCACACAACACTCGAGCGCAAGGTCGTCCACTCCGGCAAAGAGGGTGAACCGATCGCCCCACCGGGTCAGAATGTCCGTCGTCCGGCGGGTATCCCCGCTCGACTCCTTGATCGCCACCACATGATCAAACTTCGAGAGAGGCTCGTACATCTCGGGCAGCATGTCGGCGTGATAGCTCAACGGATTGTTGTAAACCATGATGGGCAGATCGGTGCTCTCGGCAATCGTGGTGTAGTGGGCCACGGTTTCTGCGGCATCGGGGCGAAACGCCATCGAAGGCATCACCATCACGCCTTGCACGCCCCAACTCTTGGCCTCGGCGATGTATCGCACGGCCGCTTGGGTGCACAACTCGGCAACCCCGCTGAGAACAGGAACTCGACCCGCAACGGTGTCGAGTGTAAATCGGATCACCTGCTCTTTCTCTTGGGTGGAAAGGCTCACGTTCTCGCCGAGCGAACCGAGCATGACGACGCCATGAATCTCGTTCGACAACATCAGCTCGAGGTGTCGACCAAGCGCGTCAAAGTCAATGGAAAGATCCTTGCGAAACGGAGTGGTGAAGGCAGGAAAAACGCCCGACCAAAGAGAAGCCATGCCTTCATCTTAGATCAATTTCGCCTCGTTCTGGGGAGGTAACCTCTCCTTCAGTCATGTCTGTTCCCCCACTCACTCATTTCATCGGCGGCGTTTTTGAACCAGGCCAGGGCGATGCCTTGCAGTCTTCAAACCCAGGCCGACGCGGAGAGATTCTCACGGAGGGGTCCGAAGCTTCCTCGGAGCAAGTGGCAAAGGCCGTAAGTGCGGCTCGTCGGGCGCAGGGAGAGTGGTCCAAGAAGACAGGCATGGCCCGGGCTCAGTTTTTATATCGGTGGGCCGATGTCATCACCAAGGATTCAGGCGAAATCGCGCGGGCTATCGCGCAGGAAGTAGGAAAGCCCATCGATGAAGCCACCGGCGAGGTCGCGAGGGCGGCATTTATCCTTCGATACTACGCCGGACAAGCGACAGCCCCCGAGGGCGAAGTCATCCCGAGCCAAGTCGAGGGAGCGATCCAGTACACAATTCGAGAGCCTCTCGGCGTGGTCGGCCTCATCACGCCGTGGAACTTCCCGCTCGCGATCCCCATCTGGAAAATGGCTCCCGCCCTGGCGTTTGGAAACACCGTGGTTCTGAAAGGCTCTGAACTGAGCCCGCTTTGCTCCCAATGGATCGCCCAAACCGCCCTTCAGGCTCTCCTGCCAGAAGGAGTCGTCAATGTCTTGTTGGGTCGTGGGGCCACAGTGGGCGCGGCGCTCGTGGGCGAGGAGATTGACGGACTGAGCTTTACAGGATCTGCCCACACCGGGCGCCTCCTCGCCGTAGATTCCGCGCAACGAAACCGGAAGTTCCAAGCCGAGATGGGAGGCAAGAACGTGGCGATCGTGCTCCAACCAGCCGATGTACCCTTGGCCGCGAAACTCGTCGCCTCAGGGGCCTTTCGGTATGCCGGCCAAAAGTGTACGGCCACGAGCCGGTGCCTCGTGGAAAGCAATCTCTGGGACTCCTTCGTGAACGAGCTTAAGAACGAAATGAATGCCCTTTCCATCGCCGACCCGCTCCAACCTGGGTGCGCGATCGGCCCAGTGATTCGCCAAGAGGTGGTTGATCAGATTCACGCAATCACAAAGAACGCGGAGATTGTTCACCAAGTGCCGGTTCCGGCTGGCCTCGGAGGTTTTTATCTCCCAGCGGTTGCTGTCGAAGAAGCCGATCCTGATCACGAACTTCATCAGAAAGAGCTCTTTGCCCCGGTCCTGACTTTGACCCGAGTGAAAAACATCAATGAAGCGCTCGAATATGCGAATCACTCAGAATTCGGCCTCAGCTCCTCGCTCTTCACGCAAAATCTGAGCTACGCCACGTACTACACGAGGAAAATCAAGGCAGGCATGGTGCGCGTGAACGCCGACACGACCGGAGTCGATCCCTGCGCGCCTTTTGGGGGGCTGAGGGGATCCAGCACCCATTCCCCAGAGCAAGGAACTGCCGCAAGACTCTTCTACACTGATTCGAAGACCGTGCAAATCAACCCTTAACCGGGTGCCAGAGATAGCTCTTTCCTGTGCAAAAAAAAATGACAATTCGTATCCAAATAGGCTAGAGGTGATGTACACTTTTCAGCTGAGGACAGATTTATGAGGACTCTTTTCACTATCATCGGCGTCGCCGGGGCGGTTGCGTCTCAGGCGAATCTTTTCGCCAATCCCGGGTTTGAGCTAGGAAACACCGGATTTTCGTCGGACTATGTTTTTGCAACTGGCAACAGTTCCGAAGGCCAATACACCGTATCGTCGACACCAAGCACCTTCAACGGTGCCTTTTTCAACATTCCGGATCATACGAGCGGAACCGGAAAATACATGGTCATCAACGGCGCGACCAGCGGCTCGCCTGCAGTGTGGCGGCAAACCGTGAGCGTGGTTCCTTCTCAAACCTACAAATTCTCGGTTTGGACTTCGACCGCCGTGGGCGGAGGCCCCGCAGTGCTGCAGTTGAAGGTGAACGGATCCAGCGTCGGCTCAACATTCACGCTGAACAATAACGTAGGGACGTGGGATGAATGGATGGTCACCTGGAACTCGGGCGTATCCACGAGTGGCACATTCGAGATCGTGAACTCGAACCTTTCGACCTTCCCGAATGACTTTTATCTCGACGATGTTTCCCTGGTGGTGCCAGAGCCCGCAAGCCTCACCGTCATCGGAATGGGCGCGCTTGCCCTCTTGCGCCGACGCAAGTCGAAGTAAGGCAAATCAAGATCAGCTCTTGGCGAGTTCTCCATTTTCGGGGAGCCCCAAGGGCTGATTCATTTAGGGCCGGAAGTTGACGTCGAGAGTGAGGTCGAACCCGTTGCTTGAGTACGCCCCGGAAGTGATCTGCGAAGCAGAGTTTCTGATTCGCCGTGACTTCCATTGCGCGACCAACCCAATGTCCCCCGTGAGATCGTACCGGTAACCCAGGCCAAGGTCGAAGGATGTCTGCGGTAGATATCCCGTCGAGCGGGTGCTGAAGAGGTCCGCAAAAAGGCTATGGCGGCCCGCCAGCCGATATCCAACGTTTGCGTTGAGGCTGGTGCTATCTTGGCTAAAGCTCGATGCCCCCGAAGTATCAAAGAGCGAGAAACCGAGCGAGTAGCTCGTGCGCCCCGGAGGCGACCCATCCAGGTAGACGCTCCAGGCATCGGTGCCCGACCGCTGGGCGCTGCCGACAAACGTGGTGCGAAACGTGGAGTAACCCACGGAGAGTCGGTGATTGTATCGGGCCTGCGCCTCAAGGTTTAGGTTGTTTGATCGAGTGCGAGAATTAGACGTGACGCTGCCCGAGGTCCGGGCATCTTGATAGCTCCCGTTCAACGAGAGCCAGGACGCAAGCTCGTACCGAGAATTCACAGAGAACAGTTCGAGGTTCGACGCGCCACCCAAGAGAGTGGTCTCCCCTCCCCCAGAAAACCCGTTGCCGTCAAACCCAATTCCGAGGCCGTTATTGAAGTTGAACTGGGTGAGCTGTCGACCCGAATCGCTCAAGGCATAGCGAGAGGACAAAGTGAACTTTCTTGATGGACTATAGCTCGCCGAAAGCTCATAGTCCTTCCCTTGTGCGCGCTCTTTATTCACTTTGACATTGCTCGTTTCGACCCTTCCCGAAAGGCTAAGAACCCGTTGAAACGTGTATGTCGTAGCCAACTCGATGCCATCGAGTAAGAATGTGCTCGGGGTGCCCTTGACCGGATTCGAACCTCCCGTCGTTCGATTTAAACCGATGCGAAGATCGACACTCCCTAAACGTTGCGTTCCAAAAATCGAACTTGTATCGGCGTATTGGTCGCCAGAGGTGAGCCGGCTTCGCGCGCGCTCGTGACGTGCCTCCCAGGTCAATCCGGTTTTCGTAAGAAACGTCGCGCTTGCTTTTGCCGTGGTCACCCGTGCCAGCCGAACCACGGTCCCCGTTGTGGTCGAGGTCCGAACCCCCACCACGGAGTTCCCTGTCGAAATCTTGTAACCCCACTGCGGGTGAGGCGTGAGATCAAGCCCAAGGTCGTAGGCTTTCTCATTCCTTTGAAATCCCACGGTTTCAATGCCGACGTACCCAGTAGGCACGTCTCGATACGTGGCGGTAAAGAGCGCATCCCCCCCTTTCACATCGAGCGAGGCTCCCCGCGCCAGCCCTTTGCTCGGGGTGACCGTATTCTTCAGTCGACCCAATGCTTGGAAGACCTTGAGGCTGCCCGCGCCTCCGGCTTTGCCGAGGGGTAGTTCGTAATCCACCCCAAAAACATCGCGGTCTCCTTCTACCGTCGTCCTTGGCTTCGGGGTGTACACCACGTCGATGTTGTCGGTGGCCGCCATGAAACGGTTGAAGTAGAACACGCTCGCGTTGTCGGCATCAAAGCGATAGTCGACGCCGGGAGCTTGGACGATGCCATTGACGCGGATGGTCACGCTTGCGGTGTTGATCGGTTCGAACTGCAGAAAGTAGGGGGTGCTGGGCGCGCCAAAACCTTCAAATTTTTCTAGACGTGTGCTCCCCTGCCCCCCGCTTCGGGACACTTGTTGGAGGGCAGTGAGGCCGACGCGGCCCGACTTCCCCATATTGAGAGTGACGCCCATGCCCTGGACCGTCCCGGCTTTGGTCCCAAATCCGAGGGCTTCGTAGCTGGCCACGATGGTGCTCGTGGGGGGCACCACTCGGCCCAAAAATGTGACCGATCCCGAATCGTAATCAATGACGTAATCGGTACCCGCTACCATCGACTGGCCATCCAGTTGGATCTTCTCCGATCCACGGATGATTTGGTTGTTTTGCAGAAAATACGGACCTGAGGAGTTCGTTCCTGAAATGGAGACTGTCCGAGCGGTCCCCCGCGCTTGGGTGTACAAGACTTTCGTCGTCAAACTCCCGGTGCGGTAGCTCCCTTGAACTCCACGAAGAGACCGTGCATAGCTCGCGTACCGGTTGGAGTTGATGAGGCTGCCGTAAATATCCCCGGCATTCACCGTGAGCCGTTTGTTCTTGTAGTCGAGGCTGAGTTTTTGGCCTTGCGGATCGTTCAGCCGACTGTCTAAGATGGTCGCATCGAAGTTAAAGAGCCCAAGAACATTCCGTCCTCGAAGATCAACCTGGCCGATGTCTGTGAACTTCTTTTGCCCCTGGCCATAGTAGTTCCCCGTGTTGTACGCATCGCGATCCCCGGTAACCCGGTGACTGTGCAGACTCAGTCGCCGATACCCCGAGACTTCGACTCGCTTCAGCACCTTTTCGCGAAACTCTTTCACGAATTTGCCCTCGGCCTGGGCCGCGGTTCCGAGAACGCAGCACCCAGCGAGGACCGCGAGGACCCGAAGCCGACGGCTTCGCGAGTTCGTCAAAGGAGATATAGAAGAAGGAGATTGCGTTCCGTGCACTGGTTTACCGAAGGACTTCATTCATAAACGAAATGTTCTTCCGAGCCTCATTCACCAGGCCGAGCGCCTTTTTCGAGAGAGCCGGAGCCTGCTTTTCTCGATCGGCTTGCATGGACATGTACTGCTCAAAAATCCGTTCCGCCGTCAATCCACCGAGGGAAAGCGCGGGAGGAAGACCCATTAGCTTGTTAAACGCGGTGACTTTCGGGTCGTAACTAATCATTGTCGGCGCCATTCCCACCGAGGTGGCCAGGATCCCTCCGTGCAACCGCATGGAGATCAACCCATCGAGGCGCATCAGGCGTTGTTGAAAGTGAGCAGCCGACTGCAGATTGCGCAAGTTTGGAATCTTCCCTCCCTGAAACTTTTCGATCTGAGTAATCAGGGGTCCGTCCTCGGCGCGGTCCATCTCGATGAGAACCGGCATGAATCGTCGCTGCATCATGTGATTGCAGAGTTCGGAAAAGAGCTTCACAATCTCTTCCGTTTTCCCCCACGGTCGGGCGATGATGCCGACCCCTCGCATCCCGCCGACTTCAAAGGCTTCCCCCACGGTATCCATATCTGGAGCGGGCAGCAAGAAAGCCATGTCCGCTGCGAGCTTTGCGCGGTTGGGAACTCCGAGTTTTGAAAGCGTTTGCACCGAGTCGGGATCTCGGACGACGAGCACGTCGGCGGCCTTGAATGCGGCCTTGCCTAACGTCCGCCCAATCATCGTGTTCAAGGGACCGATCCCTTGACCGAGCATGATGACCTTCTTGCCAGCGGACTTTGCCTTGCGGACAAGCTGGTAGTAGTACATCACGCTTCGCGTGCTGGTCACATCTTGGAAAATGCTGCCGCCAGGAAAAACGAGGGCGTCGCACTCCTTCACTTCTCGCGAGAAGGCGGCAAGGTCCCTCCGGTCGATGGCAGGACTGCCGTAAAGTCGAGGGGCATCTTGGGGTTTCCCAGACATGATCACACAAGAGTGACCCTGGCCTCGAATCGCTTCAAGAAAACCCTCCAGGATCGCGTCATCTCCAAGATTCCCCGCTCCGAAATATCCGGTCAAGAGTAATTTAGCCATTCGATTCTTTGAGATCCTTCTTTGGAAGCAACTTTGTCGCCACCGCGTACCACACCAAGCCCACGACCGCGCCGACGAGGAGACCCGTAGCGATGCGCGCGAGACCCAAGAGCACAGGCGTATGGAGGTGGCAAAGTGTGTTGACGATACTGGTTTGGCCTATTGCCCCAACGGCGATGAGCCCAATCGTCCATCCGCTCAGGCCTTGTGCGCCTGCCTTCCGTTCGCGGGCGGCCAGCAAGAGTCCGCAAAGGAGCGCGGGGTGCCCGACTAGAAACTCCTTGGTTCGTGGGCGGGTGAAGAACAACCAATCGAGCATGGAGCGGAGCCGAAGCTCAAGATCACTCACCCCGGCCGGGTTGTCATTTCCTGAGCGCGACAGCATGAAGCCCACAAGGACCAGAGCCACCATTCCGCCCACAATTCCACCCCAAGTCGCGGGCCGTTTCAGCGCGTCGGACCATGAAATGAGTCGAGGAACCAGGAGCGCGACGACTACGACAAGCGGGAGAAACAGCGCAAACTTGACGCCCGAAAACTGATCGATCCGCACGAAGTAGTCGAGGCCATTCAGGAGGCCGGCGACGGACAGTCCCCCGGCAAGCGAGATGCCCGACATGAGCAGGTAGACAAGAATCGGATGAGTCGGCCGAGCAGAGAGCCACCAGACATAGGCCGCCACAGGAAACACCATGCTCGCGGCCAGCGCGGGAAGACTCGCCACGGAGGCGACCTGGGTGGCAAGAGTGAGCCCCAGGAGTGCAACCGCGCCCGCGATCGTCAATGTCCGAGATGCGCCGATCGAAGAAAGCACCCACAAGCCTACAAAAAGAGTCCCCGCGCCAATCAGCATGAGCGCGAGTTTCGTCGGCTGAGAATCCACAAAAGGACGAGCGGGCCCCAGCGCGATTCCCTCACGAGCGAGGCCTTTCGCGACAAGACTCAAGGAACCGGTGACGATCTCGCGAGGGGACTTGGCACTCGTGGTGAGGGGTCGGAGCAAAAGAATTCGGATGTTCCGTTCTCGGGCCGCCTTGGCAAAACGCTCTACGTACGCAGAGGGGGCCAATTTATCGACTTCGGCGGCTTGGATTGCATGGAGGCGGACAAGGTTCTCGCGGGACAGGGCGGCGAGTATTGCATCGCCAGAAATCTTGGCGAACTCCGGCGCTAGATAAAGCATCCCTTGGGTTTTCAACGTTTCGGCGGTGAACTTGACGAGGTCGCGCTGACCCATCACCTGCTCGCCTTGCGGCAAGTATCCAATGGACCCTAATTCTTTGGCGGACTGCAAGGTAGCGCGGATCTCGTCTTCGCTCATGCCAACGCGATTCGAGTGCCGAGAGATGAGCTGGAGTCCGGCTTCTTGCACCACCGCCGCAGAGCTGGGGCTGAGCCCGATCCCTACGCCACGGACCGCGTCGAGGGAAACCCCGGTGATCCGGAGAGCATCCACCTGTCCGGGGATCACCCAAGACCAAGATTTTGGAAATGTGCGGCCCAAAGCGGAGGCGATCCGCCGAACTAGCTCCGATTCCCCTCGCAGAACAACTCCTGCGTCGGTGGGAACCACCATCAGCAGACCGCTCGCGATGGCGTCGCCGATAGTTTGCTCACTGAGCACGACGGCACCCAGGCCCTGGGTCTTCGCCGATTGGAGCAAGGCGGCGACGTCGCCGGTATCTCCGGCGGCGGCCTCCAATGCATTGAATTCCATCGCGAGGGTCGTGGCTTTATTTCGCTCTTCCACTCGCACCCGCGAGCTGAGCGACCAAAGACCGCCCACGTAGGCCAGCAACAGGCCAACCCAAAATGCCGTGATGGGGA